>NZ_JBFYGN010000001.1:0-331020 GCF_041079535.1 Comamonas guangdongensis | reverse complement strand
GACGGAATCAAGAAGAAATCAATTCTTCCTCATTACTGTTTTTGTGAGCGTTTAGTAACTCCGAAGAGTTTTGTTCCGAAGAACTGGCTGCTCGCCACCAAACGCCCACGCTTATCGGCTGTATTTTTTTAAGGATCCCGACTCAAAACCGGTCAACACCAGTCTTGAATTTCGTTGCTTGCTGCGATCAGCGAATCTATGTATTGTAGCACGGTTTTTTGCGCACTCATCAAAGTTTTGCAACTTTTTGTTTGAACCCAAAGGACTCAAACAAAAAGAAAAAGCCAGAAGGCTTTTTCTTTGATTTGGCGGAAACGGAGGGATTCGAACCCTCGATGAGGCTCTACACCCCATACTCCCTTAGCAGGGGAGCACCTTCGGCCACTCGGTCACGTTTCCGGAATGACGCTATTGTAAACAGCTTTTTTGCGCGTTTTGGAAAAGTCGCGAAAATTATTCGCTCTTGTCCAAACCGAAGGCCGTGTGCAGAGCGCGCACCGCCAGCTCAAGGTACTTCTCGTCGATCACCACCGAAGTCTTGATCTCGGACGTGGAGATCATCTGGATGTTCACGCCTTCCTTGCTCAGGGCACGAAACATGGTGGAGGCCACGCCCACATGGCTGCGCATGCCGATGCCGACAATGCTGACCTTGGCGATGTTGGGATTGCCCACCACTTCAGAGGCGCCCAGGGAAGGAGCAACCTTGTCGCGCAGCAACTCGACCGCGCGCTGGTAGTCGCCCTGGCTCACGGTGAAGCTGAAGTCGGTCTTTCCGTCCTTGGAGATGTTCTGGATGATCACATCGACTTCGATGTTGGCATCGGCCACGGGACCGAGAATGCCGGCAGCGATGCCGGGAGTGTCGGGCACGCCGAGCACAGAGATCTTGGCTTCGCCGCGGTTGAAAGCGATGCCGGATACGACGGCCTTTTCCATTTTTTCGTCTTCCTCAAAAGTAATCAGCGTGCCGGACTTGGCTTCTTCTTCCAGATCGATGTCCCAGGGCGTGAAGCTGGAGAGCACGCGCATGGGCACCTTGTACTTGCCAGCGAATTCCACCGAGCGGATCTGCAGCACCTTGGAGCCCAGGCTTGCCATCTCCAGCATCTCTTCGAAGCTCACGGTATTCAGGCGCTTGGCGGCCGGCACCACACGCGGGTCGGTGGTGTAGACGCCATCCACATCGGTATAGATCAGGCATTCGGCAGCCTTGAGCGCAGCCGCCACAGCCACGGCCGAGGTATCGGAGCCGCCACGACCCAGCGTGGTGATATTGCCTTCGGGGTCGATCCCCTGAAAGCCCGTCACGATCACCACCCGGCCGGCATCGAGATCGGCGCGCACACGCTTGTCGTCAATGGACTCGATGCGCGCCTTGGTGTAGCTGCTGTCGGTGCGCACGGGCACCTGCCAGCCCGCATAGCTGACGGACTCCATGCCTTCGGCCTGCAGCGCGATGGCCAGCAACGCAGACGATGCCTGCTCGCCGGTGGAGGCCAGCATGTCGAGCTCACGGTAGTACGAGGTCTTGGCGTGACTGGGAGCCAGCTCGCTGGCCAGACCCAGCAAACGGTTGGTTTCGCCACTCATGGCGCTGGGCACGACCACCAACTGGTGACCTGCCCGAGCCCACTTGGCCACGCGCTTGGCAACGTTGCGGATGCGCTCTGTCGAGCCCATCGAGGTGCCGCCGTATTTATGAACGATCAGTGCCATTGGATACTAAAGGGTGACGAAACAGCAGCCACGGCGCAGGTCACAAAGGTTTTGGCGCGCCGGCGGTTTTCGTGCAAATAGAAAGACCAAAACCTAAGAATTGTACCAATCGAGGATTGCCCCCCGGCGCTGCACAAACCCGCACCCCACCTTGATATGGATACGGTGCCCTCGCGTAGTGCAAACGCCGATCTGCGCCACGAGCTGCGCCAGCTGCGCCGTGCTCGGAGTTGTGCCATGCACGCTGCGCAACCAATGGCGCAGAACATTGCCCAGACGAGCCTGGGGCAGCGCCTGCAGATCCTTCAGGCGCGGCGGCATGCCAACGGCTTGCAGATCCGACAGAGCCAACTCGTCCAACAGCTCCGCTGCCTGGGCGCAATGCGCGCTGCTGCGCGCAAAAGTGCTGCGAAATTGCGGGAAGACCTGCTCCAGCACCGGCAGCAGCTGTGCGCGGATGCGGTTGCGCGTATAGCCCTGATCCGTATTGGTCGGATCCTCCACCCAGTCCAGGCCGCGCTGACCCAGCCAGTCTCTGAGCGCCTGGCCCGGCACGCGCAACAAAGGCCTGAACCATTCCAGCCCCGCACGCTGCCAATGCTCGGGCATGGCCGCCAGGCCTGCCACGCCGGCACCGCGCGACAAGGCCAGCAGCAAGGTTTCCACCTGGTCGTCGGCATGCTGGGCCAGCGCCAGAGAGCGCACCGCTTCCAGCCCCCCTCCATCGGCACCCGAGAAGCCCTGCTGCGCGGCCTGAATCAAGGCCTGGTAGCGGCCCTGACGCGCAGCGTCTTCGGGACTCTGTCCCGTCTCATGGCGCGCATCGATCTCGCAGACCTGGAGCGGGATGCCGTGCCGCGCACATACCTGCTCGCAATGCCTCTGGAAGCCGTCCGCCGCCGCCTGCAAGCCGTGATGCACATGGATTGCCCGCACTTGGCCGGGCCAGCGCGCATGGCAGGCCAGCAGCAGTGCCGATGAATCGGCGCCGCCGCTGAATGCCACGGCCAGCGGCAGCGGCGGATCGAAAGCCGCGATAGCCCGGTCCACCAACTGCGCCGAGGCAGCTTCCGAAGCATTCGTCAGGCCGGCTCTGGGCAGGGCTTGCATCTCAGGTCCACTCCGCAGGTTTCAAAATACCAAAATCAATAGCACTTAACGCAGATACCCACTGGGATTGAGGCTAGATTCATCTCAATCTCCAGCACCGCGCCACAAACACCAATGGCTCCCGCAGGAGCCATTGTGTGCAAGCGGCGGGCAAGCCGGCTGATTAGCGATTGTCCGCCTTGGTATCGGCGAACTTGCCATAGCTCTGGATGCGCTCATAGCGGCGATCCTGCAGCTCCTTGGGCTTGAGATCGGCCAGCTGACGGAAGGCATCGCCCAGCGCGCGCTTGAGGAAGGCGCCCATCTGCTTGGGATCGCGGTGCGCGCCGCCCACGGGTTCGTTGACGATCTTGTCCACCAGACCCAGGGCCTTGAGACGGTGGGCCGTGATGCCCATGGCATCCGCAGCT
Source organism: Comamonas guangdongensis (assembly GCF_041079535.1). NCBI lineage: Bacteria > Pseudomonadati > Pseudomonadota > Betaproteobacteria > Burkholderiales > Comamonadaceae > Comamonas > Comamonas guangdongensis. The sequence goes on along the minus strand of NZ_JBFYGN010000001.1, from coordinate 327,781 downwards.
TCCTGAGCCTTTTCGCCGGTCTTCCACAGAATCGAAGCGCAGCCCTCGGGGCTGATCACGGAGTACACCGAGTACTGCAGCATCAGCACCTGGTCCGCCACGGCAATCGCCAGCGCGCCACCCGAGCCGCCTTCACCGATGATGGTGGTGATGATGGGCGTCTGCAGCTGGGCCATCTCATAGATGTTGCGGCCGATGGCTTCGGACTGACCGCGCTCCTCGGCGTCGATGCCGGGGAAGGCGCCAGGCGTATCCACAAAGGTGAACACGGGCAGCTTGAATTTCTCGGCCGTCTTCATCAGGCGCAAGGCCTTGCGATAGCCCTCGGGGCGCGTCATGCCGAAGTTGCGCAGCGTGCGCTCCTTGGTATCGCGGCCCTTCTGGTGACCGATCACCATGCAGGGCTGGCCGTTGAAGCGCGCCAGGCCGCCGACTATGGACTGATCGTCCGCGAAGTGGCGATCGCCATGCATCTCGACAAAGTCGGTAAAGCATTCGCGCACATAGTCCAGCGTGTAGGGGCGCTCGATGTGGCGCGCAATCTTGGTGATCTGCCAGGGGGTCAGATCGCTGTAGATGTCCTTCGTCAGCTGCAGGCTCTTCTTGCTGAGCTGTTCGATCTCTTCCGAGATATCGACTGCGCTTTCGGTCTGCACATAGCGCAGCTCTTCGATTTTGGATTCAAGTTCGGCAATAGGTTGCTCGAAATCCAGAAAGTTCTTTTTCGCCAACGTAATTCTCCTTGTGCCAGCCTGTTGCAATCCTTGCAATCGGCCAGTGGACAGATGTCATCAAGCCACAGGCTGCGCCTCGAGCGAGCGCCAAATATACCAAGTTGCAACCGTGCACCACGGTTTCCAAGCCTCGGCAACCTCACGGGCATCGCTGCGACTGACAGGATCACCCGAAAAATAATTGAGAGAGATGCCCTGAATCAAACCGGCGTCATCGAGCGGCAGCACATTGGGCCGCGCCAGGTAATAGATCAGGAAATTTTCGGCCGTCCAGCGGCTCAGGCCGCGAATCGACATGAGCTCGGCGATGATGACATCGTCACTCAGCTCTGCCCATTCATCCATGCGCAGACGGTTCTCGGTGAAATGCAGCGCCAAATCGACCAGATAGTCCACCTTGCGCGCCGACAGGCCCGCCGCACGCATATCATCGACCTTGAGCTTGAGCACCAGCTCGGGCTTCATCTCGGCCGGCAGCTTGGCAAACTTGTTCCACAGCGTCTTGGCCGACTTGACCGAAATCTGCTGACCGATGATGGAACGCGCCAGCGTGGCAAAGGCCTCGCCCCGGCCACGCGGCAGCAGCGCCTGGCTGCTGAGCTGCGGAATCAGGCGCTTGAGCACGCGGTCGCGGCGCATGAGCTGGCGGCAGGCCTCGGCCCAATAGGCGGGCACGCCTTCGGGCAGCGCCAGGCTGATCTTGGGTGCCGCAGCCTTGGTCGCTACACCGGCCTTGGCGGCCGCCACAGGTTTGCCGGCCGCGGACGCCGCTTCCGCCTGAGCCGCGGAGCCCAGAGGCGCTACCGGCAGCGGCGCCTCGGGCCCGACGGGCACGGGCAGATCGACCACCAGCGGCAGCTGTTCAAACTCCATGGTGTCCAGATGCTTGGCCGCACTCATGTACGACTCCTCACATGGCACGCATGGTTGATGGGACTCTGCATAAAGCCTTCAGCCCTTGGCCGCAGCTTCCCAGGTCGTGCCCGCGGCGGAGTCCTTGAGCACAATGCCCTGCTCCAGCAGTTCCTTACGGATGCGGTCGGCCTCGGCCCAGTTCTTCGCGGCCTTGGCAGCTGCGCGTGCTGCAATCTGCGCCTCTATGGATGCACCATCCACACCCGCGGCACCCGCCTGCAGGAATTTCTGCGGGTCGTCCTGCAGCAGGCCCAGGCTCGCGCCCAAGGCTTTGAGCAGGCCCGCCACCTCGGGCGACTTGCTGCGATTGACCTCGGCGGCCAGCTCGAACAGCACGGCCACGGCTTCGGGCGTGCCGAAATCCTCGTCCATGGCCGCCTTGAAGCGCGCCGCGTAGGGACTGCTCCAGTCGATCTGCACCTCGGCGGGCGCCACCAGGCTCAGCGCCGTGTACAGACGCTTCAGGGCGCCGCGCGCATCGTCGAGATGCACATTGGAATAGTTGAGCGGACTGCGGTAGTGGCTGCGCACCACGAAGAAGCGCACGGTCTCGGCGTCGTACTCCTGAAGCACATCGCGGATGGTGAAGAAGTTGCCCAGCGACTTGGACATCTTCTCGTTGTCCACGTTGATGAAACCGTTGTGCATCCAGGTCCTGGCAAACGGCTGGCCCGTCGCGCCTTCGCTCTGGGCGATCTCGTTTTCGTGGTGCGGGAACTGCAGGTCTGCGCCGCCGCCATGGATGTCGAAGCTCTCGCCCAGCAGAGCGCAGCCCATGGCCGAGCACTCGATATGCCAGCCGGGACGGCCTTCGCCGAACGGGCTCTGCCACTTCACATCGGCCGGCTCCTCGGGCTTGGCGGATTTCCACAGCACAAAGTCCAGCGGGTCCAGCTTGCCGTCGGCCACGGCCACGCGCTCACCGGCATTGAGCTCGTCCAGCGACTTGCCCGACAGCTTGCCGTAGCCGGGGAACTTGCGCACCGCGTAGTTCACGTCGCCATTGCCGGCCTGATAGGCCAGGCCCTTGGTCTGCAGCGTGCCGATCATGGACAGCATCTGCGGCACATATTCGGTGGCGCGCGGCTCATGCGTGGGGCGCTCAATGCCCAGAGCGTCCGCATCCTGGTGCAGCGCGTCTATCATGCGATCCGTCAGGCTGCGGATGGTCTCGCCGTTTTCCACCGCGCGCTTGATGATCTTGTCGTCAATGTCGGTGATGTTGCGCACATAGGTCACGCGATAGCCGCTGGCACGCAGCCAGCGCTGCACCACGTCGAAGGCCACCATGGAGCGAGCATGGCCCAGGTGGCAGAGGTCGTACACCGTCATGCCGCAGACATACATGCGCACATGGCCGGCTTCCAGCGGCGAAAACGCTTCCAATGCACGCGACAGCGTGTTGTAGATACGCAAACTCATGAATCTTGAAATAGGGAGAGAGGGTGGCGACCAGCAGCACTCACATGCCTGCATTGCATGAACCGTGCCTGCCATACCCTGAGACTGAAAAATGCGCAAAAGCATCCGGACACATTCCCATCCGGACGGACGCCCAAGCTCCGCACACCCCTCAGCTACAATTCCCGCCAGTATAAGCCCGCGCCGCAGAGCTCTTCTGGCGGCGCACCGAAAGCACCTACATGCCTGTACGCAACTTGTTTAGTACCGCAGCGCGCGTGGCAGCCCTGGCCGCCATGCTGGCCGCGGGCAGTGCCTATGCCGACGATTACGCGGATATTGCCCAGTTGCTCAAAAGCGGCAAGGCGCAGCAGGCGCTGCAAAAAGCCGATGAGTATCTGGCCAAGAATTCGCGCGATCCGCAAATGCGCTTCCTGCGCGCCATTGCGCTGACCAACGATGGCAAGACCGAGGACGCGATAGCCGCCTTCCGCCAGCTGACCGAAGACTACCCCGAGCTGCCAGAGCCCTATAACAATCTGGCCGTGATCTATGCGCGCCAGGGCGAGCTCGACAAGGCCCGCGCCGCACTGGAAGCCGCCGTGCGCAACAACCCGAACTACGCCGTGGCCTACGAGAACCTGGGCGATATCTATGCCCGGCTCGCCTATCAGGCCTATGCACAGTCCCAGGCCAAGGGCGGCCGCGCGACCGCACTGCAGCCCAAACTCAAGCAGCTCAAGGAGCTGCTGCAGCCGGCCTCGGAAGGAGCTCCGGCCCAGTCGGTGGACCCCGTCAACGCCCCCACGCGTCAGAAGGGGCGCCGCTGAGTCGGCCTGCTTCGGCACTCACCCAATCCTGCCGGCCATACTGCGCCGGCCGGCTTTTGCCCCAGCCTCCGGACCGGCACTGCAGCCGGTCTGCCCAAGGTTTACCTCAAGGAGCATGCAATGCTGCATTTTCGTCGCCACAGCCTCAAAGCCCTTTCAGCGATTGCGCTGACAGCCAGCATCTTTACGGCTCCCAGCTTCGCGCAGGCCGAGCCCAAGGTGCAGCTCAAGACCAGCATGGGCGATATCGTGGTCGAACTCAATGAAGCCAAGGCCCCCAAGACCGTTGCCAACTTCATGCAATATGTGAACGACAAGCACTATGACGGCACCATCTTTCACCGCGTGATCGACGGCTTCATGATCCAGGGCGGCGGCATGGATGCCGAGATGAGGGAAAAGCCCACGCGCGCACCGGTTCCGCTGGAGGCCGGCAACGGCCTGAAAAACGATCGCGGCACGATTGCCATGGCGCGCACCGGCAACCCCAACTCGGCCACCTCGCAATTCTTCATCAATGTGGTGAACAACGACATGCTCAATGCACCCAAGCCCGATGGCTATGGCTATACCGTGTTCGGCAAGGTCATCAAAGGCATGGATGTGGTGGACAAAATCCGTGCTGTCGCTACGGGCAACCGCGGCATGCACCAAAATGTGCCCACGACGCCCGTGACCATTCTCTCAGCCACCGAAGTCAAGTAACAACGCGGCGCGGCCTCGCGGCGGCGCCCTTTCTGTCAAACCTCAAGAAAGCACAGACATGAGCAATCCCCAAGTCGAACTGCACGTGACCATCAACGTAGCCGATACCGCAACCCAGGGCGTGATCACCCTGGAACTGGACGCCGTGAACGCGCCCAAGTCCACCGAGAACTTCCTGAGCTATGTGAACAAGGGCTTCTACAACGGCACCGTGTTCCACCGCGTGATCAAGAACTTCATGATTCAGGGCGGCGGCTTTTCTGCCGACATGAAGCAGAAGGAAACCGACGCTCCCATCGAGAACGAAGCCAAGAACGGCCTGAAGAACGACAAGTACACCATCGCCATGGCCCGTACCAACGATCCGCACAGCGCCACGGCCCAGTTCTTCATCAACGTGGTGGACAACGGCTTCCTGAACCACACCGCACCCAATGGCCAGGGCTGGGGCTATGCCGTGTTCGGCAAGGTGGTCAAGGGCGAGGAAGTGGTGGACGCCATCAAGAAGGTGCGCACCACACGCAAGGGCTTCCACGACGATGTGCCTTTCGACGCCGTGGTGATCGACAAGGCAGTGGCCCTGTAATCACCCCCTGAGGCGCTGCGCGCCTTCCCCCTCTCTCTTCGTCGGGAGGGGGACGACGGCCTCGCTGCGGGGCGGCCCTTGCTTGCCGCCTCTCGCTCGGGGCCGTTATTGTTTTCAGGCTGCGTACTTTTTCAAATGACTGAATCCATGCTGAATTCAGATCCTCGCACTACCCTGCCTCATGTAGCGCAGTTGCAGGCTGCGCCGCACTGGCGAGCTATCGATTTTATTTCCGATCTGCACCTGCAACCGTCCGAGCCGCAGACCGTGCAGGCCTGGCGCGACTATCTGGCGCGCAGCACGGCCGATGCGGTCTTCCTGCTCGGCGATCTGTTCGAGGTCTGGGTCGGCGACGACGCTCTCGACGAACCGGACAGCTTCGAAGCCGAATGCGCTGCCGTGCTGCGCGCGGCCGCACGACAACGCCCGCTGTTCTTCATGGTCGGCAACCGCGACTTTCTGGTGGGAGCAGAGTTTTTGCGCCAAAGCGGCGTGACCGGCCTGGCCGACCCGACGGTGCTGCACTGGGCCGGCCCCAGCATCTTGCTCAGCCACGGCGATGCGCTATGCCTCGACGATGTCGAATACCAGCAGTTTCGCGCCCTCTCCCGCTCGGCCGCCTGGCAGCAGCAGCTGCTGGCCCAGCCTCTGGCCGCGCGCCGCGCCCTGGGCCGCTCCGCCAGATCCGAAAGCGAGCAGCGCAAGCAGTCCGGCGCTCCCTATGCCGATGCCGATGCGCAGATGTGCGCCACCTGGATGCAGGCCGCGCAAGCCCCGTGGCTGATCCACGGCCATACCCATCGCCCCGCCGACCATGAGCTCGCACCCGGGCAGTGGCGCATCGTGCTCAGCGACTGGCATATCGATGCCCATACCCGCCGCGCCGAGGTGCTGCGCGTGACACCGCAAGGCTGGCAGCGCCTGACTCCCGAGCAGGCCTGAGGCACTACCAAAAGCGGAGCTGGATACGCTCGATATTCATAGATTTTCCTTGGAAATCAATTCAAATTCTATGAATAGCATGCGTGAGCCGCTATCAAAATCGCTAGTCCACAAAGCCCGGCACCGCAGATGCCGGGCTTTTTCATTTCGGCCGGACTCGGCCAGCGCTCCTTGTCGGACTGCGCCGCGGCCTGCTGCGGGCCATCAACCAACAATCTCTAACAATTTTCGACATTTACATCTGATCTGCATACATTTCTTCACATTTAACTCCGTTCGCGATTAAATAAAAAACCCAAAACCGCGCAAGCTGACTGAAATCAGGAGGAAGCATGCAGTCGACGGAATTCGTTGTCGAAGGGAATCACCATCTTGCCCAGCTGATGAGCCCCGGCGTTTGCGCCGAAGGCGTGGACCGGATGCTGCGTGCGATTCGCAAGCATCTGGGCATGGATGTCGCTTTCATCTCGCACTTTCGCCCACCCGACCGCGTGCTGACACATGTGGACAGCGTTCCGAACGGCCCTCTGCAGCAGGACCAGTCGATCCCGCTCAAGGAAGGCTATTGCCTCAAGGTCGTGCAGGGCGAGCTGCCGCAGTGCATTCCGGATACGGCATGCGTACCGGCCACGCAGCACATCGCGGCCACCCACGCCATCCCCATAGGCTCCCACCTCAGCGTCCCGGTCCGGCTGGAGAACGGCCAAATCTACGGCACGCTGTGCTGCTTCAGCTACCTGCCCAACCCCTCCCTGGGCGAGCGCGATATGCAGCTGATGCGTGCGCTCGCCGACATCCTGGCCGCGCGCCTGGACGAAAGCGCGGCCGCCGAGCAAGCCAGGCAGGGACTGGCTGGCGAAGTCCGCTCGGCCATGGAGCACGGCGCGCCCAGGATTGTGTTTCAGCCGATCTGCCGTATTGCGGACCGTACGATCTGCGGTTTCGAGAGCCTTTCGCGCTTCGATATCGAGCCCCGGCGGGCGCCCGACCAATGGTTCGAACTAGCGGACCGGGCCGGCCTGGGCCTGGAGCTCGAACTGCACGCGATCACCAAGGCCCTCACCGCCCTCGAACGACTGCCGTCCAGTTGCAGCCTGAGCGTCAACAGTTCTCCGGAGCTGATACTGACAGGCCGGCTGTACCCGCTGCTGGATCGGATGACGGACCTGTCGCGCGTGGTGCTCGAGATCACCGAGCATGCCGCCGTGCAGGACTACCAGGCCCTGGCGCTCAGCCTCGAGCCTTTCCGGCGGCGCGGCGCCAGATTGGCCGTCGACGATGCGGGCGCCGGCTACTCGAGCATGCGCCACATCCTGAATCTGGCGCCGGAGATCATCAAGCTGGATATCAGCCTCACCCAGCATATCGACTCGGACGAAAAGCGCCGTGCCCTGGCCAAGGGCCTGACCAGCTTTGCGCACGAGATTGGCAGCCTGGTGATTGCCGAAGGCGTGGAGCGCCCAGAGGAGCTCGACATGCTGCAAAAGCTGGGAGTGGACTGCGCCCAGGGCTATCTGCTGTCCAAACCTCTGGAGCTTGAAGCGGCCGCGGTGTTCTCGCTGTCATAGCGCGGCAGAACCAGCCCCGGCCGCGCTCCGGCCTGCTGCTCGGCGGGAGCCCATCCCTGTCCGCCGGCAGCCATGACGGCGGACAGGGGCTTAGACGGAAATAGCCGAGGCCGAGCCCAGCTGCTTGCGCAGCTCGAACTTCTGGATCTTGCCCGTGCTGGTCTTGGGCAGCTCGCCAAACACCACGGCACGCGGCACCTTGTAGCCAGCCAGATGCTTTTTGCAATGGGCGATGATGTCCTCGGGCGTGGTCTGTGCGCCGGCCTTGAGCTCCACAAAGGCGCAGGGCGTCTCGCCCCATTTGGGGTCGGGCTTGGCGACCACGGCCGCGGCCAGCACCGCGGGATAGCGGTAGAGCACGTCCTCGACCTCGATGGAGGAAATGTTCTCGCCGCCCGAGATGATGATGTCCTTGCTGCGATCCTTGATCTGGATATAGCCATCGGGGTGCTGCACGGCCAGATCGCCGCTGTGGAACCAGCCGCCGCGGAAGGCCTCGTCCGTCGCCTGCGGGTTCTTGAGATAGCCCTTCATCGCGATATTGCCCTGGAACATGATCTCGCCCATGGTCTGGCCGTCGTGCGGCACGGGCTGCATGGTCTCGGGGTCCAGCACCGCCGCCGAGCGCTGCAGATGGTAGCGCACGCCCTGGCGCGAGTTCAGGCGCGCACGCTCGCCGATGTCCAGCCGGTTCCAGCTCTCGTGCTTGGCACAGACCGTGGCCGGCCCATAGGTTTCCGTCAGGCCGTAGACATGGGTGATGTCGAAGCCCATGGCTTCCATGCCCTCGATCATCGATGCGGGCGGCGCGGCCCCGGCCACCATGGCCTTCACACCTTCGGGCACGCCCTGCTTCATGGCGGCCGGCGCATTTACCAGCAGGCTGTGAACAATGGGTGCGCCGCAGTAATGGGTGACGCCATGGCTGCGGATGGCATCGAAGATCGCCTGGGCCTCCACGCGGCGCAGACACACGTTCACCGCCGCGCGCGCGGCCACCGTCCAGGGGAAGCACCAGCCGTTGCAGTGGAACATGGGCAGGGTCCACAGATAGACCGCATGCTTGGGCATGTCCCACTCCAGCACATTGCTGATGGCGTTGATATGTGCGCCGCGATGGTGGTAGACCACGCCCTTGGGGTTGCCCGTGGTGCCGCTGGTGTAGTTCAGCGCAATCGCATCCCATTCGTTGGCTGGCAGTTGCCAGTCGAAATCCGCATCACCCCGGGCCACAAAGCTTTCGTAGTCGATGACGCCTATCTGTTCGGCGGCTGCGCCATAAAGCTCATCCTCGACCTGGATCACATAGATGGGCTCGCTGCGCTGACGCAGCTTGAGCGCCTTGGCCATCACGCCCGCGAACTCCGGATCGACGATCAAGGCCTTGGCCTCGCCATGGTCCAGCATGAAGGCCAGGGTTTCGGCGTCGAGCCGGGTATTGAGCGTGTTGAGCACCGCACCCGACATGGGTACGCCGAAGTGGGCTTCCACCATGGGCGGCGTATTGGGCAGCATCACGGCCACGGTGTCGTTCTTGCCTATGCCGATTTTTTGCAGGCTGCTGGCCAGCTGACGGCAACGCGCATAGGTTTGTGCCCAGCTCTGGCGCAAGTCGCCATGAACAATGGCCAGGCGCTCGGGGTAGACCTCGGCCGTACGGGCAATAAAGCTCAGCGGCGTCAGCGCTGCGTAGTTGGCGGTATTCGGTGCAAGGTTCAGATCGAAAGAACTTGTCATGTTTGTCTCCTGAGCGTTTTGTACCTCAGCATGAGTCACGCCAGGCTTACAACCGAGCGCCATACAGGCCTGTTGTGATCGGGATCAAGCAGTTGCGCCCGAAATGGCCGCACCGCGCCGGCAAAACGGCATGCGACATGCACAGACAAACCAGAGCAGGACAAATGGTCATTCAGCGAGACAGTACTTTCAACAGCTTCTGAAAAACAGTAAATTCATTTGAAATCAACAACATGCAATCCCATTGAAAAATCCCCTCATTCCTCAGGCAGGGCCAACCCATGCAAGTCATCTATAAGACATCATTTATCTGACAGACCAATCACCAGGACTTCGAATCGCTTTTAGAATGCGCTCATGTTTTGAGGACATGACTGCCTGCACTGGCAGTGCAAGACCGGCATCTCTGCCCGCACGGAGCCGGTCGCAAGCCTCAAGACTGTGTGGCGGAGGAGACGTTTTAGAGGAGAGCCTGGCAATGATCCAGGCATCAGGAGACCTAAGCCTGCACCCATCGGTGCAGGCTTTTTTTTGCCCGCCCGCACATTCCTGGCGCGCCATCGGCGTTTGCCGAAAAAGGCAGAATACGCGGGTGGCCATTCCCCAATCATTCATTCAAGAGTTGCTCTCCCGCGTCGACGTCGTCGACATCGTGGGCCGCTATGTGCAGCTCAAAAAGGGCGGCGCCAACTTCATGGGCCTATGCCCTTTCCATAGCGAGAAGTCGCCCTCCTTCACGGTCAGCCCCAGCAAGCAGTTTTTCCACTGCTTTGGCTGCGGCAAGAATGGCAATGCCATCGGCTTTCTGATGGAGCATGCCGGCATGGGCTTTGTCGAAGCCGTGCAGGAGCTTGCCAACCAATGCGGCCTGCAAGTGCCGCAGGACGACATCAGCCCCGCCGAGCGCCAGCGCCAGGCCCAGCAAAAGCAGAAGGCCGAGACCTTGAGCGATTTGCTGGAAAAAGCCGGCGACTCCTACCGCAAGCAGCTCAGGGCCGCACCCAAGGCCATCGAATATCTCAAGAAGCGTGGCGTCTCGGGCGAAGTCTCCAAGCGCTTCGGCCTGGGCTACGCGCCCGCAGGCTGGCATGGGCTGGCCAGCGTGTTTGCCGAGTACGACAACCCGCAGCTCGAGGAATGCGGCCTGGTCATTGTGGGCGAGGAAGACGGCCGTCGCTACGACCGCTTCCGCGACCGGCTGATGTTCCCCATCCGCAACGTCAAGGGCGAATGCATAGGCTTTGGCGGCCGCGTCTTCGGCGACGAAAAGCCCAAATACCTGAACTCGCCCGAAACCCCGGTCTTCCACAAGGGCCGCGAGCTCTACGGCCTGTTCGAGGCGCGCCAGGCCTTGCGCGACATGGGCTATGCCCTGGTCACCGAAGGCTATATGGACGTGGTGGCCCTGGCCCAGCTGGGTTTTGCGAATGCCGTGGCCACGCTGGGCACGGCCTGCACCCCGGACCATGTGCAAAAGCTGTTTCGCTTTACCGATGCCGTGGTCTTCAGTTTCGACGGCGACGGCGCCGGCCGCCGCGCGGCGCGCAAGGCGCTGGATGCGGCCCTGCCGCTGGCCACCGACACCCGCTCCATCAAATTCCTGTTCCTGCCCTCGGAGCATGACCCCGACAGCTTCATCCGCGAATACGGCCCCGAGGCTTTTGCGCGCTATGTGGGCGACGCCACCCCGCTGAGCCGCTTTCTCATCGAGTCGGCCAGCGAAGGCTGCGACCTGGGCCAGACCGAGGGCCGTGCCCATATGGCCAGCAACGCCAGGCCGCTATGGTCGCAACTGCCCGACGGCGCGCTCAAGCGCCAGTTGCTGTCCGAAATTGCGGCCCTGGTGCAGCTGGACGCGCGCGACCTCGCCGACATCTGGGCCCAGGAAGCAGCGCGCACCGCCCCCATGGCCAGGCGCGCACCCGCACCGGCCAACAGCCAGCCCCCCGAATGGGATGCTCCACCCAGCTGGGATGCGGCTCCCGAGTGGGCCGAGGCCAGCCCTGCGGCCTACCAGCCTCAGGACAGCAGCGGCAACTGGCGTGGCCGCCGCGAACTCGGACGCCAGCGCAAGCCCTGGGGCAAAAAAGGCGAGGAGTGGAGCCCGCCGCCGCTGGGCCCGCGCCCCACGCCCGTGAGCCGCGAGGACCAGGCTGCTCGCTTGTTGATGTGCCATATGGAGTTCATGGAAGAAATGACCCATGAGGACTTCAATGCCCTGGCGCGCAAGGAAGATGCACGCAGCAGCCTGTTCCGCTGGCTGGAGGCCCAGTTCCAGGAAACCGGCCCCCGACCCTGGGCGCTGCTGCGCGAGCAATTGCGCGGCCTGCCGCATGAAATGCTGGCCGACAAGCTGATGAGCGGCCCGCATGGCCAGCCCGAGGGCGAGCTGCCCGAGCTGCGCAAGGAGCTGCGCGACGTGCTCAACCGCATCCAGATCAGCCATATCGATGAAATGACGGTGCAGGTGGTGCGCAAAGCTTCATCCGACCCCACCGCAGCCCAGAAACTGCGCGATCTCTATGCGCGCAAGCAGGTTCTCGAAGCCCAGCTGAGAAATTCCTCAACTTCCTCTTGAAATACCGTTAAGACGGTATAATTACTAGGATATAGGCAAGAGCGACAGCAGCACCTCCGGCCCGGGCCCCGTGAAGGAATCACGTGATGGCAGCAACTGCATGGCCCAATTTCCGCAAGGACTGCATACCAAATGATCGCCCCAAGATCTTGCCGGGGAGTTTTTGGCTCCCGCTGGACAGGCTAGGCCTGCCCGTGCGCCAGCCTATGTGGCGTTTGTTTGCATTTTCCGTTTCTCTTTGTGTGTTTGTGTGTGTTCGTACCGTGAGAGGTGTTCATGCCCGTTTCAAAGTCCGTGAAGTCCAAGCAGGCCCCCGAAGCTTCCGCGAAGCCAAAGACCTCTAAAACTTCCACTTCCGCAGCAGCGACTCCAAAGGCCAGTGCCGACAGACCTGTTGCGAAGAAGCGTGCCGCAGCTGCGGCCGAAGCCAAGAAAGACACCATAGTGGTTACCAAGTCACAAGCCGAACTCAAAGCCATGGCCGATGCGCTGCTGGCCCAGGCAACACCCAAGCGCGGCCGCAAGAAGGCCTCCGAGGACGAAGACACGGCTGCAGAGCCCGCAGCCAAGAAGACCGTTGCCAAGAAGGCTCCGGCCAAGAAGACCGCAGCCGCCAAGGCTCCCGCCGCCAGCGCCGATGCCGGCAAGGCTCCGGCCAAGCGTGGCCGCAAGCCCAAGGCCAAGGAAGCCGATGAGGACATGGACGACACCGACCTGTCCGACATCGACAACGACCTGGAAGGCGAGGTCGAGGAGGAAGCGGAGAGCGGAGCCGCTGCCGCTCCGGCCGAGAAGGTCAAGCCTCTGCGCATGAAGATCAGCAAGGCCAAGGAACGCGCCTTGATGAAGGAATTCGGCCTGGACGAAACCGTTCTGACCGAAGAGGAAATGAACACCCGCCGTCAGCGTCTGAAGATGCTGATCAAGCTGGGCAAGACCCGCGGCTACCTGACCCACGCCGAAATCAACGACCACCTGCCCGACAAGCTGGTCGATGCCGAAACGCTGGAAGTCGTGATCTCCATGCTCAACGACATGGGCGTGGCGGTCTACGAGCAGACTCCCGATGCGGAAACCCTGCTGCTGAACAACACCGGCCAGTCGGCCACGACCGAAGAAGAAGCGGAAGAAGAGGCGGAAGCCGCGCTGTCCACCGTGGACTCCGAATTCGGCCGCACCACCGACCCCGTGCGCATGTACATGCGCGAAATGGGCACAGTCGAGCTGCTCACGCGCGAAGGCGAAATCGAGATCGCCAAGCGTATCGAAGGCGGCCTGATGGACATGATGGAAGCCATCTCGGCTTCGCCCGCGACCATCGCCGAGATCCTGACCATGGCCGAGGAGATCCGCGAAGGCAAGGTCGTGATCTCCACCGTGGTGGACGGCTTCGTCAATGCCGACGAGAACGACGACTATGTGGCCGAGGAAGACTTCGACGAGTACGACGAAGAGGACGACGACGACGGCAAGGGCGGCTCCAAGGCGCTGACCAAGAAGCTCGAAGAGCTGAAGAACGAAGCCCTGGGCCGTTTTGACGCCATGCGCGAGCTCTTCGACAAGATGCACAAGGTGTACGACAAGGACGGCTACGGCTCCGAGACGTATATGAAGGTGCAGAAGTCCATCACCGAGCAGCTGATGACCATCCGCTTCACGGCCAAGACCATCGAGAAGCTCTGCGATCTGGTGCGCGCCCAGGTGGACGACGTGCGCAAGAAGGAGCGCGAGCTGCGCAAGATCATCGTGGACAAGTGCGGCATGACGCAGGAGCAGTTCATCAAGGACTTCCCGCCCAATCTGCTGAACCTGGAATGGGTGGTCAAGCACGCTGCGGCCGGCAAGCCCTACAGCGCCGTGCTGGAGCGCAACATCCCGCCCGTACAGGAGCTGCAACAGGCCCTGATCGACCTGCAGGCCCGCGTGGTCGTGCCTCTGGAAGAGCTCAAGCGCATCAACAAGCGCATGAACGACGGCGAGCGTGCCAGCCGCGACGCCAAGAAGGAAATGATCGAGGCCAACCTGCGTCTCGTGATCTCCATCGCCAAGAAGTACACCAACCGCGGTCTGCAGTTCCTGGATCTGATCCAGGAAGGCAATATCGGCCTGATGAAGGCCGTGGACAAGTTCGAATACCGCCGCGGCTACAAGTTCTCGACCTATGCCACCTGGTGGATCCGTCAGGCCATCACGCGCTCCATCGCCGACCAGGCCCGCACGATCCGCATCCCGGTGCACATGATCGAGACCATCAACAAGATGAACCGCATCTCGCGCCAGCATCTGCAGGAGTTCGGTTTCGAGCCCGATGCGTCCATCCTGGCGGCCAAGATGGAGATCCCCGAGGACAAGATCCGCAAGATCATGAAGATCGCCAAGGAGCCGATCTCGATGGAAACCCCCATCGGCGACGACGACGACTCCCATCTGGGCGACTTCATCGAGGACAGCAACAACACCGCGCCCGTCGATGCAGCCATGCAGGCCGGCCTGCGCGATGTGGTCAAGGACATCCTCGATGGCCTGACCCCGCGCGAAGCCAAGGTGCTGCGCATGCGCTTCGGCATCGAGATGTCCACCGACCATACGCTGGAAGAAGTGGGCAAGCAGTTCGACGTGACGCGCGAGCGCATCCGCCAGATCGAAGCCAAGGCGCTGCGCAAGCTCAAGCACCCGAGCCGCTCGGACAAGCTGCGCAGCTTCATCGACTCGCTGTAATGCCAGTCACCGGGAATCCGCCACCGGCGGGCTCCTGCCATCAGGCCCTGACCTCACCCGAGGTCGGGGCTTTTTTACATGTACCCCAGGTCAGCAAGTCTTTGCTTGTGTGCAAAGCAAAGCCAGAGACAACGGAGATCAGCCATGAACCACCCCATCCTCACTGCGCCAGGCCATGCCACCACGCGTCGCCAATGGCTGGGCTGTACCGCGGCCCTGTTGGCCGGCACCGCTCTGCCCGCGGCTCAGGCCGGCCCGGCCCAGCGCCTGGGGGCGCAGCTGCGCATCGTGATCCCCGCCAACCCGGGCGGCGGCTGGGACCAGACCGGCCGCGCGCTGGGCGCGGCGCTGACCAGCAGCGGCATGGTGGACAAGGTCGTCTATGAAAACATAGGCGGCAAGGGCGGCACCCTAGGACTTGCCGAATACACCAAGCGCTACGGCAGCGACCCGGGCAGCCTGCTGATCGGTGGCATGGTCATGGTCGGAGCCCTGGCCTTGAACAAGGCCTCCAAGGATTTGCAGCAGGTGCAGGCACTCGCGCGCCTGACCAGCGACTATCTGGTGGTGGCCGTGCCGGCCGATTCGGCGATTGCCGACCCCAAGTCCCTGGCCAAAGCCATGCGCGAGAACCTGGGCGCACTGGCGATTGCCGGCGGCTCGGCCGGCGGCGTGGATCATATGTATGCGGGCATGCTGGCCAGGGTCGCCAAGGCCAACCCCGAGCAGCTGCAGTACAAGCCGTTCCCCGGCGGCAACGATGTGGTCAAGGCCCTGCTGCAGAAACAGGTGCAGGTCGGCATTTCCGGCTACAGCGAATTCCGCGACGCCCTGCAGGCCGGCAAGCTGCGCGCCCTGGGCGTCTCGTCGCGCCGCGCGCTGTTCGGCATCGCCTCGTTGCGCGATCAGGGCGTGGATGCGGAAATGTCCAACTGGCGCGCCGTCTTTACCGGCAAGAGCCTGCCTGCGGAGCGCTCCCAGCAAATGCTTGCGGCCATCGAATACGCGGTCGCCCAGGACGGCTGGAAGCAGAGTCTGGCCAGCAATAGCTGGAGCCCGTCGTGGCAGACCGGCAAGGCGCTGCATGATTTTCTCGAGATCGAGACCTCCACCGCGCAGCTCATGACCTATCTGCTCAAGCTCAAGAGCTGAGAGCGCCTCCATGCCTGAAGCCATGAACCAGACCCAACCGCCCCAGCGCCCGCTGTCCATCGCCGTCATGGGCGCAGGCTCGGTAGGCTGCTATTTCGGCGCCCTGCTAGCGCGCGCCGGCCACAGCGTGACGCTGATCGGCCGCGAGTCCCATATGCAGGCCGTGCGCGAGCGAGGCCTGCGGCTGCAGACCGCGACCGAGGACGTCTGCATCCCCATGGCCGCCAGCACCTCGGCCCAGGCCGTGAGCGGCGCCGATGTGCTGCTGTTCTGCGTGAAATCCACGGACACGGAAGCCGCCGCCACGCAGATCCGGCCTTATCTGGCCGCCCACACCCAGGTGCTGAGCCTGCAGAACGGCGCGGACAACGACCAACGCCTGCGCCAGGTGCTGGGTGCGCAGCCCGTGGCGGCGGCCGTGGTCTATGTGGCGACGGCCATGGCCGGTCCCGGCCATGTTCGCCACTTCGGCCGCGGCGAGCTGGAGATCGCACCCTGCCCGCAAGGCGCGGAAATCGCCCGGCAGTTCAGTTCCGCCGGCATCCCGACCCAGGTGTCGGAGCATGTGCTGGCCGCCCTCTGGCAGAAACTGATCATCAACTGCGTCTACAACGCGCTCTCCGCGCTCACGCAACAGCCCTATGGCTGGTTGGTGGCCCAGGCCGATGTGCCGGCCGTGATGCAGGACATTGCGGCCGAATGCAAGGCCGTGGCCCTGGCCGACGGCGTGGCCCTGCCCGCCTCGGTGGACCAGGCCGTGGCCGCCATCGCGCGCACCATGCCCGGCCAGCTGTCCTCCACGGCCCAGGATCTGGCGCGCGGCAAGCCGACGGAGATCGACCACCTCAACGGCTATGTGGTGCGGCGCGGCCAGGCCCTGGGCATTGCCACGCCCGCCAACCGCCTGCTGCAGGTGCTGGTGCAGCTGAAGCAGGCCGCGGACCTCAAGGCCTGACTATGTTTTCCATAGCTGCCAGCGCAGTCTGACAAAAGGCTACAGTGCAATTTTTCGCCTAATGTGGCCCTCGATCGCCAGCCACTCTGTGGGCAGCCACCATGAATTCGGCGCCGGGCGCGCCCGCAGGCTCCGCCTATTGCTACAAACCCTGGAGCAGTATGTGGAGCCGTAATATTCGTGGCTGAGCTGCAACACTTGTCGCTTGTTTGTGGCGTTTATCACTTCAGGGCGTTGCAGTTGCAGATTTGGAGCTACTAAACTTGTAGCAAAACAAATTACCCGCTATAGTCAATCTGACTTGGCACTGAACGCACGGGCAGGTGCGCCCAGGCTCAATAACACCACTGCGCAAGGAGAAGCGTCCATGAGCTCCAAGGAAAACGCCGCCATCAACCAGCTGTTTGAGAAGCTCGAATGCCGCTATGCACTGCGCGTGCTGTGGGCGCTGCGGGACGGTCATCCCCAGACCTTCCGTCTGCTGCAGGACAGCGTGGGCGGCATCACTCCCAACACGCTCAACACCCGCATCAAGGAACTGCGCGAATGCGGTCTGCTGGAGCACGGCAGCGACGGCTATACCGTGACCCTTTCCGGCCAGGACCTGCTCAAGCGTCTGTCCGATGTGCAAGCCTTTGCCAACCGCTGGGTGGCGGCGCGCGCCAAGAAGTAAATCT
Organism: Comamonas guangdongensis; assembly: GCF_041079535.1. Taxonomy (NCBI): domain Bacteria; kingdom Pseudomonadati; phylum Pseudomonadota; class Betaproteobacteria; order Burkholderiales; family Comamonadaceae; genus Comamonas; species Comamonas guangdongensis. The sequence goes on along the minus strand of NZ_JBFYGN010000001.1, from coordinate 310,283 downwards.
TGCCGCGGTTGCGGCGAGACTGCCGGCTGCTGCTACCATCTTGCCTATCATCCCAGGGCCCCAAGCATGCTTGGCGGGCCCTTTTTTCCATCGCTTTTCTCCGCGCTGAAAGGAAATCCATCATGGCTTTCAACACCACTGCCTCTGGCCTGCAATACGAAGACACCGTTGTGGGCGAAGGCGCCGAAGCCCGTGCCGGCCAGAGCGTCACCGTGCATTACACCGGCTGGCTCTACAACAACGGCGTGCAGGGCGCCAAGTTCGACTCCAGCAAGGACCGCAACGATCCTTTCGTCTTCCCCCTGGGCGCCGGCATGGTGATCAAGGGCTGGGACGAAGGCGTGCAAGGTATGAAGGTCGGCGGCCAGCGCACCCTGCTGATCCCCGCAGCCCTGGGCTATGGCGCACGCGGCGCAGGCGGCGTGATCCCCCCCAATGCCACGCTGAAGTTCGACGTGGAACTGCTGGCCGTCTGATAGGCATCAGCCCATGAAAAAAGCGGCCCTCACGGCCGCTTTTTTTGCTTGCAGCGCTCTACAGCGCTTCGGCACCGAACAAGGCCTTGTGCAGCGGCCCATAGGCCCTCTCGCCCGCGGCATCGCGTATGCGCGGCGCCAGCGCGGCGAGCTGCTCGTAGCCCACGGCCGCCTCCACCGCCAGATTGAGCCTGAAGCCCTTGAGTCCCAGCCCGCCCGTGATGGCCACGGCCATGGGATAGGCCTGCTGATAGCGGCGCGAGGTGCTGGCCGGGTCCACCTCGCTCCCGTCCTCCGGCGCAGCGCAAGGCTGCTGCAGCTCTTCTCCACCGGCTTCCCGCGTTGCCAGCCAACCCCTGGTGACCAGGGGCAGAATATCGTCCTTGCCCACGCCCAGCGCCGATATGGCCTCGAGCACCTGGGCCAGGCTGCGGTTACCGTCAAACAGCAGAAAGGCCGAACGCAGACGCGGACTCAGATCGGCATGGCGTTCCTTGAAGGCCTGCTGTCCCGCAGGTGTTTTGACGAAATACATGAGCCGGCCCTCCTCCTCTCCCTCTGTGCATGATTTGCCCGGGCATCCTCCGCAATGAACCCCGGGCCATGGTCTGCAGAGTGAGGGATTTGCCTCAGACTGCAAAGCGGGTTTACCTGCAAACAAGCAGGCGGCTTGCGCAGCATCAACAGCCTGGCTCGGTCCTCGGGGAGCGGGCGTCAAAACAGGCTCAGGCCCAAGTTGCCAAAGCGCCTACAAATCAGGATTGCCCGCCGCCTGTGCCACGGCGCGACTCCCACCAGCTCACGGCAAACGTCGCAGCAAAGCCCACGGGCACGCCGAACACGCCCGCCGATATGGGCTGAATTCCCCACCACAGCACCTCGCCGCGCAAGACCTGGGGCAGCACGCCCTGCAGACCCGGCACATGGGCCACCATGTAATACACCGTCACGGCCAGCCCCAGCAGCATGCCGACCACGGCGCCGCGGCGCGTGGTGCGGCGCCAGAAGATGCCCATGACCATGGCCGGCACAAAGGCCGATGCCGCCAGCGAGAACGAGGCCGAGACCATGGGCAGGATGTCGGACGAGCGCCGCGCCGCCACAAACGCGGCCGACAGCGCCACCAGCAGCAGAGCAAACTTGGAGAGAATCACGCGCTGCTCGGGCGAGATGCGCCGCTTGGGCTTTTCCAGGCGCTGGCGCTCCTGAAAATACAGATCGCGCACCAGCGCATTGCTGATGGTCAGCAACAAGCCGTCGGCCGTGGACAGCGCGGCCGCCAGTCCCCCCGCCGCCACCAGCCCCGACACCACATAGGGCATGCCGCCGAGCTCTGGCGTGACCAGCATGATGAGGTCGGCGCCCATGCGGATCTCGCCGAACTGCAGGATGCCGTCGCCGTTGATGTCCTCCACCGACAGCAACGATCCGTCCACGCGCGACCATTGGGCGATCCAGTTCGGCAAGGCATCGAAATGCATGCCCACCAGATTGCTCATGACCTCGTACTTGACCAGCACCGCCAGCGCCGGGGCCCCCAGATACAGCAGGCCTATGAAGAACAGCGACCAGGCCACCGAGGTGCGTGCCGCCGATACCGTGGGCACCGTGTAGTAGCGCGTGAGCAGATGCGGCAGTCCGGCCGTGCCCACCATCAGGCAGAACATCAGCGCCAGAAAATTGCGCCGGCTTTCCTCATAGGCCTGCTGCTCCTTGGGCGTGCCGTGCGGGTCGCCCGCAAAAGGCAGGCTTTGCAGCGGAATGCCGCCCAGCGGCTTGACCCGCTCGTCGGTCTCGCGCAGCTCGCGCGTCCAGCGCTCGCGCGCGGCGGCCTCGTCCTTGGGCATGCTCGCGAGTTCGCGGCTGGCGGCCATGATGGCGCCGATATTGCCGCTGCTGGTGCGCAGCTCGCGGATATGCTCGCTCAGCGCCTGCCGCTCGGCCGCCAGCACATTCGGCACATCGCGCAGCTTGGCCTGCAGCACCTGGGCGCGCGTGCGATAGGCATCCAGCACGGACTGCTCGGCCTCGGAGGCCTGCAGCCGCTGCTCCATGAGCGCAATCTTGCCCAGCTGCTGGGTATAGGCCGCGGGCGCCCAGGGATTGCCCAGCTGCTTGTAGGCCAGCCAGGAGACCGGCAGCATGAAGGCCAGCAGGATCACCACATACTGCGCGACCTGGGTCCAGGTGATGGCGCGCATGCCGCCCAGAAAAGAGCACAGCAGCACCCCCCCCAGGCCCAGCATGATGCCGATCTCGAACTGCACGCCCGTGAGCCGCGCCGCAATCAGACCCACGCCATAGATCTGTGCCACCACATAGGTGAAGGAGCAGGTGATGGCCGCCAGCGCCGCAATGATGCGCGGCCAGCGGCCGCCGAACCGGACCTGGAAGAAATCAGGCACGGTATACAGGTTCATGGCGCGCAGATAGGGCGCGATCAGCATGCCCACCAGGCAAAAGCCCCCGGTCCAGCCCAGCACATAGGCCAGCCCGCCGGGCTGGCTGCCCGCGCCCGAAAAGCCCTGCAGATAAAGCGCCCCGGAGAGGCTGATGAACGAGGCCGCGCTCATCCAGTCGGCGGCGGCCGCCATGCCGTTGTAGAAGGCCGGAATGCGCCGCCCGGCCACGAAATACTCCTGGGCATCGCTGGTGCGCGAATACACGCCTATGCCCGCGTAGACCATGACGGTGCAGAACAGGAAGATCGGCCCTATCCAGTGGCGCGAGAGGCCGCGCCCCTCGGCCCAGAGCATGGCCAGCAGAAAACCGGCCACGCCCAGTACATAGAGCAAAAGAATGCGATGCAGCCGCCAGTGATAGGCGCGGCTCAGGGCTGGCCGCTCAGGCATGGAAGTCGGCGGGGGTGGAAGATGCGGCGGGAGCGGCGGCCTCTTGCCGGGCCTGGTCACGCGCCTGTTGACGCTCGAAATAGTCCATGGCCACACAATAGACCACGATGATGAGCAGGAACATCAGGACCGCCCCCTGGGCGGCCATCCAGTAGGCGGCGGGCCAGCCGGGCACCAGGGCCTGCAGATCGCGCGCGAAATAGCTGGTGCCAAATGAAAACACCACCCAGACCGTCAGCAGCAAGGCCTTGAGTCTCAGGTGGCGCATGTCGTGCAGGTCCGGCGGAATGCTCATCTCCGCCGGCTTGCCGAAAGCGTCGGTATCCGACGCGGCATCGTCATGCATGGGCGCGTGATGCGTCTGCATGCGATGCACAAGGCTTATTCGGCCAGTTTCTGCCAGGTGGAGACCACGCTGTCAGGGTTGAGCGAGATGGACGAGATGCCTTCATCGGCCAGCCACTTGGCAAAGTCGGGATGGTCCGAAGGGCCCTGACCGCAGATGCCCACGTACTTGTCCTGGTCGCGGCAGGCCTTGATGGCGCGGCTGAGCAGCTTCTTGACGGCGGGGTCGCGCTCGTCGAAGTCGGCGGCCAGTAGCTCCAGGCCCGAGTCGCGGTCCAGGCCCAGGGTCAGCTGGGTCAGGTCGTTGGAGCCCACGGAGAAGCCGTCGAAGTACTCGAGGAAGTCCTCGGCCAGGATGGCGTTGGAAGGCACTTCGCACATCATGATGAACTGCAGGCCGTTCTCGCCGCGCTTGAGGCCGTTCTCGGCCAGCAGCTCGGTCACGCGCTTGGCCTGGCCCAGGGTACGCACGAAGGGAATCATGATCTTGACGTTGGTCAGGCCCATGTCCTCGCGCACGCGGCGCAGGGCTTCGCATTCCATCTTGAAGGCTTCGCCGAAGTCCTCGGAGATGTAGCGCGCCGCACCGCGGAAACCCAGCATGGGGTTCTCTTCCTCGGGCTCGTAGCGGCTGCCGCCGATGAGCTTGCGGTACTCGTTGGACTTGAAGTCCGACATGCGCACGATCACGGGCTTGGGCCAGAAGGCCGCGGCAATCGTGGCCACGCCTTCGGCCACCTTGTCCACGTAGAAGGCACGCGGCGAGGCATGGCCGCGGGCCACGGACTCGACGGCCTTCTTCAGGTCGGCATCCACGGCGGGGTAGTCCAGGATGGCCTTGGGGTGCACGCCGATGTTGTTGTTGATGATGAATTCCAGGCGGGCCAGACCCACGCCCTCGTTGGGCAGCTGGGCAAAGTCGAAGGCCAGCTGGGGGTTGCCCACGTTCATCATGATCTTGGTCTTGATGGCCGGCATCTCGCCGCGCTTGACCTCGGTCACCTCGGTTTCGAGCAGACCGTCATAGATCTTGCCGGTGTCGCCCTCGGCGCAGGACACGGTCACCAGGGTGCCACCCTTGAGCAGTTCGGTTGCGTGGCCGCAGCCCACGACGGCGGGAATGCCCAGCTCGCGCGCAATGATGGCCGCGTGGCAGGTACGGCCGCCGCGGTTGGTGACGATGGCCGAAGCCTTCTTCATCACCGGCTCCCAGTTGGGGTCGGTCATGTCGGTCACCAGCACGTCGCCGGCCTGGACCTGGTCCATCTGCGAGATGTCGGACACCAGGCGCACGGGGCCGGTACCGATCTTCTGGCCGATGGCGCGGCCTTCGGCCAGCACGGTGCCCGTGCCCTTGAGCTTGTAGCGCAGCTCGGCCTGGCCCTTGGCCTGGCTCTTCACGGTCTCGGGACGGGCCTGCAGAATGTAGAGCTGGCCGTCGGTGCCGTCCTTGCCCCATTCGATGTCCATGGGTCGGCCGTAGTGCTGCTCGATCACCAGCGCATAGTGCGCCAGCTGCTGCACTTCCTCGTCGCTCAGCGAGTAGCGGTTGCGCAGCTCGTGAGCCACGTCCACGGTCTTGACCAGCTTGCCGTCGGCGGCCTTCTCCTCGGCCGTGGCGAAGATCATCTGGATCAGCTTGGAGCCCAGATTGCGGCGGATCAGCGCCTTCTTGCCGGCCTTGAGCATGGGCTTGTGCACATAGAACTCGTCGGGGTTCACGGCGCCCTGCACCACGGTCTCGCCCAGGCCGTAGCTGGAAGTGATGAACACCACTTCCTCGAAGCCGGATTCGGTGTCGATGGTGAACATCACGCCGGCCGCGCCCTTGTCGGAGCGCACCATGCGCTGCACGCCGGCGGACAGGGCCACCACATCGTGCTCGAAGCCCTTGTGCACGCGGTAGGAGATGGCGCGGTCGTTGTACAGCGAGGCGAACACTTCCTTCATCTTGTGCAGCACGTCTTCGATGCCCACCACATTGAGGAAGGTTTCCTGCTGGCCCGCGAACGAGGCGTCCGGCAGGTCTTCCGCAGTCGCGGAAGAACGCACAGCAAACGAGGCCTGGTCATTGCCGGCCTGCAGGCGCACGAATTCGTCGCGGATGGCTTTTTCGAGGTCGGCCGGGAAGGGCTGGCTCTCGACCAGGCCACGGATTTCAGCGCCCACGGCGGCCAGGGCCCGCACATCGTCCACGTCCAGGGCCGCCAGCTTGGCCGAGATCTTGTCGGCCAGGCCCTCGTAGGCCAGGAAGTCGCGGAAGGCATGGGCCGTGGTCGCAAAGCCCGTGGGCACGCGCACGCCCTGGGGCAGCTGCGAGATCATTTCGCCGAGCGAGGCGTTCTTGCCGCCTACGGACTCGACGTCGGTCATTCTCAGTTTTTCAAACGGAACGACCAGTGCGGTCGCCTCGAACAGTTGAGACATGGGAAGCTCCAAAGTTAAAAATCGGTACGCAGGCGGCGCTGGGCTGAATGGCCAGGGCACGCGAACCCATGCTGCATCAAGGCAGTGCTTTGCTGTTCTGGATGTCGGCCGTCAACGAGCATGGGTTGGAATTTGGGAATAATGGACGCCATTGTAGGCCGAGCCCGGACTGTTCGCGTGGCTCAAGCTTGTTTCAGAGTCCGGGGCATGGCATTGCCAACCCGCCGCCATCTAATCACCGCTCGCACCATGCATACCCATACGATTTTTGTCATTTCCGACGGCACCGGCATCACGGCCGAGACCTTTGGCACGGCCATCATGGCCCAGTTCGATACCAAGCCTCGCATCGTGCGGGTTCCGTTTGTGGACTCCATGGACAAGGTGCATCAGGTCATTCGCCAGATCAACCATGTGGCCTCCGTGGAAAGCAGGAAGCCGATTGTCTTCACCACCCTGGTCAATCAGGAACATCTGGACACCATAGAGGCCAATAGCAAGGGCAAGGTGTTCGATATGTTCGGCACTTTTGTACGCCCCCTGGAGATCGAGCTGGGCCAGAAGTCGCTGCACCGCGTGGGCCGCTTCGCCGATATCAGCGAGAGCAAGGAATATCTGGAGCGCATGGAGGCCATCAACTACACCCTGGCCCACGATGACGGCCAGACCAATACCGACCTCACGGGCGCCGATGTGATCCTGGTGGGCGTGAGCCGCTCGGGCAAGACGCCGACCAGCCTGTATCTGGCCATGCAGTTCGGCCTCAAGGTCGCCAACTACCCGCTGATCCCCGAGGACTTCGAGCGCAAGCAGCTGCCTCCGGCGCTCGAGCCCTTCCGCAAGAAGCTGTTCGGTCTGACCATCGATCCCGCGCGCCTGTCCAGCATCCGCAACGAGCGCCGTCCCGACTCCAAGTACGCCAGCCTGCAGAACTGCCGCTACGAAGTCGCCGAGGCCGAGTCCATGATGCGCCGCAGCGGCATCGAATGGCTGTCGAGCACCACCAAGTCGATCGAAGAGATTGCCACCACCATCCTGCAGGAAGTGCTGCCCCAGCATCTGGGGCATTGATCAAGACTCCCCCTGAGGCGCTTTGCGCCCTCCCCCTCTCTCGCTGCGCGGGAGGGGGACGCAGCCTTCGCTACGAGGCGGGACTTGCTCGGCTGCTCTGACTTGAGGCCCGCCGAATGCTAAGAGGACGGGTGGCTCAGCTCAGCTTTGTCTGCTGCGGCAGCTCCAGCAGCAGATAGTCGACCAGGGCTCGGACCTTGGTCGGCACATATTGCCGGTCCCTGAAGCAGGCGAAGAAGTCCAGCGGCGCGTCGTCGAACTGCAGCAGGCCCTTGCGCCCGGGCTTGAGCGTCAGCGGCAGCAGCCGCCCCTGGCGCACATGGTCGTGCACGATGAAGCTGCCGGCCCAGACTATGCCGCCGCCGGCCACTGCGAACTCGGTCAGCGCGTCGATATCGCTGCCTATGGCGGCTATGCGCTGCTGCGGGTCCGCACGCTGGCCGTCGCGCAGAAAAGGCCAGCGCATCAGCCTCCCGTCGCGCTCGCGCCGGTATAGCAGACATGCATGCCCGAGCAGATCCTGGGCCGTCTGCGGGCTGCCATGCTGCTGCAGATACTGCGGCGCGGCGTAAAGCCTGCGCGGCACGGATACCAGCTGGCGCACGGACATGCCGGGCTCCAGCACATCGCGGTAGCGCACGCTGAGGTCCACATCCTCCTTGAGCACATCCACATGGCGGTCGGTAATCAGCAGCTCCAGCTCCAGCCGCGGATGGCGGGCCGTGAACGCCGGCAGCAGCGGCGCCAGCACATGGCGGCCGAAAGCGGCCATGCAGGCGATGCGCAGACGGCCTTGCAGCTCGCCATGGATCAGCGACAGGTCGGACTGGGCTTTCTCGAGTTCGTCCAGCACCGGCGCCACGCGCGCCAGATAGCGCTCGCCGGCCTCGGTCAGCGCCATGGATCTGGTGGTGCGCGTGATCAAGCGCGTGCCCAGCTCGCGCTCCAGGCGCGCGATGTTCTGGCTGGCCGCCGCCGGCGAAATGCCCAGCTGGCGCGCGGCCGAGGCGATGGAGCCGCCCTCCAGCGCTTTGACAAAGGTTTCTATGGCTCGCAGATTCGGCATGAATACGAATGTATCGTCAAAGCATTCTGAAGTTCAACTTATGAGTGCAACAAGTTCCGGGCCTCTACCGCGATGCTGCGGACCCGCTTACAGTCCGGGTTCTTCAAACAACCTCCAATCGAGTTCCAGCCTTTTCCAGCCTGCGCAAGCTGCTATGGATAGAGTGCCAAACTCCCTGTCCGCACCATGCCCACACCCTCCGCACGCCCCAAGCTGCACAGGCGCTACACGCCTTTTGTCTTCGCCTTCTACATGGCCGGCATCATGGCCTTCCTGATGTGTTGCACCATCGTGGCGGCCAATACCGGCTTCGACAGCGGCTATGTGCGGCGCGTGTTCAGCGCCTATGCGCTGGCCATGCCGGTGGCGTTCTTCTGCGTGATGATGGTGCGGCCGCTGGTGCTCAAACTGGTTGCGCTGACGGTGCATACGCATTGACAGCCAGTGACAGCGAGGTCGTTAGCTATTGAATCTGAAACAGCCTGCGCATGACTGGCTTCAGAATTCAATGCAATCTGTTGAAATTTCAAGCAGGTAAAGCGGTATCAGCTACAAAAATATATTGCAGCGCGCCGTCGCTGCTGCGCACCGGATCGCACTGCATGCCCCAGACCTGGCGCACCAGCGCAGGCTGCAGCACATCCAGCACCGCACCGTGATGCACTCCGGCATCGCCGCCCAGAACCAGCACATCGTCGGCATAGCGCAAGGCCAGGTTCAGATCGTGAATCACCGCCACCACGCCTGCGCCCTGCTGCCCGGCCCACTGGCGCAGCAGGCGCATGGCGTGGTGCTGATGGGCCAGGTCGAGAGCAGCGGTGGGCTCGTCCAGCAGCAGCCAGCGCGCCGCGCCGTCGGCGGGCGGCTGCCAGATCTGTGCCAGCGCCCTGGCCAGATGGGTGCGCGCCCGCTCACCGCCCGATAGCGTGTTGATGCTGCGCTGCGCCAGATGATTGACCCCGGTCAACTCCATGGCCTGCGCCGGAATCTGCGCCTCCCCGGTGCCGGGCTGATGACGATACGGATAACGTCCCAGCTCCACCACCTCCTGGGCCGTGAAGTCAAAGGCCACGCTGCAATCCTGGGGCATGACGGAGCGACGACGTGCCAGCCCCTCCACCGCATGCGCGGACAGCGCCTGCCCGTCGAGCAGGACCTGCCCCGACTGCGGCGCGCGCTCGCCCACCAGCATGGACATCAGCGTGGACTTGCCGGCGCCGTTGGGGCCGAGGATGGCGGTAAAGCGCCCGGCCGGAATCCGCACATCGACCGTCGCCAGGCGCGGCCCCTTGGCTACGCCGACGCCCAGATGGCGGCATTCGAGGCTGGACACCCCTTGGTGCACACTCATACCTTGCTCCTGAACTGGCGCAGCATGGCCAGAAACAGCGGCACGCCGATAAAAGCCGTGAGCACGCCCAACGGCAGCTCGGCCGGTTTGACGAGGGTGCGGGCCACGGCATCGGCACTCACCACCAGCGCCGCACCCAGCAAGGCCGAGCCCGGCAGCACCGCGCGATGGTCGGGCCCTGCAATCAGGCGCACCCAATGCGGCGCCACCAGGCCTATGAAGCCGATGATGCCGGTGGTTGCCGTGACGGCACCCACGGCCAGCGCCGCCACCATCACCGCGCGGCGCTTGGTCTTTTCCACGGCCACGCCCAGCAGATTGGCCTGGGCCTCGCCCAGCGCAATCGCGTTCAAGGGCCTGGCCAGCGCCAGCGCGGCCGCCGCACTGATGGCCACGGCGGCAGACACCAGCGCCACGGCACTCCAGCGCGCAGCCCCCAGGCTACCCAGCAACCACATCTGCAGATTGCGCAACTGCTCGTCGGTAGAGATAAAGCTCAGAAAGCCCAGGCCCGCGCCCGCCAGGGCATTGATGGCAATGCCGGCCAGCAGCATCAGGCCGATGCGGGTAGCTCCCTGGACCTGGCCCAGCACATAGACCACGGCCGTGACCGCCAGGCCTCCGCCGAAGGCCATGGCCACCAGCGCCCAGCTGCCCAGATGACGAGGCAGCCAGGGCAGATACAGACCGCCGAGCACAATGGTCACGCCTGCGGCCAGGGCCGCGCCGCTGCTCACGCCGATCAGGCCGGGGTCGGCCAGCGGGTTGCGAAACAGCCCCTGCATCAGCGCGCCGGCCAGCCCCAGGCCTGCACCCGCGGCCACACCCAGCAGCAGGCGCGGCAGGCGGATATTGAGAAAGACCAGATGCTCGGGACCGCCGCCCGCAGCCATGCCCAAAAGACTGCGCAAGCCGTCCCAGACAATGCCGGGCAACTGGCCCGGAGCAATCGCATAGGCGCCGCTGGCCGCGCCCCAGAGCATGGCCAGCAGCACCAGCAACGCGCCCAGCAGCAGCGTCGCACCGCGGCCGAGGCGACCGGACTGCGAGCGCCAGCGCGAGGCTGGCGGCACCTCGACCGCGGGCTTGGGCACCACGCCCCCCATGCTGGCGCTCATGCTCAAGCCACCCACTGCAGAGCACGCATATGCAAGGCCTGTACCGCGCTGGGCAGGCGCGGCCCGAAGCCCAGCAGATGGCTGGCCTCCAGCGTCACCAGCGCCTTCTTCGGATAGGCGGGCGTCAGCGCCAGCTCGGGCCGCGTCCAGAAAGCCGCCTCGCCGCCCAGCGCCTCTATGCCCTGGGTGGTGTTGACGATCACCTCCGGAGCGGCGCTGGCCATGGCTTCGGCGGTCAACGGCCGGTAGCCCTCGAACTGGTCGATGGCATTCACGCAGCCCGCATACCGGATCAGGGCATTGGCGGCCGTGCCGCGCCCCGCCACCTGGGGGCTGCCGCTGTGCGCCATGACAAACAGCACGCGCGGCTTGCGCTGGGCCTTGGCCACCTGCGCCTGCACGCCGCTCCACTGCGCGTCGAGCTGGGCCAGCAGCTTGTCGGCGTCGGCGGCACGGCCTGTCTCGCGCCCCACGACCTTGACCTTTTCCTGCACCTCGGCCCAGTCATGCCTGGCCGGAACCAGCGACACGCGCACACCGGCCCGGCGGATCTGATCGAGCACCACGGGCGGCCCGGCCTCGCTGGTGCCTATCACCGCATCGGGCTTGAGCGACAGCAGGCCCTCGGCCGAGAGCTGGCGTACATAACCCACCTTGGCGGTCTTCTGCGCGGCTTCGGGAAACAGGCTGGTGGTATCCGTGCCCACCAGCAGGCTCTGGGCATTGAGCAGATAGACCACCTCGGTCAAGGCGCCGCTGAGCGAAACCAGGCGCCGCGTACCTGCCGCAGATGCAAGCGGAGAGGCCGCCAGGGCCAGACCCGGCAAGGCCAGACCCGGCAAGGCGACGACGGCAGCGCCCAGCCATTGCAAACCGCTTCTGCGCGAGATCAGCAGCTCGCTCATGCGGCCTCCGCCACCGGAGTCTGGCGCGCCAGGCCGGCCACCAGATCGCGCCAGCCCTGGAGCTCGGGCTGCCCGGGCTTGCGCTCGCCGAAGAACATGGCCATGTTGTTGCCTTGCTCGTCAAAGGCTTCCACCGAGGTCACCACGCCGTCGCTGGTGGGCTTTTGCACCAGCCAGACATCGGCAATCAGGTCGGTGCGCAGATGCAGATTGAAGCCCTTGTCCAGCACATTGATCCAGCGCACACCGTTGGCTGCATCCATGGGCTGGATATTGCTCACGGGGCCGGTGTGGATCTGGATGCAGCCGCTGCTACCCACAAACACCATGATGGACAGGCCATCCACGGCGGCATCGCCCAGCAGTTGCGCGACGGCGTCGGTGCTCAGGCGCTCGCAGTACTGCGGCACCAGGCGGAAGGCCTGCTGGCGCTCGGCTCCATGCTTGCGCAGCATCTCGAAGAACTCATGCGTGTCCTGCATATCGGTCCAGGCCTGGGTCAGCGCGGGCACGTCGATCTCGGCGTCTGGCTTGATGGTCGGCCTGGCCGCAGGCTCGCGGAACACATAGCCCGCCGAAGGCTCGGCAAAGCGCTCGACCAGCGCGTTCCAGGCCGCCATGTCCGTCGCCTCGCGCGCAAACACCTTGTGCACGGCGCGACCCGAGGCATCGTAGAACTGCAGGCTGTGCGCGGCCGGGCGATGGCCGTTGGCGGCCTCCTCGGTCACGGCGAAGCCCGCATGCCAGTGCATGAAGAACAGGCGCAGATCGATCTCGCGGCTCAGTGCCAGACCGACCGGGCCCTGGGCCGAGAGGTTCTGATAGATGCCGTCCTTCTCATGCACCGTGGATTCGTTGCGCGTGAGCGCCATCACCTGGCCGCAGGCCTCCAGGCCTTTGAGGATGTCCAGCCATTCGGCGCGCAGCGCCACGACCTTGAGCGCGCGCTCATGCTCGCCGCCGTGGGCCGCGATCACCGCGCCTTCGCTGAGCTGCAGCGCTTCGGCCGCGTCCTTGGCGCGCAGGCCTTGCTGGCGTTTTTGCGCAAACTGCTCGCGGATTTGCACCGCGGTCATGGTCTGGAATTCTGGGGTCGTGATGGCGTTCATTGCAGGGTCTCCGGGCTGTGGTGCCAGTGCGGTTGCGGGTTGGAAAATTCTTCGTCAAAGCGGGAGGCCGAAGCCACCGGCTCCGGCTCGGGCCGGGCCAGCAACTGGGCCACATGGGCCCAGCGCTGACCCAGCCGCTGCAGGAAATGGCGCATGTCGCCCGAGCGCTCGCCGCCGTCCAGGCCATCGGCCAGGCGCACCAGCTGTTCGGCAACTCGCTGGGCCATGGGCGCACGATGGACAGCGCAGCAGCCCTGGCTGAAGCCGGTCATCAGCGCCAGCACCGTGGCCAGCTGGGCCTCGCCTTCGGTCAGCAGATATTCCTCGTCGCGGCTGCCAGAGACACTTTGGGTACTGGCGGCGTTCTCATCAACAGACATGGCACACTCCCGCAGTTTTGAATCAAAAAGGCCTCGAGCGCTTTATGAGAAAGCGCTCTCAGCTATCAAATCAGAAGTCCTGAACCAGGGACACGCGCACATAGCGGCCCGGCTGGCTGTAGGCGTCAACAATCAGCGTGCTTGCCGTGAGGCCGCGCACATCGGACCAGCGCCAGTACTTTTTGTCGGTCAGGTTGTAGACGCCCACATTCAGGCGCGTGTCGGGGCGAATCCGCCATTGCGCGCTCAGGTCCAGCACCGTGGCGCCGGGGCTGAGCCAGGCATCCGCGGCCGCATCCTTGGCCTTTTTGCCGGCCCAGTGCGAGGCGCTGAACTGCACGCCCACATTCGAGGTGTCGTAGCGCACGCCCAGCACCAGTTGCTGGGGCGAGATGGTGTCCACCGGCTTGTTCGTGCTCTTGTCCGTGCCCTTGGTATAGCCGTAGGCGGCATTGGTGCGCCAGTTGCCGCCCGCGAACCGTCCCCAGTCGTAGTCGGCCTTGAGCTCGAAGCCGTGGATATTCACGCGGTTCAGGTTGACGGACTGGAAGGTGGCCGGGTTGTTGCGGTTGCCGTATTGGCCGGCCACCTGCACCTGGTCCTGGATGAAATCCTTGTAACGCCCCGTGAACACTGCGGCATCCAGACGCAGCGCGCTCATGCGGCCGCGCAGCCCCAGCTCGAAGGTATTGCTCTTCTCGGGCCTGAGATCGGGATTGGGAATGCTTTTGTAGAAGGCCAGCGGGTTCTCGAAGAAGGCATTGATCTGCCCTGCATTCGGCGCTCTGAAACCGGCGGCATAGTTGCCGTAGACGGCCCAGGCGTCGTTCATCTGGAACATCGCACCCAGCTTGGGAGAGACCGCAGAGTCCGAATTGCTGACCGCCGTGCCGCCAAAGCCGGCCTGCTTGGGCTTGATGCTGTAGTGCTCGGCCCGCAGTCCGGGCGTCAGGCTGAAAGCGCCGTAGTGCAGCTCGGCCTGGGCAAACAGCGCGGCCGAGGTTTCCGTGGTGTCGGGGAAGCGCTTGAGCGGGAAGCTCTCGCCCGCCGGAGGCGTGATGCCGTTCTGCTCGTTGACCACCTTGCCGCGCAGATAGTCCACGCCATAGCTGAACTTGCCGCCGGCATTGCTGCCCCAGCGCAGCGTCTTGCCGGCCTGGGCATGCAGCTGCAGCGCGTCTTCGTCATAGCTCACATCGCGCTCGCGATATGGCAGGCCCACGCGGGTTTCGGTCACGAACTCGCGCGAATCCGAGCTTTGGTAGCTGGCCATCAGCTTGAGTTCGTCGGCCAGCGCCGTATCGAGCTGCTGCCACTGGCCTTGCCAGCTGGCGCGCCAGCGCTTCATGGAGGTCTTGGACTGGGAATCCGTCACCGTGGCGCTGCGCGCGGTCAGCAGGTCGTAGTCGGCGCGCTTGTCCACGTTTTCCAGCGTGAACACATGTTTCTGCACGGCCGAAGGCGTATAGACCAGACGGCCGAGCAAAGAATGGCTTTTGTCTGTTTCGGGATTGGGCGTAGTGCGGCTGGCTCCCACGGCGTTGTTGCGGCCCATGTTCTCCAGCGCGCCGGAGCGGCCTATGCCTGCAGAGATCAGCCAGCTCCACTCGGGACTGGCGCGCCCGGCAAGCGTGGCACCCACGCGCTTGCCGTTGTCGGACCCGTCATAGCTGGCCGAGACGCGACCGCCAATGGTCTTGCCGTCCTTGAGCAGATCGTCGGGCTGTACGGTGATGAAGTTGACCAGGCCGCCCATACCGTCGGAGCCATAGAGAGCAGGCACGGCACCGCGCAGAATTTCCACTCGCTGCACCAGGCCCAGATCCAGATAGTCGCGGCCGAAGGCATTGGCGCTGAAGGCATAGCTGCGCGGCAGACGCACGCCGTCGACCAGCATCAGCACACGGTTGCCCTCGAGGCCGCGGATATTGAAGCCGCTGTTCTGATCGCGCCCCGTGGGGGAGCCCGCCAGCGAAAAACGCGCCGGGCTGCGCGGCACGGTCACATTGGGCAGCTTGGCTGCAAGCTCGCGGATATCGCCGATCTGCTCCTCCTCCATCTGCCTGGCGTCGATGACGTCGACGCTCATGGGCAGGCTGTCGGCATCCTGCTCGTCGCGCGAAGCACTGACCACCACATCGCGCATCACCGGTGCGCTGCGATCCGCATGGGCTGCGGCGACCTGAATTGTCTCCAGCGCTTTTTGCTGGGCCTGGGCCGAGATGGAGGCACAGGCCAGTGCGCAGGCAAAGGCAAGTGGACGGAGATTGGAGCGTGGCGCCAGCATGGCGCGGGCGTGCAAAGCGGTGGCGGATGCCATACCAGAAACCCTCTTGATTCATTGAACTGATGAGAGCTGGCTTCTGGCAGGCCGCACGGCAAGAACCCGTGGCTGGCAGCACATATGCTGGCTGAGTGCCTCTTAGTATATGCGAATAATTCTCAATACCAAATAAAACACATGACACAGATGAGTGCAAATGTCCGCAAACCAGGGATTGGCAAGCCCCGGGCCCGGGTTCATGATGCTCATTGTTTCCACAGCCGTTCATAGCACCATGACCCCTGACCGAAGTCGCGGGTCCGCCCTGCCCCCGCGCTGAAGTCACGGCCACTGGCTCTGCAGCAGACACCGGGCAGGAGGACCCAGCCTCAGCCCGGAGAGCCTGCGACGCAGAGGCGCTGCAACTCCCCGCCCAGCACCAACGCAGCCGGTTCGTGCGGCTGCAGGGAGTTACCCGTGACACGCGTCCTCGCCCAGAAGTTTAGACGCGGCTTTCTGCTGGTGCCACGCGGCATTGCCGCCGCGCGCCGCCTGGGACCGGGCCTCATCACCGGCGCCGCCGACGACGACCCCAGCGGCATCGCCACCTATTCCCAGGCCGGCGCCCAATGGCGCTTCGGCCTGGTGTGGATGGTGCTGCTGACCACGCCGCTGATGATCGGCATCCAGATGCTGTCCGCGCGCATAGGCTGGGCCACGGGCCGCGGTCTGGCCGCCAATATCGCGGCGCTGTGCCCGCGCTGGCTCACGCGCAGCCTGGTGACCCTGCTGGTGGTGGCCAACACCATCAATATCGCGGCCGACATAGGCGCCATGGCCGAGGCCGCGCGGCTCATCGTCGGCGGCTCGCCCGTGCTGTTCAGCCTGCTGTTCGGTGCGCTGTGCCTGCTGGCGCAGGTGTTTTTCTCCTACGAGCGCTCGGTGCGCCTGCTCAAATGGCTGACGCTGTCGCTGCTGTCCTATTTCGCCGTGGTGATGGTGGTCCATGTGCCGCTGCGGCAACTGGCCCATGAGTCCCTGCGGCCCTGGCAGTTCTTCCCCGCCGACACCTCGCTGCGCGACTATGCGGCCATGGTCGTGGCCGTGCTCGGCACCACCATCAGCCCCTATCTGTTCTTCTGGCAGGCAGCCCAGGAAGTGGAGGATCTGCGCCTGCGCCCCTATGCGGCGGCGCTGCACCTGCATCCGGCCTATGTGCAGGAGCACCTGGCCCGCATCCGGCTCGACACCACGGTGGGCATGATGCTGTCCAACGGCGTGGCGCTGAGCATCGTGGTGGCCACGGCCGTGACGCTGAACCTGCAGGGCATCACCCAGATCCAGACCTCGGCCCAGGCTGCCGAGGCCCTGCGCCCCGTGGCCGGCGAGCTGGCTTTCACGGTCTTCGCGCTGGGCATCATAGGCACGGGCCTGCTGGCGGTTCCGGTGCTGGCCGGCTCGGCCGCCTATGCCGTCAGCGAGGTGCTGGGCTGGAAGGCCAGCCTCTCGCATGGCTTTCACGAGGCGCGCGGCTTCTACGGCCTGATCATTGCCGCCACGGGCCTGGGCACGCTGCTGGGCATGCTCGAGGTCGATCCCATCCAGGCCCTGGTGTGGGCCGCCGTGGTCAACGGCGTGATCTCCGTGCCCATCATGGCCGTGATGCTGTGGCTGGGCCAGTCGCCGCGCATCATGGGCGATCTGACCATCTCGCTGCGCCACCGGCTGCTGGGCTGGAGCGCCACGGTCTTGATGGCGCTGGCCGTGGTGGTGATGCTGGTCACCTTGTAGGGCCGGCAACAAAAAGGACTGCCGCGGCAGTCCTCTTCAATCGCACATGGCTCACGCCCATCGAGGGCGGAACCATGTTCAGGCTCAGTGGCGGATCAGGTGATCGAAGGCCGACAAGGCCGCCGTGGCGCCGGCGCCCGCAGCGATGATGATCTGCTTGAACGGCACATTGGTGCAGTCGCCGGCCGCAAACACGCCGGGCAGGCTGGTCTCGCCCTTGGCGTTGATCGCGATCTCGCCGAAGCGCGTCAGCTCGACCGTGCCCTTGAGCCAGTCGGTATTGGGCAGCAGGCCGATCTGCACAAAGATGCCTTCGAGCGCGATCTGCTTGATCTCGTCCGTGCCGCGGTCCTTGTAGGTAATGCCGGTGACCTTCTTGCCGTCGCCGTTGACCTCGGTGGTCTGGGCGTTGAGGATCACGGTCACGTTGGGCAGCGTGGCCAGCTTCTTCTGCAGCACGGCATCGGCCTTGAGTTCGCCCGCGAACTCCAGCACGGTGACATGCCTGACCAGGCCGGCCAGGTCGATGGCCGCCTCGATGCCCGAGTTGCCGCCGCCGATCACGGCCACGTCCTTGCCCTTGAACAGCGGGCCGTCGCAGTGCGGGCAGTAGGTTACGCCCTTGGTGCGGTACTGGTCCTCGCCGGGCACATTCATGTTGCGCCAGCGCGCGCCCGTCGACAGGATCACGGTCTTGGCCTTGAGCGTGGCACCGGATTCGGTCTGCACCTCGATCAGACCGCCTTCGGTGGCCGCGGGGATCAGCTTGGCCGCGCGCTGCTGGCCCATGATGTCCACCTCGTAGTCACGAACGTGGTTCTCCATGGCCGCGGACAGCTTGGGGCCTTCGGTCTTGTTGACCGAGATGAAGTTCTCGATGTCCACGGTATCCAGCATCTGGCCGCCGATGCGGTCGGCGGCAATGCCGGTGCGAATGCCCTTGCGCGCCGCATAGATGGCTGCGGCCGCGCCGGCGGGGCCACCACCGACGATCAGCACATCGAAAGCCTGCTTGGCCGAGATCTTCTCGGCTTCGCGTGCCGCCGCACCGGTATCGACCTTGGCCACGATCTCGGCCAACTCCATGCGGCCCTGGCCGAAGCGCTCGCCGTTGATGAAGACCGTGGGCACGCCCATGATTTCGCGGTCTTCCACTTCCTTCTGAAACAGGCCGCCGTCGATCGCGGTGTGCGTAATCTTGGGGTTGAGCACCGACATCAGGTTCAGTGCCTGCACCACGTCCGGGCAGTTGTGGCAGGACAGCGAGTAATAGGTCTCGAAATTCAGCGGCGTGTCGATATTCCTGACCTGCTCCAGCAGCTCGGCCGACTCCTTGGAAGGATGGCCACCCACCTGCAGCAGAGCCAGCACCAGCGAGGTGAATTCATGGCCCAGGGGCACGCCCGCAAAGCGCAGGCCGGTGTCCACACCGGGATTGGTGATCAGGAACGAGGGCTTGCGCACGTCGAGGTCGTTGTTCTCGACGACGGTGATCTTGTCGCTGAGTTCCTTGATTTCCAGCAGCAGTTCCTTGAGCTCGGCAGCACCCTTGCTGTCATCCAGCGAAGCCACCAGCTCCACCGGACGCTGCAGACGCTCCAGATAGGCTTTCAGTTGGGCTTTCAGGTTGTTGTCAAGCATGGGTCACTCCTTCAGGAAACACGAATAACGCAAAAATTCGGGTAAAAAAAACCCGGGCGCCAGGCACCCGGGCGTCTTCAACAGTTCAACTGTGAATGGATTGGCAAGCACCGCCAGCTTCTGACAAAAACTGGCACGGCCCAACTCAGAGACGCCGAGCAAGAGCCGCCTTGTGGCGATGGCGTCGTCCCCACCAGGGGGAAGGCGCGCAGCGCCTCAGGGGGTACTTAGATCTTGCCGACCAGGTCCAGCGAGGGAGCGATGGTCTTGGCGCCTTCCTTCCACTTGGCGGGGCAGACTTCGCCGGGGTGAGCGGCAGTGTACTGGGCAGCCTTGAGCTTGCGCAGGGTTTCCGACACATCACGGGCGATTTCGTTGGAATGGATTTCCTGGGTCTTGATCACGCCATCGGGGTTGATCACGAAGGTACCGCGCAGAGCCAGGCCTTCTTCGGGGATGTGCACGCCAAAAGCGTTGGTCAGCTGGTGCGTGGGGTCGCCCACCAGAGGGAACTGGGCCTTGCCCACGGCATCGGAAGTCTCGTGCCACACCTTGTGCGAGAAGTGCGTGTCGGTGGTGACGATGTACACCTCGGCGCCGGCCTTCTGGAATTCGGCGTAGTTGTTGGCAGCGTCTTCGATTTCGGTCGGGCAGTTGAAGGTGAAGGCCGCAGGCATGAAGATCACCACGGACCACTTGCCCTTGAGGTTGGCTTCGGTCACTTCGATGAACTCGCCCTTGGCGGCGCCAGCGCGTTGCACGAAAGCGGTGGTCTTGAAGGGTTGGACTTGCGTATTGATCAGGGACATTGCTCTTTCCTCTTGGTTAGCGATGGAACACGGAACGAAGTTTAGACTTCAGTGCTTGATAAATCTAATCAATTGACTTTATATCATCGATTGATTTAATCAATATATCTTCGCTGCACGAAACTGCGTTGCCACGGCAGTGAAGATCAGCCTTCTATTGTGGGGGGTTTCCGCAGCTTTCGAGCAATGAGCCCTTCAATCGCCGCCATAGCTTTTCTTCCGTCATCAAACCGTCAGCAGTGCCAGATCCTGGGGAGAGTTAAACGAGAACGCGCATCATGTGCAGCCAATGCGCGAGGACATGGGCATTTCTTGATCTGTCGCATAAACCAACGACAATCCGAGTAACAGAACAACCGCCCCGGAAGGAGTCCCCCCATGAAAGGTGACGCACAAGTCATTTCCTGGCTGCAAGCTCAGCTCAAGAACGAACTGACCGCCATCAACCAGTACTTTCTGCACTACCGCATGTACAAGCACTGGGGCTTCGACAAGCTGGGCAAGAAGGAATACGAGGAATCCATCGGCGAGATGAAGCACGCCGACTGGCTGATGGACCGCATCTTCATGCTCGACGGCCTGCCCAATCTGCAGGATCTGGGCAAGCTGCAGATCGGCGAGGACGTGCCCGAGGCGCTGGCCTGCGACCTGCGCCTGGAGCAGGCTGCCCAGCAGACCATCAAGGACGGCATGGCCCACTGCGAGGCCGTGCGCGACTATGTCTCGCGCGATCTGCTGCAGAAGATCCTGGACGACACCGAAGAGCATATCGACTACCTCGAAACCCAGCTCGATCTGATCGACAAGGTGGGCGTGCAGAACTATCTGCAGTCGCAGATGGGCGAAGCTTCCTGAGCCTCGGCCAGTGACGAAAAAAAAGCGGACTCCGGTCCGCTTTTTTCATGGCCTCGCGGCAACTCAGCTGGGCATCAGAAAATCCCGGCTGATGCTCGAGCCCAGATCGTTGATGCGATCCAGGAACTGCGTCAGATAGGCATGCAGACCCGTGGTCAGGATCTCGTCGATGCGGCCGTACTGCAGATCGGCGAGCAGGCGCCCGGCCTTGCGTTCGGTCTCGCTCGAGTGCTCGTTGCCCACGCGCTCCAGGTTCTTGACCACCTCGCGCATGCTGGCCAGCAGCGAGCGCGGCATGTCGGCGCGCAGCATCAGCAGCTCGGCCACACGCTCCGGCGTGATCACGTCGCGGTAGACCTTGCGGTAGATCTCGAAGGCCGAGACGCTGCGCAACAGCGCGCTCCAGTGGTAGAAGTCGAAGTTCATCATGGCGCGGCCACGCGGCATGCCGTGGTAGTCGCGCTCTATGGAGTGGAACTTCACATCCAGCAGCCGGGCCGTGTTGTCGGCCCGCTCCACGAAAGTCCCCAGGCTCACGAAGTGCAGGGCCTCATCCTTGAGCATGGTGCCCAGCGACACGCCGCGCCACAGATGCGAGCGGTATTTGACCCATTCAAAGAAGTGGGCCGGGTCCTTCTTCCAGCCCTCCTTGGCGAAGTTGCGCTGCAGCGCCAGCCAGGTCTGGTTCTGGGTCTCCCAGGACTCCGTGGTCAGCGCCCCGCGCACCGCGCGGGCGTTCTCGCGCGCGGCCTTGAGGCAGGAGAAGATGGAAGACGGATTGATCTCGTCCGACACCATGAACTCGAGCACAGAGTCTCGGTCCACCGACGCATAGCGGTCCCTGAAGGCCGGTATCAGCTCGCTGATGGACAGCACGCTGTGCCAGCCGCGGTGCGCATCATGGATGGCCTGGGGCAGCATGGCGGTTTCATAGGACACGCTGAGCATGCGCGCCGTGTTCTCGGCGCGCTCGGTGTATCGGGACATCCAGTACAAATGGTCTGCGGTACGTGACAGCATCAACGGCCTCCGTCTTGATCTTCGAGCACCCAGGTGTCCTTGGTGCCTCCGCCCTGGGATGAGTTCACCACCAGCGAGCCTTTCTTGAGCGCCACGCGCGTCAGCCCGCCCGCGACCATATTGATCTCGGTGCCCGCGAGCACGAAGGGCCGCAGGTCGATATGGCGCGGCGCAATGCCTTTTTCCACCATGGTCGGGCAGGTGGACAGGCTCAGCGTGGGCTGGGCAATATAGCCGGCGGGATTGGCCAGCAGCGCACGCCGGAAGTCCTCGATCTCGGCCTTGGTCGCGGCCGGACCGATGAGCATGCCGTAGCCGCCCGCGCCGTGGACCTCCTTGACCACCAGCTCGTGCAGATGCGCGAGCACGTATTGCAGGTCTTCCTGCTTGCGGCACAGCCAGGTGGGAACATTCTGCAGGATGGGCTCCTCACCCAGATAGAAGCGGATCATCTCGGGCACATAGGGATAGACCGATTTGTCGTCGGCCAAACCCGTGCCCACGGCGTTGCAGATATTGACGTTGCCGGCCCGGTAGGCGCGCATCAGCCCCGCGCAGCCCAGCGTGGATGTGGGGCGGAACACCTCGGGATCGAGAAAGTCATCGTCGACACGGCGGTAGATCACGTCCACCCGCTGCAGGCCCTGGGTGGTGCGCATATAGACCATGTCTTTCTCGACCACCAGATCCTGGCCTTCGACCAGCTCCACCCCCATCTGCTGGGCCAGGAAAGCATGTTCGAAATAGGCGCTGTTGTGCATGCCGGGCGTGAGCACCACCACCGTGGGCTCCTGTACGCCCTGGGGCGCGCTGGCGCGCAGGGTGTCCAGCAGCATGTCCGGGTAGTGGGCCACGGGCGCCACCGCATGTTTGCTGAACAGCTCGGGGAACAGCCGCATCATCATGCGGCGGTTTTCCAGCATATAGGACACGCCCGAAGGCACACGCAGATTGTCCTCGAGCACGTAGTACACGCCCTCGCCGCTGTCGCTGCCGGGCGCCGGGGCCCGCACGATGTCTATGCCGGCGATATTCGCGTAGACATCGTTGGGCACCTGGATGCCCTCCATCTGGGGCCGGTACTGGCTGTTGCCGCGCACCAGCTCCTGCGGGATCAGGCCCGCGCGCACCATGTCCTGGCCGTGGTAGGCATCGCGGATGAAGCGGTTCAGGGCCGTGACGCGCTGCACCAGGCCCGCCTGCATGCGGCTCCATTCGTGGGCGGGAATGATGCGCGGGATCAGGTCGAAGGGAATCAGCCGCTCCGTGCCCGCACCGCTCTCGTCCTTGTCGCCATAGACGGCGAAGGTGATGCCCACGCGGCGAAACACGATCTCAGCCTCGGCGCTGCGGGTCTGCAGATAGTCCTGCGACTGCTTCGCGAGCCACTGCGCGTAGTCCCGATAGTGGTCCCGCACCGCGGCGGCGCCCGAGTTCAGATACATCTCATCGAAGGTGCGCATTCCAGTCCTCTCATTCTTGACACGGCGGATAACGGCCGTGCCCGGTTCGGTTTAGCGATGCCGCGACGCGGCGGAACCCGCCGGCCTCCGGTACCAGCCATGCCCGCACGCCATGCAACAGCATGACAACACTTTCTCCATGCAAACCTTATGCCAATTTATCAGGGCCGTGCCGTAGAAGCCGCATGCACATCCCAATAATGCGCCCGAATCTGCCGCTCGCATTGCAAACTCTGCGGCCGCTCCGAATTCCAGTAGGCTGCGCCGCAACGGTCCTGAATCACGATCCGGCTGCCCGCGCTTTCATAACGCTCCAGCACCGCCGGCACCGGATGGCCGAAACGGTTCAGATAGCCGGCCTGCACCATGGCCCACCGAGGACTCAGGCCCTGCGCCCAGGGCGCGGTCGATGAGGTCTTGCTGCCGTGGTGGGGCACCAGCAGCCAGTCCACGGGAGCGCCCAACCCGGCCTCCAGCAACTGCCGCTCCTGCGCGGCTTCTATATCTCCGGCCAGCAAAGCCACACGGCCCGTGGCCGAGCGCAGTCGTAGCACACAGCTGCCAAAGTTGGGCCTGGGCTTGCGCCCGCCCAGCCAGTCGTCGCCGGGCGGCGGATGCAGCACTTCGAACTCCACGCCATCCCATTGCCAGCGCTGGCCTCGGGTGCAGCGCTGCACGGGCGCCAGGGCCGCAAGCAGCGGATCTTCGATCACGGAATCCGATCCCCAGACCGCCAGCCCCGGCTGCGCGCCACTGACGGCCAGCGCGCCACCGGTGTGGTCGCTGTCGCGGTGGCTGAGCATCATGGCGTCCAGCCTCATGCCCTGGGCGGCCAGCAGAGGCAGAAGCACGCGCTCGCCGGCGTCGTTGCTGCGGCCGTACCGCGGTCCCGCGTCATACAACATGCGATGCGCGGCCGTGCTGATGATCACCGCATTGCCCTGGCCGATGTCGGCGGCCAGCAGCTCGAACTCGCCCCAGCGCGGCCATGCAGCGGGCCAGCACAGGGCCGGCAGCGCGAACAAGGCCGACACCAGCCTGAGCCTGGCGGGCAGGGGGGCAATCAGCAGCAGGCCCGCGCCTATGGCCAGCACGCTGGCCCACCACGGGGGCTGGGGCTGGGCCCAGACCGCCCAGGGCAAAGCCGCCAGCCATTGCAACAGTGCCATCAGGGGCAGCATGGCCGCAGCGGCCCAGGCCGCGGCCGCCGGCACCAGGGCCGCGAGCAGGGCCAGCGGCGTGACGATCAGCGTCACCCAGGGAATGGCCAGCAGATTGGCCAGCAGACCGACGATGGAGACCTGACCAAACAGCAGCAGGCCCAGCGGCGCCAGGGCCAGGGAGATCAGCCACTGCTCGCGCCAAAGCCCCTGCAGCTTGGACAGCAAACGCCGTGCAGCCTTTTCGCTTTCAGCGTGGGAAGCTCCCGCATCTGTAGCAAGCAGAACACCCACGGCCACAAAGCTGAGCCAGAAGCCGGCCTGCCATAGCGCCCAGGGATCGGCGGCCACCACCACGGCCAGAGCCAGCAGCCAGACGCAGGGCCAAGGCCAGCGCACGCCCAGCCACTGCAGCAACGCCACCACGGCCAGCATGCACACGGTGCGCTGCGCGGGCAGACCCCAGCCGCTGAACAAGGCATAGGCTGCGGCCAGCAACACGCCGGCCAGCAGCGCCACGCGCGGAGCAGGCCAGATGCGGCAAGCGCCTGCGCTCAGCCGCCAGAGCCGCCCCACCAGCAGCGCCGCAATCCACGCAAACATCGTGATATGCAAACCCGAGATGCTCATGAGATGAGCCACGCCGGTCTGGCGGAACATAGCCCAGTCGGCGCGGTCTATGGCCTGCTGGTCGCCGACCGCCAGGGCGGCCACCACACCGACGGCGGCCTGCTGCCTGTCCACGGCCATGGCGGGCCACCAAAGCTGCAGCCGCGCCGACTGGGCCAGAATGCGATCGCGCAACCATTGGCGCCAGCGCTGCAGCCGGTATTGGGGCGTGAGCTCGAGCAGCTGCGGCGCCGACTGCTCGCGCACATAGCCCGCGGCCTGCACGCCCTGCTCCCAGGCCTGGAGCTCGTAATCAAAACCATGGGGATTGCGCGAGCCATGCGGACGTTTGACGCGCACCGTGAAGCGCCAGCGCTGGCCGGGACTCAGTGCCACGCCATGGGCCCAGCCGGCAAGCCGAGGTTCGGCCGCATCCAGTTCCTGCCCGAACGGGCCGTACCAGGACAGCTCCATCACGCCCGGCACGCCTTGCGGCGCCCGTTCGACCACAAAGCGCCAGCGCTGGCCATTGGCCGTGTTCTGCAGCATGGAGGCTATCGTCCCCGTCACCTCGATGTCCACGGCCTCCAGCGACTTGGGCAAGGTCTGCTCCAGATAGGCGTGGGCACGCCAACCGCTCAGGCCCGCCACACAGCAGGCGGCGCCCGACATCAGCCACAGCCAGCGCCATACCGCCCGGCCACGCACCAGCGTGGCAAGCATGGCCAGGGCACAGCCGGCGCCCAACAGCCACAGGTAGGCGGGCAGGCTCCACAGCCCTGCCTGGCTGACCTGCCAGGCCGCGCCCAGCACGCAGCCCCACAGCGGCGCCAGCCACGAAAGGCGCTCGCGGGACCGGACAAGGCTGGAGCTGGGCGACATGACGCCATGCTAGATGCGGGTGCTAGGCCCACAGACTGCGGCTATCCCTGCCCCGCAACTCGCATGACAGCCGCCTCCGGCGTCTGCTCCATGTGCACCATCCGCTATTAATTCAAAAACCGCTGCTGTGCATGCCCGGTGGCTGTGTCAAACTTGGCAGCCTTTTATTGCCACACTTGCGGAGTCCGTCATGAGCGTCTACGACAAACTCAAAGCCCTGAACATCAGCCTGCCCGAAGTGGCGCTGCCCGCCGCAGCCTATCTGCCCTATATGCAGAGCGGCAATCTGGTGTTTCTCAGCGGCCATGTCGCCAAGAAGAACGGCCAGCCCTGGGTCGGCAAGCTGGGAGAGAACATGACGACCGAAGAGGGCAAGCAGGCGGCCCGCGCCGTGGCCATCGACCTGATGGGTACCTTGCAGCACGCCTGCGGCGGCGATCTGAGCCGTATCAAGCGCATCGTCAAGGTGATGAGTCTGGTGAACTCCTCCACCAGCTACACCGAGCAGCACCTCGTCACCAATGGCTGCAGCGAACTGCTCGGCGAAGTCTTCGGCGAGGCCGGCAAGCATGCGCGCAGCGCTTTCGGCGTGGCCCAGATCCCCATGGGCTGCTGCGTGGAAATCGAGCTGATCGCCGAGCTCGCGGCCTGATCCGCGCAGCGGTTTCAAGACATGGCAGCGCCGCCGCTGGTCCTGAGCATTCAATCCCATGTCGCCTACGGGCATGTGGGCAATGATGCGGCCGTGCTGCCGCTGCAGCTGCTGGGTATGGAGCCCGTGGCCGTGCATACCGTGCAGTTTTCCAACCACACGGGCTATGGCGAGTTCAAGGGCCAGGTCTTCACACCCGCCCATGTGCAGGATGTGCTCGACGGCCTGCGCGCACGCGGCGTGCTGGCCCGCTGCAGCGCCATACTCTCGGGCTATCTGGGCGACGCCGGCGTGGGCGAGGTGATTCTTGCCGCTGTGCAGGAGGTGCGCGGCATCCGCCCCGAGGTCCACTATCTCTGCGATCCCGTGATGGGCGATGTGGGCCGCGGCATCTTTGTGCGCCCCGGGATCCCCGACTTTCTGCGCAGGCGCGCGCTGTCCCTGGCCAGCGTGATCACGCCGAATCACTATGAGTTCGAGCTGCTCAGCGGCAGGCCACTGACCAGTGTTGCTGCCGCCATCGAGGCAGCGCGCGCCATGCTGGCCCAGATGCATGAGGGGCCGACAGCGCTGATCGTCATCACCAGTCTGCGCACCGCAGACCTGCCCGCCGACAAGCTGGCCACCCTGGCGGTCACGGCGGGCGGCGCCTGGCTGGTGCAAACGCCTTTTGTCGACCTCCAGCCCCTGCCCAACGGCATGGGCGATGTGTTCTCCGCCGTGCTGCTAGGCCATCTGCTTCAGACGCGCACGGTGCCGGACGCACTCTCCAGCGCCGTGAGCACCCTGTATGCACTGGTCTCGCACACCGAGTCCGGCCAGCGCGACCTGCCCCTGGTGGCCTGCCGCGAGCAGATCATGCGGCCCGCACAGAGTTTTGCGGCCGTGGCACTTGCGGGCTAGGCCGCATCAACCCTCATGCTCCAGCGCGGCCCGGTACAAGGCGGGCCGCTGCTGCGCGGCGACGGCCGGAGCGATCCTGGGGGCTTGTGCAGAAATCGCCTGAGCCGCCTGTTGCTGGCCGGCCCAGCCATGGTCCATACGGAATATGCTGACCGTTTGCGTCAGCTGCTCGGCCTGCTCGCGCAGGCTCTGGGCCGCGGCCGCCGACTGCTCCACCAGGGCCGCATTCTGCTGGGTCATCCCGTCGAGCAGGCCTATGGACTGGTTGACCTGGGTCACGCCGGTGCTTTGCTGCACGGAGGCCTCGGTCACCTCGGCAATCATCAGGCTCGCGTTCTGCACCGACTGCACGATCTCGTCCATGGCCGACCCCACGCTTTGCACCAGCCGGGAGCCGTCGTGCACGCGCTCCACCGAGCTGCCGATCAAGGCCCGGATTTCCTTGGCCGCATCGCCGCTGCGCTGCGCCAGGCTGCGCACCTCGCTGGCCACCACGGCAAAGCCGCGCCCCTGCTCCCCGGCTCTTGCGGCTTCCACGGCCGCATTGAGCGCCAGGATATTGGTCTGAAACGCAATGCTGTCGATCACGCCAATGATGTCACCAATCTTCTGGCTGCTGTGGTGAATCTCATCCATGGTCGCGATCATGCTGGCCACGACCTCGCCCCCGCGCCGGGCCAGGCTCGCGGCATCGCTGGCCGTCTCGCGCGCCTGGGCAGCGCTGCTGGCGCTGTGGCGAATGGTGCTGGTGAATTCCTCCATGGCGGCGGCCGTCTGCTGCAGATTGCTTGAGGTCTGCTCGGTGCGGTTCGAAAGATCCTGATTGCCGCCCGCAATCTGCGCGCTGGCGACGGCAATGCTGTCCGCGCTCTGGCGCACCCGGGCCACCATGTCGTTGAGCGCCCGGCACATGGCTTGCAAGGTGCGCAGCAGATCGCCAAACTCGTCGCCGCGCCCGACCGTCCCGCCCAGGCTCAGATCGCCTTTGGCAATGCGCTCGGCCATGGCCTGGGCCTGCTGCAGCGGCGTGCGCATGCTTCGGATCAGGAAATAGGCGCCTACCGCCATGGCCAGCAGCAGAATCAGCACGGCCGCCCCCGCCAGTTTGACGGTTTCCAGGCGCATGGCCGCCATCTCCGCCTGACTGTTCAAGGCCTCCTGCTTCTGCAGCTGCACATAGTCCCTCAGAGTCTGCTGATAGGCGGCCAGGGCCGGCTTGTAGGACTTCTCGACCAGGGCCAGGCCCTGCTGGATCTGCCCCGACTGCTTGAGTTGTCTGGCCTGGTTACGCGCCGCGATCATGGCTCCGCGGGACGCGGCGATTCTCTGCATCTGAGCCCGATCTTCAGCCGATAGCGGCATGGACTCGATGGATTTCTGCACCTCGGATATCTGTGCCGAAGTCGCTTCGATCGGGCTCTTGAAAGCCTCTTCGACCGCGGGGTCCGCACTCAGGATCACGGCCAGCGTACGCGCTGCATTGGCCTCCGTCAGCCCCATCCATTCAATGGCCAGATCCACGCGCTGGCGCATCTGCTGCGCGGCGCGGTCCGAAAGTTCCTGCGCCCTGGAGGAGCGATAGGCGGAAAAGCCCACCACTCCCAGCAGACACAGCATCAGCAAGATCACCGCGCCCCAAAGCTTGTGCGCCATTCGAAGTCGCTGCATATGCCCTCTGTTTCATGGAGTTATATGAAATAAAGGTACCAAAGACATCAACTATCAACAGCCGGAGTTTCCCTTTCAAGCCTGCTCCGGGTCAATGGTCCGGGCCCGAAATGAAAAAAACCGTGCCGACTCCAGGTCGGCACGGCTTGGCATGCGCGGGACTTATTCCACGCGGGTCACGCTCTGGGGCTTGAAGCCCAGGTCCGCTGCCTTGCCCTTGCGGCCCCGGTTGCCGCGCGCATTGTTGAGGCTGCGGATTTCGAGGTTCTCGCTCCGGACCTTGCCGCCACGCCCCACGCCATCCAGTCGAATGCTGCGCGTATAGGCTGCGGCACCGGCCAGTTGGTCCTTGTCTTCCAGACTGATGAGCATGAGGCCGCGCCCGCCCTTGGGCATGGCCTTGAGCTCGCCGATCTCGAAGGTCAGGATGCGCCCACCCACCGAAGCGCAGATCACATGGCTGGCCGCGTTCAGCAAACCAGCGCCCTGCTCGCCGCCTTCCACAGGCTCGGCGCGCGCGTTCATGGGCACGCCCTGCACCACCGACGGTGCACACAAGGTCTCGCCCTCTCCCAGCGTGACAAAGGCCTTGCCCGCCTTCTGGCGCGAGACCATATCGCCCACCGTCGCCATGAAGCCATAGGCGCCTGAACCCGATAGCAGCAGCTGCGTGCTATCGGCGCCCGCAAAGTAGTACAGCAGCTGGGTGCCGGCTTCGAGCTCGATCAGCGTGGTCACGGGCTGGCCGTCGCCGCGTCCGCCCGGCAGTGCCGAGACCGGCACGGAATACACGCGGCCATTGCTGCCGAAGGCCAGCAGCTGGTCCACGGTACGGCATTCGAAAGTTCCGTGCAGGCTGTCGCCGGCCTTGAAGCTCAGCGTGCCCGCTTCCACGCCATGGCCGTGGCGCGTACGCACCCAGCCCTTGTCGGAAATGATCACGGTCGTGGCTTCATCCACTACCTTGACCTCGGCCACCACTTTCTTCTCCTCTTGGATCAGCGTGCGGCGATCGTCGCCAAAGGTCTTGGCGTCCTGCTCGATTTCCTTGCAGATCAGGCGGCGCATGGTGGCCTCGCTGCCCAGGATGTCTTCGAGCTTGCCCTGCTCGCTGCGCAGTTCCTTGAGCTCCTGCTCGATCTTGATGGCCTCCAGCCTTGCCAACTGGCGCAGACGGATCTCGAGGATGTCCTCGGCCTGGCGATCCGAGAGATGGAACTCGTCTATCAGGGCCTGCTTGGGCTCATCGCTGGCGCGGATGATGGCAATCACCTTGTCGATGTTCAGCAGCACGGCCTGACGGCCTTCAAGGATGTGGATGCGGTCCAGCACCTTGGCCAGGCGGTGCTGGCTACGCCGCGTCACGGTCTGGAAGCGGAAGGCAATCCACTCCTCCAGCATCTGGCGCAACGACTTCTGCACCGGGCGACCGTCAAGGCCGATGCTGGTCAAATTGATGGAGCTCGAAGACTCCAGGCTGGTGTGGGCCAGCAGCGCCGTGATCAGCTCCTGCTGCGGAATCTTGCCGGTCTTGGGCTCGAAGACGATGCGCACCGGTGCATCCTTGCTCGATTCGTCGCGCACGCCATCGAGCACGGCCAGCATGCTGGCCTTGAGCTGGGTTTGCTCCTGAGTCAGCGCCTTCTTGCCGGTCTTGACCTTGGGGTTGGTGATGTCCTCGATCTCTTCGAGCACCTTCTGCGCCGAGACGCCGGGTGGCAGCTCGATCACCACCAGCTGCCACTGGCCGCGCGCCAGCTCCTCGATCTTCCAGCGCGCGCGCACCTTGAGGCTGCCGCGGCCCGTGCGGTAGGCATCGGCGATATCGCTGCTCGAGGAAATGATCTGGCCGCCGCCCGGATAGTCGGGGCCGGGAATCAGTGCCTGCAGCTCCTCTTCGGGCAGTTGCGGCTTCTTGATCAAGGCCACGCAGGCATCGGCGACCTCGCGCAGATTGTGGCTGGGAATTTCGGTGGCCAGGCCCACGGCAATGCCGCTGGCGCCGTTGAGCAGCGCGAACGGCAGGCGCGCGGGCAGCTGCCTGGGCTCTTCGGTGGAGCCGTCGTAATTGGGCACGAAGTCCACCGTCCCCATATCGATCTCGTCGAGCAGCAGGCCGGTGATCTTGGACAGGCGCGCCTCGGTGTAACGCATGGCCGCGGCGCCGTCGCCGTCGCGGCTGCCGAAGTTGCCCTGGCCATCGACGAGCGGATAGCGCTGGTTGAAATCCTGGGCCATGCGCACCAGCGCGTCATAGGCCGACTGGTCGCCGTGCGGATGGAAGCGGCCCAACACATCGCCGACCACGCGTGCGCTCTTGACGGGCTTGGCCGCCGTGTTGCCACTGGGGCCGCTGTAGCCCAGGCCCATGCGGTCCATGGCGTAGAGAATGCGGCGCTGCACGGGCTTGAGGCCATCGCTGACATCCGGCAGGGCGCGGCCCTTGACCACCGACAAAGCGTATTCGAGATAGGCGCGCTGTGCATATTGGCCCAGGTCCAGGGCCTCGCCGGCGGCTTGTTGAGACAAATCCAGTATGGTTTGATCGCTCATGAATTCTTTGTAATTTTCCAAATTGCGCGAGTCAGGCGACTCAAGGCATTGCCAGGTCGGAGGCCGCAGGGGCATTGCCTGCGGGCAGGGTCATGCGCACGCGCGGCGCAGTCCGGCTCGCCGACGAGGCCACGCTGGCGCGCGGCCCCGACGAGCCTGCGGCCTGCAGCTGCTCGTAAATGCCCATCACGGCCTTGACGTAGTTCATGGTTTCTTTGTAGGGCGGCACGATGCGGCCGAACTTCTGCACCGCGCCCTCGCCGGCGTTATAGGCGGCCAAGGCCAGATCCAGACGACCCGGAAACAGGTCCATCAGATAGCTGAGATAGCGCGCGCCGGCCGGCACGTTGACCGCGGGGTCGGCCAGTTGCTGCTGCACGCTGCGCTGCTTGCTGGCGGCAACGCCAAAGCGCTGTGCCGTGGCGGGCATCAGCTGCATCAGGCCCACGGCACCCTTGGGCGAAACGGCTTCGGTATCAAAGCCGGACTCCACGGCGATCACGGCCTTGAGCAGGTCGTAGTCTACGCCCGTGGCGTCGGCGGCCTTGCGCAGATGGCCGCGCAGGTGCTTGAAGCCCGGCGCGGTCTCGAAGAGATTGCCGACCTTGGTGCGCGCATTGAGTCCTGGTGCGGCCGAATCTGGCCGCAGGTGCAGACCCTGTTCGCTGCTGTCGTAGACATTGCCTTTGAAGAACAGCTTGTAGCGCGCATCAATGGCTTCGGCCGCGAAATGGGTCACGCCCAGCTCATCCACATAGGCCCAGAGATCGGCATGCGCGGACGGAGCCAGAGCCAGCCAGCCCGCTGCGGCCAGCAGCAGCTGCAGGCAGCCGCGGCGCAGCCCGCCCGCCAGAAAGCGGCTGCGGCCTGACAGCGTCGGGAGCAAGGGCTTTGACATCATGTGATCCATTCAGCGCAATGCCGGGGGCGTGCTCAGATATCGACCTCCACGGCATCGCCATGCAGCTCCATCAGCTCGCGGCGGGCGGCGGCTTCGCCCTTGCCCATGAGCTTGGTGACCACGGCTTCCGACTGCGCAAAGTCCAGATTCATGAACTGCACCGGCAGCAGGCGACGCGTATCGGGGTTCAGCGTGGTTTCCCACAGCTGCTCGGCATTCATCTCGCCCAGGCCCTTGAAACGGCTGACCTGGCATTTCTCGCGCGGCACGCCGTCCTTGGCGCATTTCTCGATGATGGCATCGAGCTCGCCCGCATCGAGCGCATAGACCTTGATGGCCGGCTTCTTGCCGCGTGCAGGCACATCCACACGGAACAGCGGCGGCAGCGCCACATGGATGTGACCGGCTTCGATGAGCTTGGGGAAATGCTTGAAGAACAGCGTAAGCAGCAGCACCTGGATGTGCGATCCGTCCACGTCCGCATCCGAGAGAATGCAGATCTTGCCGTAGCGCAGACCGGACAGATCGGGCTCGTCATTGGGGCCATGCGGGTCCACGCCGATTGCCACCGAGATATCGTGGATTTCGTTGTTGGCGAACAGCCGGTCGCGGTCCACCTCCCAGGTGTTGAGCACCTTGCCGCGCAGCGGAAGGATCGCCTGGGTTTCCTTGTCGCGGCCCATCTTGGCGCTGCCGCCGGCAGAGTCGCCCTCGACCAGAAACACCTCGTTGACGGCTATGTCCTTGCTCTCGCAATCGGTCAGCTTGCCGGGTAGAACGGCCACGCCGCTGCCCTTGCGCTTTTCCACCTTCTGGCCGGCCTTCTGGCGAGTCTGGGCGGCCTTGATGGCGATCTCGGCCAGCTTCTTGCCCCAGTCCACATGCTCGTTGAGCCACAGCTCCAGCACGGGACGCACATAGCCCGAGACCAGGCGCACGGCATCGCGCGAGTTCAGGCGCTCCTTGATCTGGCCCTGGAATTGCGGATCCAGCACCTTGGCATTGAGCACATAGCTGGCGCGCGCGAACACGTCGTCGGGCATGAGCTTGACGCCCTTGGGCAGCAGCGAGTGCATGTCGATGAAGGCCTTGACGGCCTGGAACAGGCCGTCGCGCAGACCGCTGTCATGCGTGCCGCCCGCCGTGGTGGGAATCAAGTTCACATAGCTTTCGCGCAGCGGCGCACCATCTTCGGTGAACGCCACGCACCAGGCCGCGCCCTCGCCTTCGGCAAAGCTGTCATTGTTCTTGTCGGCAAAGCCCTCGCCTTCGAACAAGGGGATCACGGGCTCGCCATGCAGGCTTTGCGCCAGATAGTCGCGCAGCCCGCCCTTGAACTGCCAGGTCTGGGTATCGCGCGACTTCTCATTGATCAGCGAGACCGCCACGCCGGGCATGAGCACGGCCTTGCTGCGCAGCAGATGCACCAGCTCGCCCATGGGCAGGGCCGAAGATTCGAAGTACTTGGCATCGGGCCAAGCGCGCACCGTCGTGCCCTGCTTGCGCTCGCCGGCCTGCAGGTCGCGCACCTTGAGCGGCTCCACCACATCGCCGCCCGAGAAGACGATGCTCGCCACCTGGCCGTCGCGATGCACGCTCACCTCCAGGCGCGTGGCCAGCGCATTCGTCACCGAGACGCCCACGCCGTGCAGGCCGCCCGAGAAGCTGTAGGCGCCGCCATTGCCCTTGTCGAACTTGCCGCCCGCGTGCAGACGCGTGAAGACCAGCTCCACTACGGGAGCGTTTTCCTCGGGGTGCATGCCAAAGGGAATGCCGCGCCCATCGTCCTCCACGCTGTAGGAGCCGTCGGCATGCATGGTGAACTTGATCTTCTTGCCGTAACCGGCGAGAGCCTCGTCGGCCGCGTTGTCGATCACCTCCTGCAGTATGTGCAAGGGGTTGTCGGTGCGCGTGTACATGCCGGGACGCTGCTTGACAGGCTCCAGACCCTTGAGAACGCGGATCGAGCCTTCGGAATATTCGTTGGAAGGTTTAGCTGCCATGGGGGCGGATTGTAGTGGTCTCTCCAGATCGAAGCTGGATAAATTCACAGTTGTTTACTCCCAATACTCTCGCACAAACCCCGATCATCTGTCTTGCGCAAGGTCTGAGCTCGCCATCCGGCAGCTCTGCCTGCCGCTTACGCGACGGCTTTCATATACGTAAAACAACGGGTTTCGTTAAAGTTGCGTTCCTACCGGATTCAAGGCAGACATGACAACAAAGAACGCACAAGCCCCCATGTCCATGGCGCAGATTCTTCTGTGCGGTGGCGCCATCGTCACCCTTTCCATGGGCATACGCCATGGCTTCGGCCTGTGGCTGCAACCCATCACGCAAAGCATGGGCTGGACGCGCGAGAGTTTTTCCCTGGCCATCGCCGTGCAAAACCTCTCCTGGGGCGTGCTGGGCATTTTCGTGGGCATGCTGGCCGACCGGCTGGGCGCCTTCAAGGTACTGGTGGGCGGATCGGTTCTGTATGCACTGGGCTTGGCCGGCATGGCCTTGTCGCCCACCAGCACACTATTCGTCCTGACGGCAGGCGTCCTGATCGGCGCGGCCCAGGCCGGCACCACCTATGCCGTGATCTATGGCGTGCTGGGGCGCCAGATTCCAGCGGCCCGGCGCAGCTGGGCCATGGGCGTGACGGCGGCCGCAGGATCCTTCGGCCAGTTCTTCATGGTGCCCGTGGAAGGTGCGCTGATCGCCAACTTCAACTGGTCCAATGCGCTGCTGATCCTGGCTGTGTTCGCGCTGCTGATCGCTGGCCTGGCCTTTGGCCTGCGCGAGCCCGGCTTCGGCGGCGGCGCGGCCATGAAGCGCGAGCAGACCGTGGGACAGGCCTTGAAGGAGGCCTGGACCCATCCCAGCTTTCTGCTGCTCACGGCCGGCTATTTCGTCTGCGGCTTCCAGGTCATGTTCATCGGCGTGCACATGCCCAGCTACCTCAAGGACTTCGGCATGGCACCTCAGGTGGCCAGCTATTCGCTGGCGCTGGTAGGCCTGTTCAACATCTTCGGCACCTATCTGGCGGGCAATCTGGGCCAGAAGATGCCCAAGCGCTATCTGCTGTCCGGCATCTACAGCCTGCGCTCGGCCGCCACCATCGCTTTTCTGCTGGCACCGCTGTCGCCCTGGTCGGTCTATATCTTCTCGGCCGCCATGGGGTTCCTCTGGCTTTCCACCGTGCCGCTGACCAATGCCACCATCGCCCAGGTCTTCGGCGTGCAACACCTGTCCATGCTCGGCGGCTTTGTGTTCTGCAGCCACCAGATCGGCAGCTTCATGGGCGTGTGGCTGGGCGGCTATCTGTATGACCTCAACGGCAGCTACGACATGGTCTGGTACCTGTCGATCGCACTCGGCGTCTTTGCGGCCATCGTCAACCTGCCCGTGCGCGAGACTCCCATCCCGCGCGGCACCGCAGCCCAGCCGGCCTGAACGCCATGCAACTCAAGCTGTGGCAGCGTGCACTGATCTGGAGCGCCGTGCTGGCGGTGTTGCTGACCGTGTTTGCCCTGTATCTGCAACCGGAATTCATGGTCACACTGGCTGACCATGTCTGGGCCTGCTTCTAAGCCTTGCGCCAACCGGCCCGGGCGGCATGGCCGGGAGTTCCCATGCCCCGTATCGTGATCACCGGCGCCTCCGACGGCATAGGCGCCGAGATGGCGCGCCAGCTGGCGCAAACCCATAAAAACCGGCTGCAGCTGACGCTGGCGGCGCGCAACGCGGACCGCCTGCAGGCCGTGGCCGAACAATGCCTGGCACTGGGTGCCCAGGTGCTGGTGCAGCCCACCGATGTCGCCGACGAAGCCCAATGCCGCGCGCTGATCGCCAGCGCCGTTCAGCAGTTCGGCGGGCTCGATGCCTTGATCAACAACGCCGGCATGTCCGCCCACGCGCTGTTCGAAGAGGTCGACGCGCCAGACCTGGGCTGGTATGAGCGGCTGATGCGCATCAACCTCTGGGGCAGTGTCTGGTGCACGCATGCGGCACTGCCCCACCTCAAGGCCAGCCGGGGCTCCATCGTGGCCGTGTCATCGCTGGCCGGCCTGATCGGCGTGCCGGGGCGCACGGCCTACAGCGCCAGCAAATTTGCCATGACCGGCTTCTTCGAGGCCTTGCGCATAGAACTCAGGCCCGCGGGCGTGAGCGTGACCACGGCCTACCCCGGCGTGGTGGACACCCGCATCCGCTACCACGGCTACAACGCCAAGGGCGAGGCCGCAGGCGTCAGCGGCCTCAAGGAGGATGGCGCCATGAGCGTGCAGGAGTGCGCGGGCCTGATACTCGCCGGCATGGAGCGCCGCAAGCGCGAGGTGGTGATGAGCGCCAAGGGCAAGCTGGGCCGCTTCATGAAGCTGCTGGCGCCGGGCCTGGTCGAGGACATGGCACTGGCCGCGCTCAAGGATGATGTGAAGCCGCATTGAGCCGCCGCACCCGGGGGCATTGCGCTGCTATAGTTTTCGGCAAGATGACCTGCCCTATACCCACGGAGGCTGCCGCGCTGCCTCACACCCATGGCGCGCAAGCGCCTTCCGCCTGGATTGCCCGCTTTGCCCATCTGGTCCGCCCCGGCGGCACCGTGCTGGACATCGCCTGCGGTCTGGGCCGCCATATGCGGCTGTTTCATGCGCAGAATTACGTCGTGACCGGCATCGACAAAGCACAGGATGCTATTGAGGCCGTAGCAGATCTGGGCCAGGCGATCCAGGCCGATATCGAGAACCAGGCCTGGCCTCTGGCCGGCCGCAGCTTCGACGGCGTGGTGGTGACCAACTATCTCTGGCGCCCGCTATGGCCTCAGATCCTGGCCTGCGTCCGGCCCGGCGGCGTGCTGCTCTACGAAACCTTTGCCCAGGGGAATGAAGCCTATGGCAAGCCCTCGCGCCCCGACTTTCTGCTCGCACCCGGCGAGCTGCTCGAAGTCTGCAAGGGCTGGACCGTGGTTGCCTACGAGCATGGCCTGCTGCAGCAGCCCGAGCGCGTGGTCCAGCGCATTGCGGCCATCAAGCCCGGCGAAGCGGCTGCGCCCGCCAAGCTGCTGTCCTGATCCCCCGTTCCGAGGTGCTTCGACACCTCGCTCCAGATCTCGCCTTGCCGGCCTGTGCCGCACCGCTTGCCCACAACAAACATAGGTTTGGGAGAGATGACTCACAAGCTGGCGAGCAGCGGCCTCAACAACACAACAATCCGACGCAGACAAACTCACAATTCAAACGAATCGTCATTTATTGACAACATATCGTCAAAAACCTACATTTGCTCGCCATCAAGACCGGCAAACCACGGCCTGCCGGTCAAGCCTGTTTGTAGAATGAAACTTTACCGTTCCTGATTGCGGATATGACATCACCCACCGTTGCTCTCACTGGCAGCATTGTTGCCCTGATTACGCCCATGCTCGAAGACGGTAGCGTCGACTACCCGGCGCTGCGCAAACTCATCGACTGGCATGTGGCCGAGGGCACCAACTGCATCGGTGTGGTCGGCACCACGGGTGAGTCGCCTACCGTCAATGTGGAAGAGCACTGCGAGATCATTCGCGTGGCCGTGGAACAGGCTGCGGGCCGCGTCTCCATCATGGCCGGCTGCGGCGCCAACAGCACGCACGAAGCCATCGAGCTGGCCAAGTACGCGAAGAAGGTCGGCGCGGACAGCCAGCTGCAAGTCGTTCCCTATTACAACAAGCCCACTCAGGAAGGCCAGTACCAGCACTTCAAGGCCATCGCCGAAGCCACCGGCGACCTGCCCGTGATCCTGTACAACGTGCCCGGCCGCTCGGTGGCCGATATGCAGCATGACACCGTGCTGCGCCTGGCCCAGATCCCCGGCATCATCGGCATCAAGGAAGCCACCGGCAATATCGAACGCGCCCAATGGCTGATCCGTGATGTGCCCGCAGGCTTTGGCGTGTACTCGGGCGATGACCCAACCGCTGTGGCCTTGATGCTCTGTGGCGGCCACGGCAATATCAGCGTCACGGCCAACGTGGCCCCGCGCCTGATGAGCGAACTTTGCCGGGCTGCGCTGGCGGGTGATATCAAGCGCGCCATGGAAATCCAGTTCCAGCTCATGCCCCTGCACAAGAGCCTGTTTGTCGAAGCCAATCCCATTCCGGTGAAATGGGCAGCGGCCCGCATGGGCTTGTGCGGCCCCACGCTGCGCCTGCCCATGACGCAGCTGAGCCAGCAATACGAAGCCGTTGTCGAAGCTGCTCTGCGTAAAGTTGGCGTTCTCTGATCGAGTTGCGCTAAGCTAGCGGTTTTTCGCACATAGCTTGAACGCTACCCAAGGACAATCCGCGTGAAACAACAAACAGCACGTTTGGGCCTGCTCAGCATCGCGCTGGGCCTGTCTGCCTGCACGACCACGTTCCAAGAGACCAAGATCGACTACAAGAGTGCAGGCAAGAATCAGGCCCCTTCTCTTGAAGTGCCTCCGGATCTGACGCAGCTGTCGCAAGACTCGCGCTACACCGTCCCTGGCGGCGTCGTGTCCGCTGCGGCCATGCAAGCCAATGCCAAGGCCGCCAAGCCTACCGACAACAACACGGCCGCCAACCAGATCGGCGACGTGCGCATCGAACGCGACGGCGCCGAACACTGGTTGGTGGTGGACCGCGCGGCCGACAAGCTCTGGGAGCCCGTGCGCGACTTCTGGCTCGAGAACGGCTTCATCTATTCGATGGAAGACCGCCAGCTCGGCATTCTGGAAACCGACTGGGCCGAAAACCGCGCCAAGCTGCCGCAGGACATCATCCGCAAGAGCCTGGGCAAGGTGTTCGACTCGCTCTACTCCACCAGCGAACGCGACAAGTTCCGCACCCGCCTGGAGCGCGAGCCCGACGGCAAGACCCGCGTCTACGTGACCCATCGTGGCATGGAAGAGGTCTACACCAGCGGCCAGAAGGACAACACCATCTGGCAGCCGCGCGCACGCGACCCCGAGCTGGAAACCGAATTCCTGCGCCGCATCATGGTCAAGCTGGGTGTGAGCGAAGAGCAGGCATCCGCCGTCGCCAAGGCCGACAAGTCCGCCGCCGTCACCTCCACGGGCGCACGCATGGACACCGTCAATGGCGTGCCCGTGCTGCAGATGAACGAAGGCTTCGAGCGTGCATGGCGCCGCGTCGGCGTGGCACTGGACCGCACCGGCTTCACCGTGGAAGACCGCGACCGCAGCCGCGGCGTCTACTACGTGCGCTATGTGGACCCCAACGCCAAGGCCGAGACCAAGGGCTTCTTCAGCAAGATCTTCAGCCGCGGCAAGGAAGCCGCAGCCCCCGTCAAATACCAGATCCTGGTCAAGGGTCAGGGCGACAAGTCCCAGGTCAGCGTGCTCAACGAGCAAGGCCAGCCTGATACTTCCGCCAACGGTCAGCGCATTATTCGCGTGATCACCGATGATCTGAAATAAGAGTCAGGTCCTCACTGCAAAGCCACCCGGCACTGCCGCGGTGGCTTTTTTCATGTCCGCAATAACAAAATCCGCCCTTGCTATCTGGCACCCTTGCAGCTCGGTTCAGCTGGCGACCTCAAACAATCGCCGTTTTGTATTGAAGCGGTTGTCAGAAAACCCTGTACCGCAAACTGCGGGCAACTAAATGACTCTGCCAGTTCCAAGCACAGATCGGAGCGAGTTCAAGCAGAAGACTTCAGGCATAAAAAAACCGCACCAAGGTGCGGTTTTTTTGCATGAGGTCTAAACCCCATGCCTGCGAAGCGCAGTGAATTACTTGGCAGCAGCGTCAGCCTTGGGAGCTTCAGCGGCAGGAGCTTCAGCAGCGGCAGGAGCTTCAGCAGCGGGAGCGGCAGGAGCTTCGGCAGCAGGAGCGGGAGCGGCAGGAGCTTCAGCAGCAGGAGCGGGAGCGGGAGCGGCAGGAGCTTCAGCAGCAGGAGCGGGAGCAGGTGCGGGCTCTTCCTTCTTGCCGCAAGCGGCCAGAGCTGCAGCAGCGATCACGGTAGCCAGAATCAGAGAGTTCTTCATAACAGTTCCTAGTTGGTAGGTTCAGCAGACAGTATTTGGATTGCCATTACGGTCAGCCTTTTGCAGCTATTGATCGCTTTGGCAGATCAGGTCAAACAGTGAATTCGACTCGGGTTGTATTATAGGTAGTTTTGCCCATTGCTGACTAACACTGACAGCATCTAAACAATTCCGCACAAATCAACGCGTTTCCAATTCACCGGGCAAGTCCTGCTTGCCGTGGGTCACACTTTGGACCATAAATTATTTTCTGTCAATTTACTGACTCAGCTTTGCCAAATTTTTACAAAGTCAGCATTGACGTGATCCGATTCCCGCAGGGCAAGCCATAGGAAACCCATAAGTTAACATGAGCTCGGTTACAAGTCCATCAGACCGGTTCGCCGGAGCGCACCCAGCCCGCATCGAACCATGAGGACAGCAACTCCAGCGCATCATCGCTGGCGCCCGCCAGGTCCTTGCGCGACAGGGCTCGGGTGTCGGCCAGCTTGCGCATCAGGCTCGCATCGCGCCCGCCCGCCAGATAGCTTTCGCCGTTGATGAAAATGTGCTTGGCGTCATACATCATGCGCGTGCGGCGGTCCAGTACCACGCTCTCGAACATGCCGTTCTCATCGCCATGCTCGAACCAGACATTGGGCTTGGGCTCGGTCAGGTACTCACCCAGGGCACGCTCCAGAGCCAGCGGCTGAGCCATGGCTTTCTGAAGGGCTTCGCGCGCGAAGTCATACATGCCCGCCGGGATTTCAGCGGGGTTGCTCACGGCCTGCTGCTTGGGGTCGCGGTAGATAACCGGATTCTCGGGCTCATCGGGCTCGTCGGACATGCGCAGCAGCAGCTCGCGTCCCAGCTCGTCACGTGCGGGCGAGCGAAAGCCTATGGAGTAGGTCATGCATTCGCCCTCGGCAATGCCGTCATGCGCCCACTTGGGCGGCAGATACAGCATGTCGCCGGGTTCGAGCACGAACTCCTCTTCGGGTTCGAAGTTCGACAAGATCTTCAGCGGCTTGTCCGGCTGCAGCGACAAGTCCTTCTGCCGCCCTATGCGCCAGCGGCGCTTGCCGTGGGCCTGTAGCAGAAACACGTCATAGCTGTCGAAATGCGGCCCCACCCCGCCCTGATCGGTGGCAAAGCTGATCATCAGATCGTCGAGGCGCGCCTCGGGCACGAAGCGGAACTGCTGCAGCAGCTGGTGCACCTGGCTGTCATGCATGTCCACCCCCTGCACCAGCACGGTCCAGCCGGGCTTGGTCAGCGCCGGCAGGCTGCGGCGCGACAGCGGGCCGTGGCTGAGCCTCCAGTTGTCGCCATCGAGCTGCTGGATCAGGCGCGACTCCACGCCCTCTTCCCCAGCCATGGCCAGCAGACGCGCGCGCGGAATGGGAGCCTTGAAGCCCGGAATGGCCTGACGCACCAGCAAGGGCTTTTTGTGCCAGTGGCGGTGCATGAATTGAGAGGCGGTGAGCCCGCCCAGCAAGGCGAGCGGCGTATTGATATCCATGTAGCAGTCCTGCTGTCTAAGCAACGGACTGCATTGTGCTATAGCGCCAATAACGCGTGCTGGCGCAGATCAAAGCCTCAGAGCTGCAGGGCCCGGTATTCGCTGGGCGAGCGCCCCGCATAGGCCTTGAA
This sequence comes from Comamonas guangdongensis, assembly GCF_041079535.1. Classification (NCBI taxonomy): domain Bacteria; kingdom Pseudomonadati; phylum Pseudomonadota; class Betaproteobacteria; order Burkholderiales; family Comamonadaceae; genus Comamonas; species Comamonas guangdongensis. Next base: position 268,389 of record NZ_JBFYGN010000001.1, on the reverse strand, counting down.
GGCCCGGCTGAAGTGTGCGCTGTTGCCAAAGCCGCAACCCATGGCGATTTCGGTGATGGTGCGATGCGCCAGTGCCGGCGCATGCAGCTCGCGCATGCACAGCTCGAGCCGGCTTTGCTGGATGAAGGCGCCAAGCGAGAGCTCGCGGCCCGCAAAAGCATTGTGCAGATGACGCTTGCTGCAATTGAGCGCATCGGCCACCTGATCGACCGACAGACCGGGATCACGCACATGGCCGGCCACATAGGCACAGATACGGTCATACAAGGCCTGCTTCTGCGTGACGGCCGTCACCTGGCCGCTCATGGCCTGCAGGGACAGGTAGACCATGTCCACCAGCAGCTCGCCGGCACGGCGCGCCAGCGGCGCCGTCATATTGTCCAGCTCTTGATAGGTGCTGCGCATGGTCTGCAGCGCGATGCGCGCCATACCGGCGCTGCCGCCCACGTTGCGCCCCATCAGGCCGTCTAGGCGCAGGCCGCGCTCGGCAATGCTCTGCTTGGGCACCATCATGATCAGATGTTCGGTATGGAAGGGATTGGCCACCTCGTAGGGCTGGGAGGTGTCGTAGATCACCCAGTTGCCGCTGCTCACGCTGGCCTGCTGGCCGTTCTGCTGCACCTGGGCCTGGCCCTCCCAGGGCGCGACGATCTTGAGATAGGCAGCTTCGCTCTCGCGCGGGCGATGGGAGTCGCGCACCACACGGTGGCGCCCCGCTTCGAGCTTGGTGAGCATGACGTCGCCGGCATAAGCCACGCAGATATTCCCGTCGAAGCGGGTATCGCCATACAAATCCGTATCCAGCCCCGAAAACAGCTGCGCCATCCAGTCATGCCAGGCTGGTGCGGTTTCTTTCTCCGGCAGGCCATCGGTGCTCAGTACCACGGGCGCGGTCATGTGCCTTGACTCCTTATCGTGCGCATCTCTGTCTGTGTCGACAGTCCATCCCGCAATTATCGGTAAGTACCTGCTTTCCCGCAGCGCGTACAAACCAGCCCCTGCACATGGGTTCTTAATACTAGAGAAAACCCGTAGCCCGATGCACGATTCATCAAGCGCTTTGTGCACGCTGCGCACAGCGGCCTCAGCCCTCCTTCCCTAGGATCGCTATCACCCCTAGAAGGGTGCCTACACAAGACGCCAGAGGATGACAAGCCCGAACATCAAAGATGTTGCGCTCGTTCTTTCTCCAACTTTAAGATCACCGCGCCGAACCGGCATTCCGGCGATCAAAGCTTGTACCTCGTGGCAGTGCACCTCCCTCTGAAGCAAAGGAGTCACCATGATTGAACAATCCATGCTGATCGGCGGACAGTCCGTCCAGGCCAGCAACGGCGCCATCTTCGAGCGCCGCAACCCGCTCGACGGCTCGGTGGCCACACGCGCCCCCGCCGCAACCACCGAGGATGCCGTGCGCGCCGTGGAGGCCGCTCACCAGGCTTTCCCGGCCTGGGCTGCGCTGGGCCCGACCGAGCGCCGCCAGATGCTGATGAAGGCCTCGCAGGCCCTGGAAGCCAAGGCCGAAGCCTTCGCTGCCGCCATGGCCGCAGAAACCGGTGCTTCGGGCATCTGGGCAGGCTTCAACGTACATCTGGCCGCCAATATGTTTCTGGAAGCCGCATCGCTGACCACCCAGATCAACGGCCAGCTGATTCCTTCCGACATCCCGGGCAGCGTCGCCATGGCCGTGCGGCAGCCGGCCGGCGTGGTGCTGGGCATCGCGCCCTGGAATGCGCCCATCATTCTGGCCGTGCGCGCCATCGCCACACCGCTGGCCTGCGGCAACACCGTGATCCTCAAGGGCTCGGAACTGTGCCCCGCCACCCACGGCCTGATCATCGAAGCCCTGCAGGAAGGCGGTCTGCCCCCTGGCGTGGTGAACTTCGTGACCAATGCACCCGAAGATGCGGGCAAGGTGGTCGAAGCCATGGTGGCCCACCCGGCCGTGCGCCGCGTGAACTTCACGGGCTCCACGCGCGTGGGCCGCATCATCGGCCAGACCTGTGCCAAGCACCTCAAGCCCGCGATCCTGGAGCTGGGCGGCAAGGCCCCGTTCCTGGTGCTAGACGATGCCGACATCGACGCCGCCGTGGCCGGCTGCACCTTCGGCGCCTTCGCCAACTCGGGCCAGATCTGCATGTCCACCGAGCGCATCATCGTCGACGAGGCCGTGGCCGAGGAGTTCCTCGCCAAGCTCGCGGCACGCGCCACTTCCCTGCCTCTGGGCGACCCGCGCCAGGGCCCCGTGGTACTGGGCTCGGTGGTGGACATGAATACCGTCAACCGCGTCAACGAACTTATAGACGATGCCTTGGCCAAGGGCGCCAAGCTGCTATGCGGCGGCAAGGCCGACAACACGCTAATGCCCGCCACGCTAATCGACGGCGTGACGCCCGAGATGCGCATCTTCCGCGAGGAAACCTTTGCGCCCGTGAAGGCCATCGTGCGCGTGCGCGGCGAAGAGCAGGCGATTGCCATGGCCAACGACAACGAGTTCGGTCTGTCCTCCGCGGTCTACACCAGGGACAGCGCGCGCGGCTGGCGCGTGGCCGCGCGCATCGAAGCCGGCATCTGCCATGTCAACGGCCCCACGGTGCATGACGAAGCGCAGATGCCGTTTGGCGGCGTGAAGAACTCGGGCTACGGCCACTTCGGCGGCCAGGCCGGCATCGACGCCTTCACCGAAACCCGCTGGATCACCATGCAGACCACCCCGCGCCACTACCCCTTCTGATCCGCAAGGGTTGGGAAACAAAAAACATATAACCGGAGAACCAAGTTGAAACATGCAACCAAGCTGACCATGGCAGCCCTGCTGTCAGGCCTGGCGTTCACAGCCAGCACCGCTTTTGCAGCGGATGCACAAGGCATTGGACCGGGCCAGCGCTTTTACGAAAAGACCTGCGCCAAATGCCATGAAGCGGGGATAGGTCCCGTCATCAAGGGCCGCGGCTTTCCGCCCGCGACCTACATGATCATCGCGCGCAACGGCATGAACGCCATGCCGGCCTTCCGCGTGACCGATATCGACGACGCCACGCTGCAGGATCTGGCCGAGTACCTGTCCAAGACCAAGGCTCCCGAGCCTGCCAAGAAGTAAGCGGAGCGATCTCATGCAAACCGATCGCCGCACTCTTCTCAAGGGCCTGGCAGCCGCCGGCCTGGCCGTCTCCGGCCTGGGCTGGGCGCAAGCCGCCAGCGCCGCCGGCAAGACACCCGCGTCTACCGACGTGCTGGCCGTGACCTCGGCACTGCACGGATCGGCTCTGGACTCCGCATTTCTGGCCGGCGTCCAGAGCACGGCAAGCCATGCCGCGCACACCGACCTGCAAGGCCTGGACAGCGCCGCCTTCAACCAGCTGAGCCAGTTGCTGGCCGACGGCCAGGACACGCTGCTCGTGGGCCTGCTCGACGACGCCTCCGCAACCCTGGTGCTGGACCTGGTGCGCTCCGCAGGCGGGCGCGTGCTGGCCGTGGGAAACCACCATGTGGACGGCTCGGCCGCGGACTGGGCCAGGAATCTGGGCCGGTCGCTGGCCGCAGGCCAATCGATGAACACCACCGCGGTGGCCGCGGGCAGCGAAGCCCGCGTGTCCTTCCGCTGCGTGATCTAAGAATCAAGGAAAGCACAGCATGACAAGCAAATACATGGCTCTGCCCAAGGGCATGAGCGAGAGCAGCTTTGACGCGGCCATCGAAAAGTTCAAGAAGGCTCTGGGTGCCGAGAACGTGATGATCAAGGACGAGCAAGTCCGTCCCTACACCAAGGTGATGATGGCCGTGCCCACCGAAGAGCACACACCGTCGGCCGTGATCACGGCCACCACCGTGGAGCAGGTGCAGGCCGTCGTCAAGATCTGCAACGAGCACAAGGTGCCCGTGTGGACCATATCCACGGGCCGCAACTTTGGCTACGGCTCGGCCGCTCCGGGCCGCCGCGGCCAGGTGGTGCTGGACCTGCGCAAGATGAACAAGATCATCCACGTGGATCCCGAGCTGTGCACGGCCCTGGTCGAGCCCGGCGTGACCTACCAGATGCTCTACGACTACCTCGAAGAGAACAAGATTCCGCTGATGCTGTCGTTCTCCGCACCGTCGGCGATCGCCGGCCCGCTGGGCAACACCATGGACCGCGGCGTGGGCTACACCCCTTACGGCGAGCACTTCATGATGCAGTGCGGCATGGAGGTGGTGATGGCCAACGGCGACGTGCTGCGCACCGGCATGGGCGGCGTCAAGGGCGACAAGGCCTGGCAGGTGTTCAAGTGGGGCTATGGCCCGACGCTGGACGGCATGTTCACCCAGGCCAACTACGGCATCTGCACCAAGATGGGCTTCTGGCTGATGCCCAAGCCTCCGGTGTTCAAACCGCTGGAAATCCAGTTCGACGAAGACAGCGATATCAGCGACATCGTCGAGTTCATCCGCCCGCTGCGCATCTCCCAGGTCATCCCCAACTCGGTGGTCATCGCCGGCGTGCTGTGGGAGGCCTCGACCTGCAACACCCGCCGCGCCGACTACACCACCGAGCCCGGCCACACGCCCGACGCCATCCTCAAGCAGATCCAGAAGGACAAGCATCTGGGCGCCTGGAACGTGTACGCAGCGCTGTACGGCACCAAGGAGCAGGTCGACGTCAACTTCAAGATCGTGCAGGACGCGCTCAAGCAGTTGGGCAAGGGCCGCCTGATCACCGAAGAGATGGCCGGCGACACCCAGCCCTTCAAGTACCGCGCCCAGCTCATGTCGGGCGTGCCCAATCTGCAGGAGTTCGGCCTCTACAACTGGCGTGGGGGTGGCGGCTCGATGTGGTTCGCCCCGGTCACCCAGGCGCGCGGCAGCGAGTGCGACAAGCAGAAGTCGCTGGCCAAGAAGATCCTCAACAAGCACGGCCTCGACTATGTGGGCGAGTTCATCGTCGGCTGGCGCGATATGCACCATGTGATCGACGTGCTCTACGACCGCAGCAGCGAAGAGGAAACCAAGCGCGCCAACGCCTGCTTTGCCGAGCTGCTCGACGAGTTCGAGAAGGAAGGCTATGCCGTGTACCGCGTGAACACGGCCTTCCAGGAACGCGTGGCCCAGAGCTACGGCAAGGTCAAGCGTGACGTGGAGCGCAAGATCAAGCGCGCGCTCGATCCCAACGGCATTCTGGCTCCGGGCAAGAGCGGTATCGACATCTAAGCCGCCAGCCTCAAAAAAAGCCGCCCGCTTGAAAACGCCGGGCGGCTTTTTTATCTTTGGATGGCGGGATCAGGCAAAGCTGTCGTCGTCGAAATAATCGCCGCCGCCGTCGAAGCCGTCACTGCCCGCGTCGAGCACATGATCAACCCCGGCGTCGCGGGCCAGTTGGTTGGTGTTACCGCTGTCGCCGTAAAAATTCTGGGTGATGTTCTCCTGCACCTCGGGCTGGCGGCCGCCGAACAAGCTGTTGCCGCCGCCATGGTGGTTGCCCATCAGGTTTTCTAGCCCGTTGAAGAGAAACATGCCGCCGGCGACGCCTGCCGCGGCTGCTGCGGCATTGCCCAGAAAGCTGCTGCCTGCCGCAGCGGCGGGCTGCGCATAAGCCTGCGGCGCCGCGGCACGGGGCGCTGCGCCGGCACCGAACCAGCGCTCGCGCCAGTTGGGCTCCTGCTGCGGCGCGGCGGGTGCGTAGCCGCCGTCATCGACGGGGCGCTCCGGCGCGCGGCCGAACTGCGTGCCCAGCCCGCCCGACAGAAAGCTGCCGGCGCCGGCCTGCCCCTGGCTTTGCTGGACCTGTTGCTGCAGCTGGCCGATCTGCTGCTGCGCCTGCTGCAAAGCCTGCTCCAGCAGCAGCGTGCGCTGGGCCAGCCAGTACGCGGCATCGGGCACCGCAGCCAGCCCCTGACGGACCACGGCCTCGGCCTGGCCATCCTTGGCCTGCCCCTGGGTCTGACCCAGGCGCTGAAACAGCTCTTGCAGCAATTGTTGCTCTTGAGGAGTCATGATGCTTTCCTTATATGCAGTCATCTGACAGCAGATATGCGGCCAGTATGCGTGCCTGCAAGACCGCGAATGTGAAGCCCAGGCAAGCACTATTTGCGATATGTAACAAAGCGGCTGCCGAGCACCGCCGGGCCGCCCATGGGACAATGCCAGCCATTGCGCCACAACCGTGGCTGCGTTCCATTGTTCGTACGGCCTGCGCCGTACCCACCAACTGCATACACACCATGGAAGTTACCCAACAATGCGTGGTCGCTCTGACCTGGACACTGAAAGACACTCTGGGCGAGGAGCTGGACGTGCTGGACGAGCCCGTGGAGTTTCTCGTCGGCGGCGATGACCTGCTCAAGCGCATCGAGGAAGCCCTGCAAGGCCATGTGGTCGGCGACAAGCTGGACCTGCATCTGGAGCCCGAAGAGGCTTTCGGCGACTACGACGAAAACCTGATCTTTCTGGAAAAGCGCGAACTCTTTCCCGAAGAGATCGAGGAAGGCATGACCTTCGAAGGCAGTGCCCTGCCTCAAGGCTGCAGCCCCGTGCCGCCCGAGCTGCTCTATACCGTCACCGAGATCTATCCCGAGCATGTGGTGCTGGACGGCAACCACCCCCTGGCCGGCATCGCGCTGCGCATCCACCTGCAGATCGAAGCGGTGCGCGAAGCCACCGAGGAAGAAGTGGGCCGCGGCAGCGCCGGCACGGGCTTTTTCCGCATCGAGCCCATGGCCCCGGGCAGCGACAGCCTGCACTGATCAAGGCGCAAAAGCAAAAGGGACTCTGACGAGTCCCTTTTTTCATGCGCCAAGCTGCTATCAGCGGTAGATCTGGTTGCCATCGACGCGCACGGTCTCGCCGATATTGAACTGTGGCGCGTTCTGGTAGTCGAAGCTGCGCACACTGCCATCCTGCAGTTGCACGGTCACGCGGTAAATGTCGCGCACGCTGCCGCCGCCCACGCTGTTCTGCACGGCATTGCCCGCCAGCGCACCGCCCACCACACCGGCAATCGTGGCCAGCGTGCGGCCATTGCCCTTGCCCACCTGATTGCCCAGCACGCCGCCGATCACACCGCCGGCAATGGCGCCGCCGGCGCCGATACCGCTGCCATCCTGCACGCGCACGGTCTCGATGTTGAGCACGCGCCCCTGCTGCACATAGTTGTACTGGCCGGACTGGCTGGGATAGTTGCCCACGGGATAGCTCGTGGTGGGGTAGCTGGTGCTGGGGTAGCTGGTGCTGGGATAACCGGCCTGCGCTGCGCCAGGAAAGCCCGAACCCGATTGGACGCTGCCATAGCCCGCCGGATAGCCGTTCTGATATGTTCCCTGGGGATAGGCCACGCAGGCGGTGAGTGCCGCAGCGACAGCTGCTGCGGTGGCCACACGGCCCAGACGTTGAATGGCTTGCATGGAGTTCTCCTGTTCAGATCAGATGCGAGACGCAATAGCTGGGATGATTGTGCGCGTCCGCAGACTTCAGTCACAGCTATAACGCGGCAGCCGCCATGCGGGTGGACGCGTTTCACACTTGCTAACAAAATGCAGATCTTTGTTGCTCTCGATTTCGATGCAGTCGACACCCGCCAGCACCAGGTCTTGAGACATAAGCGGCTCTGAATCCGCTCTGGACCAGCGCGGACCGCTACAAAAACAAAGCCCGGCAGAGCCGGGCCGTGCATGGACGCATCGTTTCGGCGTCCGCTTACTGCTTGCCCGTGGAGCCGTAGCCGCCCTCGCCGCGCTCGCTGGCATCGGCAAATTCGTCCACCAGATTGAAGCTGGCCTGGGCCACGGGCACGATGACCAGCTGCGCCAGACGGTCCATGGGCTGCAGCGTGAAGGCCGTAGACGAACGGTTCCAGGCGCTGACCATGAGCTGGCCCTGGTAGTCCGAGTCGATCAGGCCCACCAGATTGCCCAGCACGATGCCGTGCTTGTGGCCCATGCCGGAGCGCGGCAGGATCAGCGCCGCGTAGCCGGGGTCCTTGAGGTGCATGGCCATGCCGGTGGGAATCAGCTGCCACTGGCCGGGCTCCAGCGTCACGGGCGCCTCGATGCAGGCGCGCAGGTCCAGCCCCGCGCTGCCAGGCGTGGCGTAGGCGGGCATGTTTTCGCGCAGGCGCGCGTCCAGAATCTTGACATCAACGTTCATAAATACCTTTGCCGCAGGCCCATGTGGCGGGCCGGCGGAAGTCGCGACAGCCGCGAGGCGGCTGGCGGAGTGAAAAACAGGGCGCTATTGTGCCCGCTGTCATGCCCGCTGCCGGCCTGCCGAATCCCGGGCTAGCGGCCCTTGAGCCTGGAGAGCACGCCGCCGATCAGGGACATAAAGCCCATGACCGAGAGCACCGCCCCGAAGCCGGGCGCGAACCGGGAGGCCACGAAGCCACCCACGATCAGCACCAGCGACAGCGGCGATATCCAGGGCTGGCGCTTGGGTTCGGCCTTGGCTTTCTGGCTTTCGATCTCGCGCTCGACGGCTTTGAAGCGCTGCCTTGCCTCTTCCTTGCCCGCCACCTGGCCCGGGCTGGCCTGAGTGCGCGGCACGGGTCGGCCGGGCGCGGGCGCCTTGCTGCGCTCGGCCTGCTCGGCGATGTCCCGCACCTGCTGCAGCTTGGCGCGCAGCTGGCCCATGGGCGCTGCGGCCTGCTCGCCGGGCGTGGCCGCCGCCGATTCCAGCGCTCCAGCGAGGCTGCGTTGCGTGCGCCGGAAGTCGGGACTGGCGCGCAGCAACTGGTCCACATAGGCCACATAGTCGCCGTCGCGCGGACCTTCATAGCCGGAGGGGGTCATGATCGGGCTCCTTGGATCAGAGATGGCTCAGGGCCAGGCGCTGCGCAATTTCCTCGACCAGCTGGCGCGCCAGCACATCCTTGCTGGCATGGGGCAGCTCCTTGCTGCCGCCAGCGTCGATCAGCAGCAGGGCGTTGTCGTCCTTGCCAAAGGTGGCCGGACCGATATTGCCCACCAGCAGCGGCACGCCCTTGCGCAAGCGCTTGGCGCTGGCGTGCTTGAGCAGGTCATGGCTCTCGGCCGCGAAACCCACGCAGTACAACTTGCCGGACCTGGCCGGCTCGGAACTGGCCACGGCGGCCAGAATGTCGGGGTTCTCGACGAAAGCCATGGCCGGAACCTCGCCCGAGCCGTCTTTCTTGATCTTCTGATCGGCAAACTCCGCAGGTCGCCAGTCCGCCACCGCGGCCGTAGCGATGAAGATGCTGGCATCCGCCAGCCGGGACTGCACGGCCTCCTGCATCTGGCGCGCCGATTGCACATCAATGCGCGTCACGCCGCGCGGCGTGGCCAGGTGCACGGGGCCTGCCACCAGCGTCACCTCGGCGCCGGCCTCGCGCGCAGCGCGCGCAATCGCAAAGCCCATCTTGCCGCTGGAGAGATTGGTGATGCCGCGCACCGGATCAATGGCCTCGAAGGTCGGGCCGGCCGTGACCAGCAGATGCTGGCCCTGCAGGCGCTTGGCCGTGAAATGGGCGGCCAGCTCCTCCATGATTTCCTCGGGCTCCAGCATGCGGCCGTCGCCGGTCTCGCCGCAGGCCTGGCTGCCGTTGCCCACGCCCAGCACCTGGGCGCCATCGGCCTGCACCTGGGCCAGATTGCGCTGGGTCGCGGGGTGGGCCCACATCTCGCGGTTCATGGCCGGGGCCAGCAGCAGGGGCACACGCTCCAGCGGACGGGCCAGGCACAGCAGGCTCAGCAGCTCGTCGGAGCGGCCCTGAACCAGGCGTGCGATGAAGTCGGCGCTGCAGGGCGCGATCAGGATGGCGTCGGCATCGCGGCTCAGATTGATATGGGGCATGTTGTTGGGCTCGCGCACATCCCACTGGGAGGTGTAGACTGCGCGCCCAGAAAGAGCCTGCATGGTGACGGCCGTCATGAACTGCTCGGCGGCCTCGGTCATGACGACCTGCACGGTGGCGCCGGCCTGGACCAGCAAGCGGCACAGCATGGCCGATTTGTAACAAGCCACGCCCCCCGAGAGACCCAGCACCAGATGTTTGCCTGCGAACACGTCATTCATGTCGCTCAATTTAGCAGACCTGGGCCGCTTTGCAGGCTCCCAAGCATCCCTGTGCGCCACGCCGAAATCCGCGGCGCACCTATAATTCTGTTTTACGTGCGACACGTGTCGTGCTCTGCGGCCTCGTGCCATCTTTCAAATGAGCGATAAGCCTTCGAGGTCTAAGCTCCATTGCTACTAAATAAGTAGCAATCACAATCTGCAGCCGAATGGCTCAATTCGGCTGCAAGCCCCTCCCCACAAGGGAAGGGCAAGCATTTGCACATCCTTTCGAGGATTTGCGCGCCGTTTTGGCCCGTTTTCGCCACAGAAATGTGGTGAGGATGAGACATGTCTGAAATTCTTCGGAAAGAAAGACGATGTGGCTGAGATTGGAAGAGCGCAAAGCTCTGATCTGCCTTGTCATGACTCTCAGCAATGAAAGGACATGACCTTGTGTGCGACCACAAGTAGCCTACGGTGACATGCAAACCCAGTAATGGGTCTGTGTGAAGCTCACCTGACAAAGTACCCCCGCGTTAGCGGCAGACATCATTCGTGAGAATGAATCTGGAGACTGCCAGCAGAAAGGCGGTTGAGGGGCCAGGCTAGTTCCGCAAGGGCAACATACGTGAATCATCGACTGAACCTGGGTAAGGATTGAATGGCCTAATCTGCTGATAGGCCATAACCAAAAGGTACGCTGTCGGAAATCCCTGTGTAAATTAGGGTTTCGTCGTCATCAGTACAGCTCCAGGAGAGATGAGTCCTAAACGGATAGACAGGAAACGGCGCAGGCCGCCAATGTCGGTAGGTCAGGGAACGTGGTAAGCCCCACTATCCGCCAGCACGCGCAAGCGTGAGGGCAGGGAAGCCGTAAGGCAACCTGTTGGATAAGGGGGTATGGGATGGTGGAAAAAGCGAATGGCTGCCTGTAATGGGTGGCATAAGGCATTTGTCCTAACGCGAAAGCGTGCCCACTTCCACTTGGTGCAACCGTCGCTCGCGACTGTTGGTGTTCATTTCATAGCCCCAAAGGGACGCATTGCCTCCCTTTGGGGAAGTCATGCGTCCTCCGAAGGGTCAAACCTGAAAGAGGAAAGCATGAGAGAAACAACTGTCTCCAGTAGTTCTGCGTCCTCACGCGAACCGCAAGACTGGCACGCCATTGATTGGCACCGGGTCGAGCAGTTCGTGAGAACGACGCAGCAACGCATAGCGAAGGCTACGCTGGAGAAAGATTGGCGCAGGGTGAAAGCCTTGCAACGGTCTTTAATCCACTCGTTTTCCGCCAGAGCTCTGGCGGTAAGACGAGTTACCGAAAACTAAGGCAAGCGAACGGCAGGAGTCGACCGCCAGCTTTGGGATTCTCCTGCCCTGAAACGGGCGGCGATTGGTCGGTTAAGGCAGCAACGGGAATACAGGCCTAAGCCTCTGAGGCGGGTCTACATTCCTAAAGCCAACGGGAAGGAGCGCCCTCTGGGCATTCCAACCATGTTGGATCGGGCCATGCAGGCTTTACACCTGCTCGGACTGGAACCCGTGGCAGAAACCACGAGCGATCCGAATAGCTACGGCTTTAGGAGAAATCGCTCGACGGCAGATGCCATGGCCCAGATATATGTAGCCACCTCCCAGAAGTCTGCGGCTTCTTGGGTACTGGAAGCAGATATCCGAGGTTGCTTTGACCATATCAACCATGAATGGCTGGTGCGTCACGTTCCTACGAACAAGACAATCTTGCGCAAATGGTTGAAAGCCGGGGTGGTCCACAAAGGCCGCCTCTCGCCAACCGACGAAGGGACGCCGCAAGGCGGCATCGTCTCGCCAACCTTGGCGAACATGTGTTTGAACGGGCTGGAAACCGACCTGAAAGCGCACTTAGTTGCGAAATACAGGAAGACAAAAGCCAAGGGACTCAAAGTCCATGTGATCCGGTACGCCGACGATTTCGTAATCACTGGCAACTCGCGAGAGTTGTTGGAAACCGAAATCAGGCCGTGGGTAGAAGCATTCCTCGCACAACGAGGGTTGCAACTGTCACCGGAAAAGACCAAGGTCGTTCACATAGACGAGGGTTTCGATTTTCTGGGGTGGAACTTCCGCAAGTACAAAGGGAAGTTGCTCATCAAGCCGAGCAAGAAGAACGTGCAAGCGTTCTATCGCAAGGTCAGTGAAATCGTGAAAACACACTTATCGACGAAGCAGGAGGATCTCATAGCCAAACTGAACCCAATCCTTCGGGGATGGGCGAGGTACCACCAGCCGGTGGTGGCGAAGGAAACCTTCAGTCGGATCGACAACCTGATCTACTGGCGCCTAGTGCGTTGGACGAGACGGCGTCATCCGAATAAGTCCCGGCCCTGGTGCGAACGCCGTTACTGGCAACGCATCAAGGATCGGGAGGAGTTCGCTGCAACTGTGAAAACGGAAAACGGCCCGATCACGACAAGACTGTTGAAGCTCGCGGATACAGCTATCGTGAGACACGAAAAGATCAAGGGGGAATACAACCCCTTTGATCCGAAGTTCGAGGTGTACGGAGAAGAGTTGCGGATGAAACGCATGTCCAAAAACATGTCGTATCAATACGAAACCTCGATGCTGTACATCAGCCAGAACGGGCGTTGCGCACTGTGTGCGGAGCCGTTGGAAGAAGGGGAACGCTGGCACGACCACCACATTGTTTACAAGGTGATGGGCGGGTCGGACAACCTCTCCAACCGGGTGCTTCTACACCCGGTCTGTCACAGACGACTGCATGCTCTTGGTTTGCAGGTAGCGAAACCGGCCTCTTAAAGGCTTCGCGTCCACATAGGGAAAGCCTGAGGAATTAGAATCCTCGATTCACAACTATATGGACGGTGTTGTGCTTGAGCCGGATGCGATGAAAGTCGCAAGTCCGGTTCTTAGGGGGGGATGGTTCAGCAATGAACTGTCCCTACCCTCCCACCACCAAAAAAAGACATGACCAAGTTCGTCTTCGTCACCGGCGGTGTGGTGTCTTCCCTGGGCAAGGGAATCGCCTCAGCCTCCCTTGCAGCGATTCTGGAATCGCGCGGTCTCAAAGTCACCCTCATCAAGCTCGATCCCTATATCAATGTGGACCCGGGCACCATGTCGCCCTTCCAGCACGGCGAAGTGTTCGTGACCGACGACGGAGCCGAGACCGACCTGGATCTGGGCCACTACGAGCGTTTCATCGAAACGCGCATGCGCCAGAGCAACAATTTCACCACGGGCCGCATCTACCAGTCCGTGCTGGAAAAAGAACGTCGCGGCGACTACCTGGGCAAGACCGTGCAGGTCATCCCCCATGTCACCAACGAGATTCAGGAATACGTCAAGCGCGGCGCCGGCATCGGCACCGAGCATGAAGTGGACGTGGCCATCTGCGAGGTCGGCGGCACCGTGGGCGATATCGAGTCCCTGCCCTTCCTCGAAGCCGCGCGCCAGCTGGCGCTCAAGCTCGGCCCCAACAATTCGGCCTTTGTGCACCTGACCTACCTGCCGTTCATCGAGACGGCCGGCGAGCTCAAGACCAAGCCCACCCAGCACACGGTGCAGAAGCTGCGCGAAATCGGCATCCAGCCCGATGCCCTGCTGTGCCGCGCCAAGCACCAGGTGCCCGAAGAAGAGAAGGCCAAGATCTCGCTGTTCACCAACGTGCCCGAGTGGGGCGTGATCTCCATGTGGGACGTGGACACCATCTACAAGGTGCCGCGCATGCTGCACGAGCAGGGCCTGGACGGTCTGATCTGCGACAAGCTGCGCCTGAACACCCCGCCCACCAACCTCAAGCGCTGGGACGATCTGGTCTATGAGACCGAGCATCCGCAAGGCGAGGTCAAGATCGCCATGGTGGGCAAGTATGTGGAGCTGTCCGACGCCTACAAGTCGGTCAACGAAGCGCTCAAGCACGCCGGCATGCGCAACCATGTGCGCGTGAAGATCACCCACGTGGATTCGGAAACCATCCACGACAGCGACGCCTCCAAGCTGCTCAAGGACTACGACGGCATTCTGGTCCCCGGCGGCTTCGGCTCGCGCGGCGTGGAAGGCAAGATCTCGACCGCCAAATTTGCGCGCGAGAGCAAGGTGCCCTACCTGGGCATCTGCCTGGGCATGCAGGTGGCCACCATCGAATATGCCCGCCATGTGGCCGGCCTAGCAGGCGCCAACTCCACCGAGTTCGATCCCCAGACGCCCAACCCCGTGATCGCGCTGATCACCGAGTGGAAGGATGCTGACGGCACGATCAAGACCCGTGACGAAAACTCCGACCTCGGCGGCACCATGCGCCTGGGCGCCCAGTCCTCGGACGTGCAGCCCGGCACCCTGGCCCACAGCATCTACGGCGACGTGGTGACCGAGCGTCACCGCCACCGCTATGAGGCCAACACCCAGTATCTGGACCAGCTGCGCGAAGCCGGCCTGGTGATCTCGGCGCTGACCCAGCGCGAGCACCTGACCGAAATCGTGGAGCTGCCCGCCAAGGTTCACCCCTGGTTCATCGGCGTGCAATTCCACCCCGAGTTCAAGTCCACGCCCTGGGACGGCCACCCGCTGTTCAACGCCTTCATCAAGGCGGCCATAGAACAAAAGCAAGCGGCCAAGAAGGCCTGACAAGCCGCACGGCTTGAACCCTGAGGGCCCGCCCTCAGGTAGGCCCAGGTACTGATTTCGACAAGGAACCCACCATGAAACTCTGCGGCTTTGACATCGGCCTCGACCAACGCTTCTTCCTGATCGCCGGCCCTTGCGTGGTCGAGTCCGAGCAGCTGCAGATGGACGTGGCCGGGCAACTCAAGGAAATCACGGCCAGCCTGGGCATCAACTTCATCTTCAAGAGCAGCTTCGACAAGGCCAACCGTTCCTCGGGCACCAGCTTTCGCGGCCCGGGCATGGAAAAAGGCCTGGAGATCCTGGCCAAGGTGAAGAAGGAATTGAACGTGCCCATCCTCACCGATGTGCACACCGAGGCCGAAGTGCCTTATGTGGCCTCCATCGTGGACGTGCTGCAGACTCCGGCCTTTCTGTGCCGCCAGACCGACTTCATCCGCGCCTGCGCCCAGTCGGGCAAGCCGGTGAACATCAAGAAGGGCCAGTTCCTGGCTCCTCACGACATGAAGAACGTCATCGACAAGGCCCGCGCTGCCGCCAAGGAAGCCGGCCTGCCCGAAGACAGCTTCATGGCCTGCGAGCGCGGCGCCAGCTTCGGTTACAACAATCTGGTCAGCGACATGCGCTCGCTGGCCATCATGCGCGAGACCGGCGCCCCCGTGGTGTTCGACGCCACGCACAGCGTGCAGCTGCCCGGCGGCAACGGCACCTCGAGCGGCGGCATGCGCGAGATGGTGCCCGTGCTGTCGCGCGCGGCCGTGAGCGTGGGCGTGGCAGGCCTATTCATGGAAACCCACCCCGATCCCTGCAACGCCCTGTCCGACGGCCCCAATGCCGTGCCGCTCAAGCATATGAAGGCGCTGCTCGAGACCCTGGTGGCGCTGGACGGCATCACCAAGAAGAACGGTTTCCTCGAAAACAACTTCGGAGCCTGAACATGGCCAGCGGCTACATCATTGCCCATGTGAATGTCACCAAGCCCGAGCAGTACGCCGAGTACCGCAAGTGGAGCACCGAGGCCATGCAGGTGCATGGCGCCGAGGTCTGCGTGCGCGGCGGCCAGGTCGCCGCGCTCGAAGGCGACTGGGCTCCGGAGCGCGTGGTGGTGCTGAAGTTTCCCAGCTTCGAAGCTGCCAAGGCCTTCCACGACTCGCCCGAATACCGCAAGGCGCGCCAAGCCCGCGAGGGCGCGGCCATCATGCGCATGATCGCGGTCGAAGGCGTCTGAACGAATGAGATTCCAGGGCATGACAGACACGACAAACCGTGGCGTCATGCCTTTTTTGCGTCCGGAGCCTGTAACCGCTGTTTCGCAAAATATGAAACTCGATTACAGCATCACGTCAAGGCTAAAGCAGCCTGTCAAATTTGTGCACAATAGCCGCCACGGCCTCTTTCATACTGACCGCGTGCATGGCGCGCGCAGCAGGCGGAAGGCAACCGACTTCACCAGTTTTAATAGCAGCTTGCGTTTGATGCACAAGCGCTTGGGCGTGATTTCATGAAAGAAATCAGCCTGCACGTACCGATTTCAGAAACCTCAAAGGAAATGCAATGAGTGCCATTGTTGACATCGTAGGCCGCGAAGTGCTGGACAGCCGCGGCAACCCCACCGTCGAATGCGACGTGCTGCTGGAGTCGGGCGTGATGGGCCGCGCCGCCGTGCCCTCGGGTGCCTCGACCGGTTCGCGCGAAGCCATCGAGCTGCGCGACGGCGACAAGAGCCGTTACCTGGGCAAGGGCGTGCTCAAGGCCGTTGAGCACATCAACACCGAAATCTCCGAAGCCGTGCTGGGCCTGGATGCTTCCGAGCAGGCTTTCCTGGACAAGACCCTGATCGACCTCGACGGCACCGACAACAAGAGCCGCCTGGGCGCCAACGCCATGCTGGCCGTGTCCATGGCCGTGGCCCGCGCCGCTGCCGAAGAAGCCGGCCTGCCCCTGTACCGCTACTTCGGCGGCATGGGCGGCGTGCAACTGCCCGTGCCCATGATGAACGTGATCAACGGCGGCGCCCACGCGAACAACACGCTGGACCTGCAAGAGTTCATGATCATCCCCGTGGGCGCACCGAGCTTCCGCGAAGCCGTGCGCTGGGGTGCCGAGGTGTTCCACGCGCTGAAGGCCATCATCCACCACAAGGGCATGTCCACCGCCGTGGGCGACGAAGGCGGTTTCGCGCCTTCCGTGGAAAACCACGAAGCCGCGATTCAGCTGATCATCGAAGCCATCGAAAAGGCCGGCTACAAGCCCGGCGAGCAGATCGCCCTGGCCCTGGACTGCGCCGCTTCCGAGTTCTACAAGGACGGCATGTACGTGCTGGAAGGCGAAGGCAATATGACTCTGACGGCCGCCCAGTGGACCGATATGCTGGCCGGCTGGTGCGACAAGTACCCCATCATCTCCATCGAAGACGGCATGGCCGAAGGCGACTGGGATGGCTGGAAGGTGCTGACCGAGCGTCTGGCTTCCAAGGTGCAGCTGGTGGGTGACGACCTGTTCGTGACCAACACCAAGATCCTCAAGGAAGGCATCGAGAAGCGCATCGCCAACTCCATCCTGATCAAGATCAACCAGATCGGCACCCTGACCGAGACCTTCGCCGCCATCGAGATGGCCAAGCGCGCCGGCTACACCGCCGTGATCTCGCACCGTTCGGGCGAAACCGAAGACTCGACCATCGCCGACATCGCCGTGGGCCTGAACGCGGGTCAGATCAAGACCGGCTCCATGAGCCGTTCCGACCGTATCGCCAAGTACAACCAGCTGCTGCGCATCGAGGAAGACCTGGGCGACGTGGCCGAGTACCCCGGCCGCGCAGCCTTCTACAACCTGCGCTAAAGTGCGGGACTGAAGCAGGCGCTCGCAAGCCGGTCGGCGGCGCGGAGCGCCTGTTTTGTTTTCATCAGGCTTTCTATGGTCAATCGCGTCGTCTGTGTCGTCTTGCTTGCCTTGCTGGCAGCCATCCATGCCCAACTCTGGCTGGGCCATGGCAGCATGGCCTATGTCCAGGAACTGCAGCAGCAGATCAAGGATCAGTATGCGGCCAATGCCCTGGAAAAGTCCGAGAACGACAGACTGGAGTCCGAGGTCAACGATCTGAAGGACGGCCTGTCGACCGTGGAAGAAAAAGCCCGCTACGAGCTGGGCATGGTCAAAGCCAATGAGATCTTCATCCAAGTCTCGAAGCGTTAAGCCTCTGCACCAGCGATTCCAAAGCCAGCCTTGCGCTGGCTTTGCCGTTCCAGGAGCTACCGCATGACGACCGGGCAGCTTCCTTGCGTGGTTCTGCTGGGCGCGCCGCATGCGCTGGCGCGGGGCATGGCCCATGCGCTGCTGCAGGCCCAGCAGCAGGCCGCAGGCAGGGATAGACAGCCGGCCTGGCAATGCCTGGCGCCGCAGCCGGCCGAGTCCTGGCCATGCGACGCCCTCGTCTATGTGCTGGGGCAGGACTGGCGCGAGGCCGACCCCGATCCGGGCGTGGCCCGGCAGATCGGCCTCTGGCGCGCGCAGCTGGGTGCGGCCGGCCAGGCCTATGTGATGCTTTACGGCAAGCCTGCCGCACAATGGCAGCAGCTCGCGGAATCCCTCAAATCCATAGCACCTAGCGCTGACTGGGACTGGATTTCAGCGCAAAACCCCTGGAAACCCAGCGCCCGTATGCGGCGCCAGAGCTGCGAGCAGTGCGGCGATCCGGCTTGCGAACAGGCGCTGTTCGAGGCGCTGCGGCGCAGCGCCCAGGCCTGATCACTGCACCAGGCTGGAGCTTGGCGGCTGCTTTTCCACCTTGGTGAACAGGCGCGCGGCGTCTATGGCGTCGAAGTCATACTGCTGGCCGCAGAAGTCGCAGCCCACCTCTATCCTGCCGCGCTCGGCAATGATGGAGTCCACCTCTTCCTCACCCAGCGAGGTCAGCATGGCCGAGACGCGCTCACAGCTGCAGGTGCAGGCAAAGCGCGGGGCCTGCTCGTCGGCCTGGGGTGCAAAGCGCAGCAGCTTCTCCTCCCAGAACAGGCGGCGCAGAATGGTTTCCACATCCAGCGTCAGCAACTCGTCCTGGGTCAGGCTGGCGGCCAGCGTGGCGATGCGGTTGTATTCCTCGTTCAGGCCCAGAGCATCCTGCTCGGTCGCGCCGCTTTCCGTGGCGGCGGCCAGATTGGCCTCGCCCTTCACGGGCATGCGCTGCACCATCAGGCCCGCGGCGATCTGGTCGTTGGCGGCCAGCACCATCACGGTGTCCAGCTGCTCGGACTGCAGCATGTAGAACTGCAAGGCATCCGAGAGGCGCTCAAAACGGCCGCCATTGACATCATTGAGCGAGACCACGCCCTGATAGGGCTGCTGGCCGGGCTTGCGATCCTTGGGGTCCAGCGTGACAGCGCAGCGGCCCGCGCCACGCACATTGACCAGCGATGCCAGCGGCGCCAGCTGCCCCTGCAGGGGCAGATCGGCATCGCCGACCAGCGAAGCCGTCGTGCGCAGGCGCAGATCGGACTGGACCTCGGTCACGGCCAGTTTGACCGGACCGTCACCCATGACCTGGAACACCAGCGCGCCGTTGAACTTGATGTTGGACTGCATGAGCACGCCGGCGGCCGTCATCTCGCCCAGCAGGGCGCTCACGGCTTGCGGATAGGCTCCGGTTTCGTTGTTGCCCTCCCGGCGCTGCAGGATTTCCTGCCAGGCGTCGGTCAGACGGACGATGGCGCCACGCACGGGCAGGCCGTCAAAAATGAATTTATGCAGTTCAGACACGCTAAGGTTCCGGTAAAAGGCCGGGCGTTCAGCCCAGCTTGCGCAAGCCGCTTTTGAAGCGGCGAGCATTTTCAACATAGTTTTTGGCGCTCCGGTGCAGACTTTCGATCTGCTCGGGCGAAAGCTGGCGCACCACCTTGGCGGGACTGCCCAGAATCATGGAGCCGTCGGGAAACTCCTTGCCTTCCGTCACCAGCGACCCCGCGCCTACCAGGCAGTTCTTGCCAATCCTCGCACCATTGAGCACCACCGCACCAATCCCGATCAGCGAGCCATCGCCTATGGTGCAGCCATGGAGCATTACTTGGTGGCCAACCGTCACATTGCAACCCACGACCAGCGGTTTGCCGAAATCGGCATGCAGCACGCTGGCATCCTGGATGTTGGAGCCCGCGCCTATGCTGATGTTCTCGGTGTCGCCGCGGATCACCGTGCCGAACCAGACGCTGGCATCGCGCTCCAGCCTGACGCGGCCCATGATCTCGGCACTGCCCGCCACCCAGGCGGACTCGTCGATATCGGGCGCCACACCATCCAGTTCGTAAATAGCCATGTGTTTTGTCTCCGTAGTTTGCTGTTTATCGTGAGAACCTAGAATTGTAGGGATGGAGTTACGTCACCGCGCACTAGAGGTCTTGTGCTTTTCCGATCCCGAGCAGAAAGCCGCTGCGACCATTGATCTGCATGCGCAACATGCTCTCTATCCAATAGCGGACCAGTCTCCGGTGCTGACGCTGCCCGAATCCGAGCTGCCGGGCCGCCCGGCCAGGCCCGAACTCAAGCACCATACGGCGGTGGCGCGCCGCTCCCCCGCCACGCCCGAAGGCCGGGCCGTGCTGATCCATGCCATCGCGCATATCGAATTCAACGCCATCAACCTGGCGCTGGACGCCATCTGGCGTTTTGACGGCATGCCCGAGAAGTACTACCACGACTGGCTGCAGGTGGCGGCCGAGGAGGCCAAGCACTTCCGCCTGCTGCGCGACCATCTGCGCGAGCACCATGGCCGCGACTATGGCGACTATCCGGCGCACCAAGGCCTGTGGACCATGTGCGAGAAAACCGCGGGCGACATCGTGGCGCGCATGGCCCTGGTGCCCAGAACGCTGGAAGCGCGCGGCCTGGACGCCACGCCGCAAATCCAGAGCAAGCTGCGCAACACGGGCGCGCCCGACGCACTGGCCGCCGTGGCGATTCTGGACATCATCCTGCGCGAAGAGGTGGGCCATGTGGCCATAGGCAATCACTGGTACCGCTGGCTGTGCGAGAAGCACGGGCTGGACCCCGAGCCGCTCTACCTGGAGCTGACCGCCCGCTACGAAGCGCCGCGCCTGCGCCCGCCGTTCAACGAGCACGCGCGCCGCGCCGCGGGTTTCACGGCCGCCGAAATCGCCTGGCTGCAGCAGATCTGAGCGCCCATAATGCAGCCTGCCGGCAGCTCGGCGGCCGGCCCCGCCCCTTGACCCGCATCAAGACCGGATTCAAGCGCCAGGCTGCGACCCCGGCGTCCGCCCAGGGAAGCCGTGAGAGGCGGAATCTGACACTATGATTGGCCGGCGCTTGCTTTTTTACAATAACAAGCAGAAAACTTCATTTTTTACAACCAGGCTTCTCGCAACCAATGAGTGACCACCCCCTACAGGACACGGCCTTCGCCTCGTCGCGCAACCTGTCCAAAGGCATGATTGCGCGGCAGCCCATAGTCAACGATCTGCAGCAGATCGTCGGCTATGAGCTGTTCAACCGTTCGCGCTCGCCTTATGGTCACACCATGGCTTCCGACGCCACGCTGGTGTTCGCGGCCCTTACCCATGCGGGCGAAGAAGATCTGGTGGGCACCAAGCTCATGTTCGTGAACTGCACGCATGAGGGCCTGACGGGCGAGCATCTGGAGCTGCTGCCCGCCGACAAGGTGGTGCTCGAGATTCCGCCCCTGGGCCATGCGGCCCAGCGCGAGGTTGCCGCGCGCCTGCCCACGCTGCAGGCGCTCAAGGCCCAGGGCTTTCATCTGGCCTTCAACCACACGGTGCTGGAATCGGTCTATGCGGCCTGGCTGCCGCTGGCCGACTACATCAAGATCGATCTTTCCGTGCTGGCGCCGGGCCAGCTGACCGTGCTGGTCAATTTTGCCAACCGCCACACCCATGCCGAGCTGATTGCCGAAAAAGTCGAAAGCGCCCAGCAGCACGAACTGGCCCAGCGCCTGGGCATAGGGCTGTTCCAGGGCTTCTGGTTTGCCCGGCCCACGGTCATGCAGACGCGCCTGCTCACGCCCACGCAGCAAAGCATCATCCAGTTGCTGACCCTGGTGCGCCAGCAGGCCAGCACCGACGCCATCGAGGAGGTGCTGAAGAAGGACGCGGCCCTGGCCTTCAATCTGCTGCGCCTGATCAACTCCGCCAGCTTTGGCGCCCACCGCGAAATCACCTCCTTCAAGCAGGCCGTGATGATGCTGGGCCTGAACAAGCTGTTCCGCTGGGCGGCCATGCTGCTGACGGCCTCGCGCGATGGCGGGCCGCCGCCGGCCGTGGGCCAGACCGCCGTCATCCGCGGCCGCCTGATGGAGCTGCTGGCCAAGCATTCGCTGACCGAAACCGACGCCGATCTGGCCTTTATCTGCGGCATGTTCTCCATGCTGGACCGCATGCTGGGCATGCCCCTGCCCGCGGCGCTGGCGCTGATTCCGGTGTCCGAAGCCGTCTCCGGCGCCGTGCTGCGCCACGAAGGCATTCTGGGCGAGCTGCTGATGCTGGCCCAGGCCTGCGAGAGCCACGACCACGACCAGTTCGACCGCAGCGCCTTCAGCCTGCGCCTGGACCACCAGCAGATCAACAACGCCCATCTGCAGGCCCTGAACTGGACCGATTGCCTGTCCGACGTAGAGTCCTGAGCGCCTGTCGTCCACCTTTTGCCCTTGCCGATCATGGATACTTCAGACAACACCCCTGACCAAGCTCCCGCCACCGCGCCGGACGACACCAATGTCGCCTGCATTGCGCGCCAGCCCATCGTGGATGAAAAGCGGGACGTCTACGGCTACGAGCTGTTCGACCGCTCCACGGCGGCCCACGCCCACACCGCGGCCTCCGATGCCGCGCTGCTGTTCAACGCCCTGTCCTATGCGGGGGCCGAGGCCCTGGTGGGCAAGAAAACCGTTTTCATCAACTGCACGCACGAGAGCCTGAGCGGCGCGCATCTGGAGCTGATCCACCCCGATCGCGTGGTGCTAGAGGTGCCGCCCCTGGCCGCAGACGCCAGCCAGCAGGACATAGACGCCTGCCTGCCGGTCTTCGAAGCCCTGCGCCAGCGCGGCTTCAGGCTGGCCTTCGACCAGAATCTGCTGCGCAGCAGCTATGCGTCCTGGATGTCCATGGCTTCCTTCGTCAAACTGGACATGCAGGCTTTTGCGCTGGAGCATGCCGAGAAGCTGGTGAAGCTGGCCCAGTCCCATACCCGCGCCCAGGTGGTGGCGGAAAAAGTGGAGACCGCCGAGCAGTTCGAGCGCATGCACGCCCTGGGCGTGAGGCTGTTCCAGGGCTTCTGGTTTGCCCAGCCCCAGCAGGTGCAGGCGCGCACCATACGCCCCACCCAGGCCACCATCATCCAGCTCATCAACCTGGTGCGCCAGCAGGCCAGCACCGAAGAGATCGAGGAGCTGCTCAAGAAGGACCCGACGCTGTCCTTCAACCTGCTGCGCTTCATCAACAGCTCGGGCTTCGGCCTGTCCTGCGAGATCACCTCTTTCCGTCACGCGGTGATGATTCTGGGCCTCAAGAAGCTGTTCCGCTGGGCGGCGTTGCTGCTGACCACCTCACGGGTCGGCGGCATGCCACCGGCCGTGGGCCAGACCGCCGTGGTGCGCGGCCGGCTGATGGAGCTGCTGTCGGCCGAGCTCCTGCCCCCCGAGGAAAGCGACCACGCCTTCGTGGTGGGCGTGTTCTCGCTGCTGGACGTGATGCTGAACCAGCCCATGGCCAAGGCCCTGGAATCCGTGGCCCTGCCCCAGTCCATCGTGGATGCCCTGGTGCACAACCAGGGCGTGTTCGCGCCCTTCCTGGAACTGACCCGCGCCTGCGAGTCCGGCGACGAACTGGCCTTTGCGCGCGCGGCCAATGCACTGCAGCTGTCCAACCACCAGGTCAACTGGGCGCATCTGCAGGCGCTGAGCTGGGCCGACAGCCTGGCCACCGAAGATCTCTGACGCCGCTCAAGCCAGCGGCTGAGCCAGCCAAAAGGATTGCGGCCGGACCGGCCGCAATTTTTTTTACACTCAGTTCAGCTGGATATGCGCGGCCTGGATGATCTGCGCATTGGCCTTGGATTCGGCCTCGATCTGCTTGGCAAAGTCCGCAGCCTTGCCGCCCGTGGGCACATTGTCCGTGGCCTCCAGGCGCTGCCGGATTTCGGGCAGCGCCAGCGCCTTGTTCACCTCGGCATTGAGGCGGGCCAGTATGGGTGCGGGCACGCCGGCCGGCGCGAAGATGCCGAACACCGAGGTCATATTGGCGCTCTTGTAGCCCAGCTCCGCCAGGGTCGGCACATTGGGCAGCGAATCCAGGCGCGAAGGTGCGCCTACGGCCAGGGCCTTGAACTTGCCGGCCTTGATATGCTGCATCACGGCAGGGCCGGCGTTGGTGGAGAGCACCTCGAACTGGGCACTCAGGCCGTCATTGAGCTGCTGGCCGCCGCCCTTGTAGGGGATGTGGGTGATCTGCACCTTGGCCTTGTCGCCGATCTGCTCGAGCATGATGTGGCCCAGCGAGGCCAGACCGGCCGTGGCCCAACGCACTTCGCCCGGGCGGGCCTTGGCCTGGTTGATCAGCTCGGAAAAATTCTGGGCCGTGGAACGGGTCGTTCCCAGCAACAGCACGGGCGAGTACATGACGCTGACCACGGGAACCAGGTCCTTGTGCGCATCGAACAGCGGCTTGCCCAGATGGGGGCTCAGCGTCAGCGGGCTGATGGAGGAAAAGCCCAGCGTATAGCCGTCGGGCGCCGATTTGGCCACCAGATCCAGGCCTATGGCGCCACCGGCCCCGGCCTTGTTGTCCACCACCACGGACTGGCCCAGGGCCGCCGTGAGTCTTTCGCCCAGGGCGCGGGCCACCACATCGCTGACGCCTCCGGCGGGATAGGAAACCACCAGTCGGATGGGGCGGCTGGGCCAGCCGGCATCGGCCGCGCTGGCGTTCAGGGACAGGGTTGCAGGCAGGGCGACAGCCACGGCACAGGCCAGCAGGCTTCGGCGCAAGATTCGGGTCATTAGCAATGCAGATCAGGAAAACAATGCCCGGATTTTTGACCAAAGCCTAAGCCCTTGAAGGGCTCTGCACTGCTTCGGCAGATCGATTGCGGCAAACCATCTTTCCGACCACCCATTTCATCGGAATAGGCAAGACTCAAGCGGGCCAGGCCCGGCATGCTTCGCTGCTCCGGCCGCAGCCGGCCATCCGCCGCCAGGCTGGACCCGCAGCCCGGCCTGCCGCTAGACTGCAGCCCAGGCTTTGCAGAAAGTGTTCCATGACCGACTCCACCACACTCTCACGTCGCAATCTGCTCTCGCGCGGCAGTGCCGCCTGCGCCGCTGCGCTGGCTCTGCCGACAGCCGCGCAAGCGGCCAGGTCGGCAACCCAGACCTGCGTGCTCAACGGCCTGCAACCCGTGGTTCTGACCATTTCCGGCCCGGGCATAGAGGCCAATCGCGGCAAGCTCCAGGCCGCTGGCGACCGCATGCTCATCACTCAAGGCTATCGGTTTGACACCGCCTGGTCCTGCGGACTCGATGCGCTCAACAGCCTGGAGCAGCACACACTGAGAACCGCACTCGAATACGACGAGGCCGAACACCGTCTGCACGGCCCGCTGCTGGAGCATGTGCTGCAGGCAGCCGGCCTGGACCTGGGCAAAGCCATGGCCCAGGACCATTGGCTGACCCTGCAGGGCATAGACGGCTACCGCAGCCGGATGCCGCTGGCCCAGGCCCTGCGCTGGCGCATGCTGCTGGCCACGCAGCTCGACGGGCTGCCGCTGGCCATGGGTGGCCTGGGCCCGCTGTGGAGCATCTATGCGCCGCAGCAGATCACAGAGCTAAGCCAGCTTCCGCTCAAGGAACGCTTTCACGCCGCGGTCTGGGGCCTGTACTACCTAGAGATCGGTGCCCGGCCGCCCGCAGGCTGAAGCCCTGCGCGAGCGCTAGCCGCGTGGATGGTGCTCGGCATGCAGGGCCTTGAGCCTCTCGCGCGCCACATGGGTGTAGATGGTGGTGGTGGAGATGTCGGCATGGCCCAGCAGCATCTGCACCACGCGCAGGTCCGCGCCATGGTTGAGCAGATGGGTGGCAAACGCATGGCGCAACGTGTGCGGCGACAACGGCGAGGTCACGCCGGCCAGCTGCGCACATTTCTTGACGATGACCCAGAACATCACGCGGCTCATGCCCGCGCCGCGCTGGGTCACAAACACCTCCTCGGTCTGCTGCCCGCCCAGGATGGCGGCGCGCGCCTCATGCAGATAGCGCTCCAGCCACCATTGCGCCTCCTGGCCAAAGGGCACCAGCCTCTCCTTGCGTCCCTTGCCCGTCACGCGCAGCACGCCTGCGCGCAGGTCCAGCTCGTGCATGCGCACGGTGACCAGCTCGCTCACGCGCAGGCCGCTGGCATACATCAACTCCAGCATGGCGCGGTCGCGCAGGCCCAGAGGCATGTCCACGTCCGGGGCCTGCAGCAGGGCTTCGACCTGGGCCTGGGTCAGGGTCTTGGGCATGCGCGGCGCCTGCTTGGCGGCTAGCATGCGCACCGTAGGGTCTGCGGCCACGCGCTTTTCACGCAGCGCCCAGTGGAAGTAGCGGCGCAGCACCGTCAGGCGCCGGTTGGACGAAGTGGGCTTGGTGTCATCCACGCGGACCGTGAAATAACCCTGCAGATCGGCTTCCTGTGCGGCATCCAGAGCCCTGGGCGGCGTCAGGCTGGCCAGCCAGCGGGCCACGGCCGTCAGATCGCGGCGATAGGCGGCCAGGGTATTGCGCGACAGACCGTCCTCCAGCAGCAGGGCATCGATGAACAGGTCCAGCGCATCATGGCTTTCTGGCAGCGGCTGCGGCCAGTCCTCGGGCACCATGGGCTGGCGTGGTTTCTTCTCGGCTTCAGACATGGGGCAAGCGTACACGCTGGCGCTGCTACCATGAGCCGGAATTGCGTCCCCGCCGCCCATGCTCGCCACACTTGCCATTGCCAACTACCGCAGCCTGCGCCATCTGGTCATGCCTTTGGGGCGCCTGACCGTGGTGACCGGCCCCAATGGCAGCGGCAAAAGCAGCGTCTACAAATCGCTGCGCCTGCTGGGCGATATTGCCTATGGCGGAGCCGTGCAGTCCCTGGTGCGCGAGGGCGGACTGCCCTCCACGCTCTGGGCCGGACCCGAGGAGATCACGGCCGCCATGCGCCGCGGCGAACATCCGGTACAGGGCACCGTGCGCCGCAAGACCGAGCGTCTGCAACTGGGCTTTGCCAGCCAGGGCCGGGACGGACTCAGCTATGCGATTGCGCTGGGCAGGCCCGCACCATCGAGCGTGCCCCAGCCGTTTGCGCAGGACCCCGAAATCAAGAGCGAAGCCGTCTGGGCAGGCCCCGTGTACCGCCCTGCCAGCCTGCTGGTGGAGCGCAAGGGCCCGGCTCTGAACCTGCGCAGCGATTCGCCTGGCGCAGGCCGGGCGCGCTGGCAGACACTGGAGCGCCCCGTCGCGCGCTGGGCCAGCATGATGACCGAGCTGGTGGATCCGCGCGGCGCGCCCGAGATCATCACCCTGCGCGAGGAAATACGCGCCTGGCGCTTCTACGACCATTTCCGCACCGATGCCGACGCCCCCGCGCGCCAGCCGCAGCTGGGCTGCTATACGCCGGTGCTCAGCGGCGACGGCCATGACTTGGCGGCCGCGCTGCTGACGATTCAGGAGATCGGCGACCTCGAAGCTCTGGAGCAGGCCGTGGCCGATGCGTTCTCGGGAGCCCGCCTAGCCATTGCCGGTGAAGGCGGGCGGCTGCTGCTGCAGATGCACCAGCCCGGCCTGCTGCGTCCGCTGGGCGCGGCCGAGCTTTCCGACGGCACGCTGCGCTATCTGCTGCTGATTGCCGCCCTGCTCAGCCCGCGCCCACCCCGGCTGCTGGTGCTCAACGAGCCCGAGACCAGTCTGCACCCAGACCTGTTGCCCGCTCTGGGCCGGCTGATTGCCCGGGCCGCTTGTCACACCCAGCTGATCGTGGTCACCCATGCCAAGCGCCTGCTGAATGCACTGGAGGATACGCAGTTCAGCCGCGCCGCACCCGAAGATGAAGGAGCCGATGAGCCGGCGCTGCCGGACTGGCAACCGATCCATCTGGAAAAAGAGCTGGGCGAAACCAGCATCGCCAATCTGAGCCAGCGCGAGCTGCCGCGCTGGGACTGGCCGCAGACCTGAAAACAAAGCCCGAAGGCCTTTTCAGGCACTTCGGGCTTGCGGTATCCGCTATTGCTTCAGTAGCAGATCAAGTGCTTAGTCCAGCGTCAGCTTCTGCTTGGCCACGACCTGCTTGTAGGTTTCGAACTCGTCCTTGAGCTCCTTGGTGAATTCCTGGGGCGTGTTACCCACCACCAGCGAACCCGTGTCCTCGATGCGCTTCTTCACGGCGGGGTCCTGCAGCACCTTTTTCACAGCGGCATTGATCTTGTCGACCACGGCCTTGTCCATGCCCTTGGGGCCCAGAATGCCGTAGGAAGCCATGCGGTTGACCTGGGGCAGACCCACTTCCTTGAAGGTGGGCACGTCGGGCAGCACGGCCAGGCGCTGGGGAGCGGCCACGGCGACGGCCTTGAGGCGGTTGTCCTTGATGAAGGGTAGTGCCGAAGGCAGGTTGTCCAAAATCATGGGGATCTGGCCGGCAACCGCGTCGTTCAGGGCCGGGCCCGCACCGCGGTATGGCACGTGGGTCATCTGGATACCGGTCAGCGACTTGTACAGCTCCATCAGCATGTGCTGGATGCCGCCCGTGCCGGACGAGCCATAGGAATACTTGCCGGGATTGGCCTTGAGTTCGGCCTCGAAAGCCTTGTAGCTCGCTGCGCCGGCGAACTTGGGGTTCACGGCGATCACATTGGGCGTGGCCGCAATATTGATGATAGGCGTGAAGTCCGTCAGCGGGTTATAGGGAGTCTTGGGATTGATGGCCGGATTGGTGGCCATGGTCGACAGGGTGGAAATGCCCAGGTTGTAGCCATCGGGCTTCTGACGCGCGGTTTCCTGCGCACCGATGACGCCGCCGCCACCGCCCTTGTTGTCCACGATCACGGGCTGGCCCAGTTCCTTGCCCAGCGGGTCGGCGATCACGCGCGCAATGATGTCGGTCGTGCCGCCTGCTGCAAAGGGCACAAGAAGCTTGATCGGCTTGGCGGGGAAGTTGGCGTCGGCAATCGCACCGGTCGAAACACCAGCCGTTGCAAGAGCCAAGGTCAGGCCCATCCACAGACGACGATTCATAAAGGGTCTCCTCATGAGGTTCGCAAATAACGAACTGCGAATACTAAAAGCGCGGCTAATTCCTTTTTGTTCTACACGCCCTCAATTCATCAGTGTTTACCCTTGAAAAATACAAATAAGCCGGACGGCTTGATCTTCTGCAAGGAGCCGGCACCCGGCTCGCGCCGAGGCCGACGGAATGACGCTACCCCTTCCCCGCAGCGCTGCTCGGGGCCTTATCCCTGGAAGGCCTGGCTTTCGGCGCTAGTCCTGCGCCTGAGCCAGCGCCCAGGCCACATGCTCGCGCACCACGGCATCCTCATGCGCGGCGCGCTGTTGCAAGGCCCGGATCAACTCCCGCTTCTGCGCTTCGTCCCTGGAGGCGCGCAGAGCATTGCCCATGGCCACGGCCACATTGCGCAGCCAGCGTGCGTGGCCTATGCGGCGTATGGGACTGCCTTCGGTCAGGCGCAGAAAAGTGGCTTCGTCCCAGCCGAGGTAGTGCACCAGCTGCATGTCCGTGAAGCCCGCGCGAGCATCGAAGTCCGGCAGGCTGCTGCGCTGGGCGAATTTGTTCCACGGGCAGGCCAGCTGGCAGTCGTCGCAACCGTAGATGCGGTTGGCCATCAGCGGGCGCAATGCCTCGGGAATGCTGCCCGCATGCTCGATGGTCAGGTAGGAGATGCAGCGACGCGCATCGACCTGGTGCGCGCCTATGATGGCTCCCGTGGGGCAGGCATCCATGCAAGACGTGCAGTTGCCGCAATGGGCGCTCACCGGCGCCGTGGGCTCCAGAGCGAAGTCCACATAGATCTCGCCCAGAAAGAACATCGAGCCGGCCTCACGGTTGAGCACCAGCGTGTGCTTGCCGCGCCAGCCCTGGCCGCTGCGGCTGGCAAGCTCGGCCTCCAGCACGGGGGCCGAATCGGTGAAGGCCCGGTGACCGAAGGGGCCGATTTCCTCGGCGATGCGCTCGGCCAGCTTCTGCAGGCGGTTGCGCAGCACCTTGTGATAGTCCCGGCCGCGCGCATACATGGAGACAATGCCTTCGCCCGGGCGCTCGAGCCGCGACCATTCCACGGCCTGCCAGCCGTCGGGCGTGTCCCGCGGCAAATAGTCCATGCGCGCGGTGATCACGCTCACCGTGCCGGGAACTAATTCCGCCGGCCGTGCTCGTTTCATTCCATGGGCCTGCATGTAATGCATCTCGCCATGGAAGCCCTGCGCCAACCACTGCAGCAAGCCGGGTTCTGCCGAGGACAAATCCACGCCGGCCACGCCGATTTGGGAGAATCCCAGCTCGCCGGCCCAGGCTTGCATCAAAGGAACCAATTGACTGCTGCTCAACATACACCACGAATTGTAGAAAACCAGCCCCCTCAGGCGCTGACGCAGCTACAGATAGTCTGGCGCGACGAACAAGATACCGAACGCTTTGCGCAGCAGCTGGCCGCCCAGCCCCAGCTGCGCAACGCTTATGTGACGCTGCACGGCGACCTGGGCGCGGGCAAGACCACGCTGGTGCGCCACTGGCTGCGCGCCCTGGGCGTGCAGGGCCGCATCAAAAGCCCGACCTATGCCGTGGTGGAGCCGCACGAGGCCGGCGCGCTGTCGATCTGGCATTTCGACTTCTACCGCTTCGACGACCCGCGCGAATGGGAAGATGCGGGCTTTCGCGACATTTTTGCCAGCCCCGGTCTCAAGCTGGCAGAATGGCCCGAAAAAGCCGCAGCGGTTACACCCGTTGCGGATATAGCTATCCATATTGAAGCAATTGACGATGCGCAGCGGCAAGTGACCCTCAAGGCGGGCACTCCCGTGGGCTGTGCGGTGCTTGAAGCATTCAGGGCATGAGCAAAACATCATCCACACCTGTTCCGTTTGGCCTGTCGCGCCGCAGCCTGCTGCAGGCCGGCGGCGTGGTCCTGCTGCTGGGCCGCCAGCACATTGCCCAGGGCGCGAGCATCGTCGCCGTGCGGGTCTGGCCCGCGCCCGAGTATTCGCGTGTGACCATTGAGTCCGACATTCCCCTGAGTGCCAAGCCCGTCTTCGTGCCCACCCCGCCGCGCCTAGCCGTGGACGTGGAAGGCATAGACCTCAACCCGGCCCTGCGCGAGCTGGTGGCCAAGGTGCGCTCCGACGACCCCAACATCGCCAGCATCCGCGTGGGCCAGTTTGCGCCGGGCATTGTGCGTCTGGTCATAGACCTTAAGCAGGAAGCCCGGCCCCAGGTCTTCACCCTGGCCCCCATCGCGCCCTACAAGCACCGCCTGGTGCTGGACCTCTACCCGGCCAAGGCCGTGGACCCGCTGGAGGCGCTGATCAGCGAACGCCTGCGCGATGCCAGCGGCAGCACGGCGGCCGCCAGCACTGCAGCGCCCCCCATCGCCACCCCGCCGCCCGCGGCGGTGGCCGCAGCGCCGCTCGCCGACCCTCTGGGCGACCTGATTGCCCAGCGCAACCAGCGTCCGGCCCCTGCACCGGCTGCCCCCCCACCGGCGGTCATCGCTCAAGCTCCGTCCCCCGTGCCGGCCCCTGCACCGCGGCCGGCTCCCGCACCAGCGCCCCGGCAGGCGCCGAATATCGCGACCTCGCGCAGCACCGACCGCATCATCATCGTGGCCCTGGACCCCGGCCATGGCGGTGAAGACCCCGGCGCCACCGGCCCCAGCGGCCTGCGCGAAAAAGACGTGGTGCTCAAGATCGGCCATCTGCTGCGCGAGCGCATCAACGACGCCCGCATAGGCGGCAACCCCATGCGTGCCTTCATGACGCGCGACGCCGACTTCTTCGTGCCCCTGGCCACCCGCGTGGACAAGGCCCGCCGCGTGCAGGCCGACCTGTTCATCAGCATCCACGCCGATGCCTTCACCACCCCGGCCGCGCGCGGCGCCAGCGTGTTTGCGCTCAGCGAGCGCGGTGCCTCGAGCACGGCCGCGCGCTGGCTGGCCAACAAGGAGAACCAGTCCGACCTCGTGGGCGGCCTGAACATGGGCGTGCAGGACCAGCATGTGCAGCGCATGCTGCTGGACATGAGCACCACGGCGCAGATCAAGGACAGCCTCAAGCTCGGCACCTCGCTGCTAGGCGAGATCAGCGGCATGGCCAAGCTGCACAAGGGCAAGGTGGAGCAGGCCGGCTTTGCGGTGCTCAAGGCTCCCGACATCCCCAGTGTGCTGGTGGAAACGGCTTTCATCAGCAACCCCGAGGAAGAGGCCAAGCTGCGCAGCAGCGCCTATCAGGAGCAGCTCGCGGATGCGCTCATGAACGGCATACGCAAGTACTTTGCGCACAACCCGCCGCTGGCGCGCAGCCGGTCGGTGTAAGCGTGCAGCGCTGGCCAGGCGCAGAGCAAAGCTGCTGGCGATAGGGGCTTGCGCCTCCTCTATCTCCCTGCGCTGGAGGTTTGGGAGGAAAATGTAGCCGTCCCCAACGAGGAAGGTCGTGTCAGGCCAAATGGCAGATCGTCATGACCTTCCTACTCTAAGGAGATGACTGATGTTTCTTCGTACCCTGACTCTTGCCGCAGCCCTGACCATGGCCCTGGCCGGCTGCGCCTCCCACCCGACCAACGCCCAGATCGGCACCGGCGTGGGCGCCGTGGCCGGCGGCGTGGTGGGCGATGCGCTGTTTGGCAACACCCTGGGCACCGTTGGCGGAGCCGCCGCTGGCGCCCTGATTGGTAATGAAGTGGGCAAGCGCCACTGAGCAAAGCCTTGGCACCCACAAAAAAGCCCCGGCATGCCGGGGCTTTTTTGCACTCGAATCGGACGAAACCGCGGCCCGGCTTGCGCCGGCAGCTATCGAGAATCCTGTTCTCAGGCGGCGCTGACCTTTTCGGCGCGGCCGCCGCGCCAGGCGCCGAAGATGGCGATCAGCCCCGGCACCAGGATCAGACCCCAGATGATCTTCTCGAGGTTGTTCTTGACCCATTCCATATTGCCGAAGAAATAGCCCGCAGCGCTGATGCCCAGCACCCAGATCACCGCGCCGGTCACATTGAACAGGCTGAACCTGGAGCGGCTCATGTGCGCGACCCCGGCCACAAAAGGCGCAAACGTGCGGATGAACGGCATGAAGCGCGCCAGGATGATGGTCACGCCGCCATAGCGCTCGTAGAAATCATGCGCGCGGTCGAAAGCCTTGCGGTTGAACCAGCGCGAATCCTCCCACTGGAAGACCTTGGGCCCGAGGTAGCGGCCTATCGTGTAATTGCACTGGTCGCCCAGAATGGCGGCGGCCAGCAGCACCACGGCGGCCAGCGGGTAGCTCATGAAGCCCGCGCCGCAGAGCGCGCCCACGATGAACAGCAGGGAGTCACCGGGCAGGAACGGCATGACCACGACGCCGGTCTCCACAAACACGATGATGAACAGCAAGGCATACACCCAGGGCCCATAGGCCACGACAAAAGCTTCCAGATGCTTGTCGATATGCAGGATGAAGTCGATCAGGAACTGAATGATTTCCAAGGCACTATCCTCTGAGATTCTGGGCCCGTAATGTACTGCGCATTGCGGCCCGCGACGGCGAGCAACCGCTGCCACACACGGACATCGGCGCGGCCGCCCAATACAGCCGCTTGCAGCGGAGAACAAATATACAAGCGCACCGCGCATTTGTTACAAATTCCACACAACCGATACCTCTACTTCAAAAAAACCGGGCATGCTTGCGGGCACATTAGAGCCTTGTAAACGGGCATGCTGCAGACAGCAGCCCACCCATCCATGAGCATCCGCCGCAATGCACCTCCTCCCGGCCTGGGACCGGCTGCACGGCATTCTTCACAAGAATCAACGAGAGGATTCAACACCATGAACAAGATCACTGTGCGTTATGGCAAGGCCCTGACCCTGACGGCTGCCCTGGTGGGTGCCATGGCTCTGGGCG
Organism: Comamonas guangdongensis; assembly: GCF_041079535.1. Classification (NCBI taxonomy): domain Bacteria; kingdom Pseudomonadati; phylum Pseudomonadota; class Betaproteobacteria; order Burkholderiales; family Comamonadaceae; genus Comamonas; species Comamonas guangdongensis. The sequence continues at coordinate 234,653 of NZ_JBFYGN010000001.1, read as the reverse complement.
GCTGCGCCCACGGCCCCAGCAACCGCCAGCTCGGCATCGGTGCCGGTGCCGTTGCCGGCGGTGCGGTCGGCAACGTGCTGTTCGGCGGCCCTATCGGCACCATCGGCGGTGCCGCAGCCGGCGCGCTGATCGGCAACGAGATGACCAGCGGCCACCGTCGCTAAGCACGCGCTCCTCAGGCCGCAGGGCCCACGCCAAAGAGCTGCATCCGCAGCTCTTTTTCATTGCGGAATGCACAAAAGACCGACTTCCAAACTGTCTTGCGCCCGCGCCTAGAATGGCCGACGTGAACGCATCCAGCCCAGAAACCTCCTCCACGCCTTCCGCAACCGGCGCGCCCGTGCGCCGCCCTATCCGCGATCTGCCCGACGAGCTGATCAGCCAGATCGCCGCGGGCGAGGTGGTCGAGCGCCCTGCCTCCGTGGTGCGCGAACTCGTGGACAACGCGCTGGACTCCGGCGCCAGCCAGATCACCGTGCGCCTGCTGGCCGGCGGCGTGCGCCTGATCGCCGTGGAAGACGACGGCTGCGGCATTCCGCAGGCCGAGCTGCCCGTGGCCTTGCGCCGCCATGCGACCAGCAAGATCACCGATCTGCACGATCTGGAGACCGTGGCCACCATGGGCTTTCGCGGCGAGGCGCTGGCCGCCATCGCCTCGGTGTCCGAGACCTCCATCTTCTCGCGCCCCGCGGGGCAGGAATCGGCGTTTCTGCTCGACGCCCGCAGTGGCGAGCTGCGTCCCGCGGCCCGCAACCAGGGCACGACGGTGGAGGTCAAGGAGCTGTTCTTCTCCACGCCCGCACGCCGCAAATTCCTCAAGAGCGATGCCACCGAACTCGCGCACTGCATCGAGTCCGTGCGCCGCCATGCGCTGGCCCGGCCCGATGTGGGCTTTGCCATCTGGCACGAGGGCAAGCTGGTCGAGCAGTGGCGCGCGGCCACGGGCGCCTCCGAAGAAGCGCTGTCGCGCCGCCTGGCCGACGTGCTCAGCGACAAGTTTGTCGAGCACTCCGTGGCCGTCGATCACTGGGCCGGAGCCGTCCATGTGACCGGCCGCGCCGGCATTCCCGATGCTGCGCGCTCGCGGCCCGACCAGCAGTTCTGCTATGTCAACGGCCGCTTTGTGCGCGACAAGGTGCTGACCCATGCGGCCCGCGCGGCCTACGAGGATGTGCTGCACGGCAACAAGCAGCCGGTTTATGCGCTGTATATCGAGATCGATCCCGCACGCGTGGACGTGAACGTGCACCCGACCAAGATCGAGGTGCGCTTTCGCGACAGCCGCGAAGTGCACCAGGCCGTGCGCCATGCGATCGACAACGCACTGGCTGCGCCGCGCGCGGCCGCCGTGGTCGAAGCCGCCGCTCAGGAAGCGGCACGCCAGCCGGCTCTGATCGACGCCGTGCCCCAGCCCGCTACCAAGCCTGCCGCCCCCCCGGCCTGGCCCCAGACCCGCATGAGCTTTGGCGAGGAACGCGCGGGCACACCGGTCAGCGATCTGGCCAAGCTCTGGGCGCCCATGCGCGAAACCGCTGCAACAGCGGCGCCCGTGGCGACGGCGGCCAGCACGCCGGCCGCGGCAGCGACCGGCGGCAGCCCGACGGCGGAAGACAGCAGCATCAAGCTGCGGCCCTCGGGGCAGTCCAGCTATTTCCAGCAACCAGCACCTGTCGCCCATTCCGTACAGGCGCCAGCAGCAGCGGCTTCAATAGCCACAACGGCAGCGCCGGCCCAGGCTGCACTGCAGACGCAAGCGCCTGCCGTGCCCGAGCCGACACCTGCCGACGCCTCCCCCGTCTGGCCACTGGGCCGCGCCGTGGCGCAGATCCACGGCGTGTACATCCTGGCCGAGAACTCCCAGGGCATGGTCATCGTGGACATGCACGCCGCCCATGAGCGCATCGTCTACGAGCAGCTCAAGAATGCCCTGAATACGGAAAACGGCGATCAGCAGATCCCCAGCCAGCCGCTGCTGATTCCCGCGACCTTCGCGGCCACGCCCGAGGAAGTGGCCACGGCCGAAACCCATGCCGATACGCTGCAGGCCCTGGGCCTGGAGGTCTCGCCCTTCTCGCCCAAGACCCTGGCCGTGCGCGCCGTGCCCGCCACCCTGGCCCAGGGCGATGCCGTGGAACTAGCGCGCAGCGTGCTGGCCGAGCTGGCCCAGCACGACGCCAGCACCGTGGTGCAGCGCGCGCGCAACGAGATTCTGGCGACCATGGCCTGCCACGGTGCGGTGCGCGCCAACCGCAAGCTCACACTGGACGAGATGAACGCGCTGCTGCGCCAGATGGAAGTGACCGAGCGCTCCGACCAGTGCAACCATGGCCGCCCCACCTGGCGCCAGCTGGGCATGAAGGATCTGGACGCGCTGTTCCTGCGCGGCCGCTAAGCCCCGGTGCGTCGGCCCGGTGCGCAGGCCGGCGCATCTGCTTGCTGCGGCCGTCAACGACCCGATTGACTGCAAGCCCATGGGTGCCTTGCCGTTCACGCTACGGTTTCCATAGCCGCCCGCAGATCTGCACCAATTTGGTGCTATCACAAAAACATTCCCGCATCATGAAGCCAAGTCCAGGCTCATGCATGCGCGTGCGCGCTCATCGCGGATTGGCAAGGCTGCCCCATGCAGGACGAGAGCCCCCAGCAGCAATCCCAAGTTGTTGCCAGGCAAGGAAAAATCTCATGACAACGCACCAAAAAGTGGCATTTGTGCACCATGGTTGCGCCTGTGTTCACCAAAAAAGAGCATGAAGGCATAACTTTTTGGCATAATTTTAGTTTCGCGAATTTCAGCGCATCCCTCTGTCTAGTCAGAAAGTTCTCTCTATGAAGTACGAGTCCGTCGGCCAATTCCTGGAAGAAGTGGCACAACGCAACCCCGGCCAGCCCGAATTCCTGCAAGCCGTCACCGAAGTGATGGAAAGCCTCTGGCCCTTCATCGAGAAGAACCCAAAGTACGCCGAAAGCGCTCTGCTCGAGCGCCTGGTCGAGCCCGAGCGCATCATCCAGTTCCGCGTGAGCTGGACCGACGACAAGGGCCAGGTCCATGTGAACCGTGGTTTCCGCATCCAGCACAGCATGGCCATCGGCCCCTACAAGGGCGGTCTGCGCTTCCACCCCTCGGTGAACCAGTCCGTGCTGAAGTTCCTAGCTTTCGAGCAGACCTTCAAGAATGCGCTGACCACGCTGCCCATGGGCGGCGGCAAGGGCGGCTCGGACTTCGATCCCAAGGGCAAGAGCCCGGCCGAAGTCATGCGCTTCTGCCAGGCCTTCGTGAGCGAGCTGTTCCGCCACGTGGGTCCCGACACCGACGTGCCCGCTGGTGACATCGGCGTGGGCGGCCGCGAAGTCGGCTTCATGGCCGGCATGTACAAGAAGCTATCCAACACCGCGGGCAGCGTGTTCACGGGCAAGGGCCTGTCCTTCGGCGGCTCGCTGATCCGCCCCGAAGCCACGGGCTACGGCACCGTGTACTTCGCCCAGGAAATGCTGGCCACCCGCGGCCAGTCCTTCAAGGGCAAGACCGTGTCGGTCTCCGGCTCGGGCAATGTGGCGCAGTACGCCGTGGAAAAAGCCCTGCAGCTGGGCGCCAAGGTCGTGACCGTGTCCGACTCCTCGGGCACGGCCTACGACCCCGAAGGCTTCACTCCCGAGAAGCTGGCCATCCTGATGGAGGTCAAGAACCACCACTACGGCCGCGTGAGCGACTACGCCGCCAAGGTGCCCGGCGTGCAATTCCTGGCCGGCCAGTGCCCCTGGTCCATCAAGGTGGACGTGGCCCTGCCCTGCGCGACCCAGAACGAACTGAGCGAAGCCGATGCCAAGACCCTGATCGCCAACGGCGTGCTGTGCGTGGCCGAAGGTGCCAACATGCCTTCGACCAACGAAGCCGCCAAGGCCTTTGAGAAGGCCGGCGTGCTCTACGCCCCCGGCAAGGCATCGAACGCCGGCGGCGTGGCTACCTCGGGCCTGGAAATGAGCCAGAACGCCATGCGCCTGTCGTGGACCTGCGAAGAAGTGGACGCCCGTCTGCTGCAGATCATGCAAGGCATCCATGCGGCCTGCCTGAAGTACGGCAAGCGCGAAGACGGCAGCGTGAGCTACATCGACGGCGCCAACGTGGCCGGCTTCGTGAAGGTGGCCGACGCCATGCTGGCACAGGGCGTGATCTAAGCTTTACGCCGGATCTCCCATCAAAAGGCCCTGCGGGGCCTTTTTTATTGGCCGTATCGCGAGCAGCAGCGTCTTCCGGGACCCAAGCGTATGCGCCCGCATCGGGCACTTTGAGCCGCAGCTGGATTGAGCGGGCTCGGCAGCGACCATGCACCCGGCGAGATGCCAGCGCCTGAAAGAATGCAGACCATCCATCGCCCATCGACGCTGCCGAATTTTCAGGCCCGCATAAACGGTTATGCTCCGGCAGCGATATCCAGTTACAAATTGGAACGCAGCTAGCCATTCGACAAGCTCTGGCGGCTAGCATCTCAATCCGGTTGGGCATATGCAGCCTGAGTCTGCCCCGCTTTTCATCAGCTCTAGGCGGGAGATCAATCATGGGATTCTTTGACTTTGTCGGCGATGTGTTCGACGGTGCCGTCGATATTGCAAGCAGCGTGGTCGAAGGCACCGTGGATATTGCGGGCAGCGTGGTCGGTGGTGCGGCCGACGTTGTCGCCGATGTCGTCGACGTGGTGGTCGAAAACCCGGGCAAGACGCTGCTCGTGGCGGTTGGCACCGTGGCCACCGGCGGGGTGGCATTGGCCGCAGCGCCGGCGCTGGCGGCGGCGGCCGGCGGGGCCGGGCTGCTGGGAGCTGCCAGCACCGGCACGGCCATCAGCACCCTCTCCGGAGCCGCCCTAGCCAACGCCTCCCTGGCGGCCGTCGGCGGCGGTGCACTCGCTGCAGGCGGTGGCGGCATGGCTGCCGGGACCGCCGTGATTACGGCGGCGGGCGCGGCGACCGGCGCCGCCGCATCTGCGGCCGCTGCCAAGGCGACGAGTTAAGCCCGACTCCGCAGGCCCGTCCGCCTAGGGGCAGGCCGCTGGCTTCGCTCCTAGCCGCCCGCCAAGCGCCCCCAATGAAAGCATTCATCGCGGGAGCCTCTGCCCAAGTCTTGACTACATGGGGACTTGCCAGGCGTCGTAGCCGTAGACCCAGTCGGCATTGCCGCCGGCACGCAGCCAGTTGTTGCCTCTCGAACCGATCTGGATCTCGCTGGTGCGCTGCTTGCGCATGATTTCGTAGTTCTGCAGGGCCTGCGGCACCTGGGCAGCGCTTTGGGCCGCATCGAGGTTGCGGGCCAACACCACGGCATCCTCGATGGCCATGCCGGCGCCCTGGGCCATGAACGGCATCATGGGATGGCTGGCATCGCCAAGCAGCGAAACCCGGCCCTGCGACCACTGTGGTAGCGGGTCGCGCTCATACAAAGCCGTCTTGAGCACGCTGTCGCATGCGTCCAGCAAGACCCGTGCATGGGGGTGGAAGCCGGCGTAGAAACCGCGCAACTCGGTCACGCTGCCTTCCGTGGTCCAGGATTCCTCATGCCAGGACTCCTGCGCCGTGGTGGCAAAGATGAAGGTATCGCGGCCCTGGTTGAGCGGAAAGGTCACGATCTGGCTGTCCGATGTCGGCCCCCACCACTTGGTGAAGGCTCCAATATCGGGGACGTGGCGCACGCGCTCGGTAGGCACCACGGCGCGAAACGCCACCACCCCGGTAAAGCGTGGGCTCTCGGCGCCGAACAGGGCCGTGCGCACCACCGAATGAATTCCGTCCGAGCCGACCAGTGCATCCAGTCCCTCTACCCGCGTGCCGTCGGCAAAATCCACCGAGACGCCGACATCGGTTTGGGCAATCCGGCTGACGCGCTTGGCAAACTTCACCTGATCGGCAGGAAAGGCGTCGGCCAGCGCCGCCAGCAGATCCGCGCGGTGAATGGTGAGCTGCGGTGCGCCGTATTGACGTTCGGCCTCATTGCCCATGGTCAGGCGCGAGGTTTCCTCGCCGCTGTCCCAGGTACGGCTGATGCGGTGCGTAGGGCGAGCTGCCGAGGCACGCACTGCCGCGGCAATGCCCTCACCCAGGCCGTCCAGCGCACGCACGGCGTTGGGCGTCAGATTGATATCGGCCCCTACGCGCAGGTATTGCCGGCTTTGTTCGAACACCGTTACTTCGTGTCCGCTGCCATGCAGTGCATTGGCTGCGGCCAGGCCGCCAATGCCGCCGCCCACAATGCCTATCTTCAGTCCTGTCTTGGCCATGTTTGCTCCTTGATATAGGTATGAGTTCTAGGGACCGGCTGCAACCGCACCCTGGTCCCGATGCCAGCCAGTGTCGGCAAGGCGGCCGCCGCCGTTAAGCGCCAAGCGTCCGTAAAATGGCATCAATCGTCCCAAATCATCTATGACGCAAAGCAGCGACCATCTCAGTGATGTACTGGCCATCTGCCGGGCCGAACGCGCGGTGACGGCCAGCTTTTTCTTGCGCGCGCCCTGGGCACTGGCATCCGAAGGCGTGCCCGGAACCATGATCCGCATTGCCCAGGGACAGCCGTACTGGCTGCAGGTGCAGGGCCAGGAGCCGGTAAGAGTCATGCCCGGCGACCTGGTGGTTCTGCCCCTGGGCAGCCCGCATGTGATGGCTTCGGACCTGGCACTGGCACCGGTTCCATTCGCCCACATGATCGAGCGCTTTGCCCAAGGCCCCAAGGACGAGAATCCTCTGACCTTCGAGCATGGTGGCGCCGGAGCCCGGACCCGCATCGATTCGGTACTGCTATGGATATCAGCCCACTGCCGTCACACCATCTTGAATCTGTTGCCGCCGCTGCTGCACATACCGGCGGAACAAGCCGCACCGCCGGCCATGCTGGGCCGCACACTGGAGGCGCTGATAGCAGACTCGCTTGCCAGGCGCGCGGGCTGGCGTCTCGCGGCTGCACGCCTGGGCGAACTGACCATGGTTCATGTGCTGAGCAACTATTTCGCTGCTCAGCAGGAGCGCGGCCAGGGCTGGGTCCGCGGCCTGGCCGATGCGCAGATCGCCAAGGCCATGGCCGCCATCCATGGCCGCCCCAGCCATGACTGGACCCTGCAGGCCCTGGCCAGGGAGGCGGCCATGTCGCGCTCGCGGTTTGCCGAAAAATTCAAGACTTTGGTGGGCGACTCGCCCATGGCCTATCTGCTGCAACAACGCATGGCACATGCCGCCCAGCAACTGGAGTCCGGCCTGCCACTGGTGCAGATCGCCGAGGAATGCGGTTACGAGTCCGAACGGGTGTTTGCGCGCGCCTTCAAGCGCTGGTGCGGCTTGCCTCCGCGGGCGTATCAGCGCAACACCCAGGCGCTCAGAAAAGAATTTGCCGCGCTGATATAGCGCGACACCGCCAAAGCACAGGCCGGCCTTCTCCAGTTCAATCCGGGACAGGACAACGGCTGGCCGGTGCTGTCAATGTTTGTGTCAGGCAGAGATAGAAGCTGGAGACTCGCGTGCCACTGATGAGAGGGAGTCAATCCTCCTCGTTATCCGTCGCCGCCTCCGTCTGCTCGCAGTGGGCACGCAGCCGCATCAGTGCGCTGTACATCGCATCTCGCTCCTCCTCGGGCAACACGCGAATAGCCGCAGCCTGGCTGGCACGCGCCAACGGCATGACTTGGGCATGCAGGGCCTCGCCCTGCTCGGTGACCTGACAAAAGATCTTCTTGCGCGGCGTATTGCCTTCGCCCTGCAACTCCACCAAGCCTTTGGCCTCCAGCCGCTTGAGCGCGCGGCTCACCAAGGCCTTGTCCGAGGTGGACTGAATCACCAGATCCGAGAAGGCCAGCCGCCTCGCGTGAGCGATCAAAGCCAGCAAGCGCCACTCCGATACCGTCAGATCGTGTTGCTCGGCATAGGGAACGGTGATGGTGCGCCGCAGAGCATTTCCCACCTGGCTCATCAAGGTGGTGATGAAGTCCTCCACCGTCAGTCCGTCACCTTGCGCATTCAAGTGCGACCAGGGCGTTTCATACGTTTTCTTGTCCATGTCGCATTGTTTCATCATCAATCACAAATTCCACTGTCAATGGTGAAAACAGCAATTTGATCGATCAACTATGAGCGTATAACTCCCACTTATTGTTTCTCTTGCGATTCAATGTTTCATTATTGAAACAAAACGATCGCACACGAGATTTCTACCCACGGCCCAAGGAGAGGCGACCATGTCAGTTGATAGACGCCAGTTTTGCTTTACAGCTCTTGCCTGCGGCGCGCTGCTTTCGCAGCCGGTGCTTGCCGAAGAAAGCTATCCCAGCAAACCCATCACGGTGATCGTCTCGTACCCCCCGGGTGGAGACACGGACGCCATCGCCCGTCTCTTTGCCGACAAGCTCAGCCATAGGCTCAAACAGACGGTGCTGATTGACAACCGCCCGGGCGCGGGCGGTGCGATAGGCAACGGTATGGTGGGGCGTGCACGCGCCGATGGCTACACGCTCTTGTTCACACCCAACCCCTTCACCACCGCGCCGCTGGTAATGAAGCTGTCGGGTGCTGCGGCCTACGACGTACTCAACGGCTACGAGGCGATCATCAACACCGCCACCCAGCCCCTGGTGCTGGTCACGAGCCCGAAAATGGGTGTCAAAAACCTGCCCGAGCTGATTGCCAAGGCCAAAAGCGGCGCCACTGTCTCCTATGCCAGCCCGGGCGCCGGCTCGCCCATGCATATCGCCGGCGAGTGGCTGAACAAAGCCGCGGGCGTCAAGCTTGCGCATGTCCCATATCGCGGTGTCGGCCCGTCGGTGACCGATGTAGTGGCCGGCCACGTCGATACCGCCTGGGTCACTTTCGGGCCGGTACGCCAGTATCTGGACTCGGGCAAGCTGATTGCTCTGGCCATTGGCGATACCAAGCGCTCATCGCTGGCACCTGCCGTGCCGACACTGGTGGAGCTGGGCTACAAGGAGGTGGCAGTCAGCGCCTGGAACGGTTTCTTCGCTCCCAAGAAGACGCCTGCAGCGGTGATCAATCTGCTCAATGAACACCTCAATGCCATTCTGCGCGAGCCCGAAGTCGTGGAAAAACTGGCTGTCTTCGGAGCCCTGCCTGCCGGCGGTTCGCCCAAGGTGCTGACCGACCTGAATCAACGCGAGTACATGGTGATGGGCAAGGCCATCAAGGAACTCGGCATCGTGGCCGAGTGAACCCAAGGGATCGTGCAGGAACGGCCCTGGGCGATTCAAACAGACCTCTATATGACGTAGCAGGAGCCTCAGGTCCGGAAGGACCCGGGACCTCTTGCCGCGAGCAACGGATATGACATCTGCTCTTTCATCCCAATCCACGCTAGGCGTGGACACCCCGCAGGTGACGGCCAGGGCCAAGGTGCTTGGCCGAGCCATCTATGCCGGAGATCTCAAGCTTGCGGGCATGCTGCATGGCAAGGTTCTGCGCAGTCCCTACCCGCATGCGCGCATCGTGCGCATAGACACCACCGCAGCGCGCGCGCTGCCTGGCGTCAAAGCGGTGTTGACCGGCGCTGACGCTCCGGCCAATCTCTGGGGCGCGCATCACAAGGAACGCGCCGTTCTGGCCAAAGGCGTGGTGCGTTACTGCGGCGAGGAAGTGGCCGCCGTGGCCGCCGTTTCCGATGAAATCGCACGCGACGCGCTGGATCTGATCCGGGTGGAGTACGAAGAATTGCCCGCGATTCTGACGCCCGAGGAAGCCATGGATGAAGAAGCCTTTGGCATCCATCCGGGGCGCAACAACGTGGGCCACCACATCCAGTTCGAGCGCGGGGACGTGGAGGCAGGCTTTGCCGCTGCGGACCTGATCCACGAAGCCACCTACACCACTCACTCGCAATACCCCGGCTATATGGAGCCCATGGCCACGGTGGCCTCGCTCGATCCCGATGGCCGCCTGGTGCTCTACACCTCGACCCAGGCGGTGAATCTGGTGCGCATGCAGGTGGCCATGACCCTGGGTCTGCCGATTTCCCGCGTGCGCGTGATGCAGGCAGCCACCGGAGGCGGCTTCGGCGGCAAGATTGTGGAGGACGACAACCAGTTGATCGCCGGCCTGCTGGCCTTGCATACCCGGCGCCCGGTGCGGCTGGTCAACAACCGCCTGGAGGACTTCCAGGCCGCATGCGCCAGTGTGCCGGAGCGCATCACGCTCAAGCTGGGCATGCGCAAGGACGGCGGCATCGTCGCCAAGCAGGTGCGCATCATTGCCGAATGCGGTGCCTATGCGGGCCTTGCCGGTGATGTCATGCACGTCAGCGCCATGCGCAGCGACAACATGCACCGCAATCCCAACGTGCGCTCCGAAGCCACGCTGTACTACACCAACAATCCGCCACGCGGCGCCTTCCGGGGCTTTGGCGGAACACAGATGCAGTTTGCGCTCAACAGCCACATCCACACCATGGCGGAAAAGCTGGGCCTGGATCCGGTGCAGGTGCACAAGATCAACGCGCTCAAGGCCGGCGAAGTCTCGATTCACGGCTGGCATATCGGCAGCACCGGGCTTCTGGAATGCATAGACATGGCAACCGAGGCCATAGGCTGGACCCGCAAACGCCAATGCGCCAAGGCCGCTGGCGTCAAGCGCCGCGGCGTGGGCATGGCTGCGGCCATGCATGTGAGCGGCAACCGCACCATCGGCAACTGGGACGGCTCCACGCTGGTCATCAAGATCAACGAAGACGGCCGAGTCTTCATCATCAGCGGTGAATGCGATATGGGCCAAGGGGCCAGCACCATGCTCAGCCAGATCGTGGCCCATGAACTGGACCTGCCTCTGGCCGACATCCACGTGGTACCTCCCGACACCGATGTCGCGCCGGTGGCCGTGGGCACTCTGGCTTCACGCGTCACCATGTCGGGCGGCAATGCGGCCATCGTTGCCGCGCGCAAGGCACGGGAAGAGTTGTTGAGCCTGGCCGCCGAACGCTTGAATGCACCCTCCGAAGCCCTGTCGCTGGGAAGCGGTGCTGTTTACGTGAGCGCCGAGCCGGAACGCCGCGCCACCATGGCCGAGCTGGCGCGCCAGCATATCTGGCGTCATGGCGGAGGAGGCATTCAGGTCACCGGGACCTGGGACCCCAAGACCGTGATGCATGACGACAAGCTCTACGGCAATATTGCCGCCGCTTACTCCTACGCAGCCCAGGCCGTTGAAGTGGAGGTGGATATCGAAACCGGCCAGGTTAGCGTCATCGACAGCTACGTTGCCGACGACTGCGGCAAGGCACTCAATCCCGTTGCGATTCACGGCCAGACCAATGGCGCCACCGTTCAAGCCATTGGCTGGACGCTGTACGAGCAGCTGCACTACGAGAACGGGCGCCTGGCGAACGGCAATTTCGCGGACTACAACATGGCGACCGCCGATGCAGTTCCCCTGCTGCGTGGCGGCCTTGTGGAATCCAACGATCCCAACGGGCCCTATGGCGCCAAGGGCGCCAGCGAAACCGCCATCCTGCCCGGCGCGCCTGCCATTGCCAACGCGGTCTATGACGCGATCGGCGTGCGCATCACCGATCTGCCCATCACACCGGAAAAAGTGCTGGCGGCCTTGCGCGACAAGCAGCTGCAGCAAGGAACAAGCCATGCGTGAATTTGATTTTGCGGAGCCTCGCTCCGTTGAGGAAGCCAGCCAGTTGCTGGCCGCACACGGCGACGATGCACGCATCATCGCCGGCGGATCGGCTCTGATGCTGGCCATGCGCCAACGCATGCTCGCGCCCACTTGCTTGATTTCGGTGGCAAAACTGCCCCGGCTGCATGGCATCGATTTCGATCCGCGGCAAGGTCTGCGTATTGGAGCCATGAACCGCCATATCGATGTGGCTCGCTCCGAGCTGGTGAAGAAGCATGCCCCGGTGCTCGCGCGGATGGCCAGCCAGGTGGCCAATCCGCAGGTGCGCAACCAAGGCACGATCGGCGGCAATCTTTGCTATGCGGACCCATCCACGGACCCACCAGGCTGCCTGATGGCTCTCGACGCTTCGGTCGTTCTGGGCAGCACACGCGGCGAACGCGAGCTGTCGATGGAAGAGTTCCTAGTCGACTACTACACCACGGCCATGGAGCCCGATGAAGTGCTGCTGGAAATCCGTGTGCCGGTACAGGCTCCCGGCACCCAAGGTGCCTATACGCGTTTCTTGCGTACGGCGGCGGAACACCGCCCGCTGGTCAGCGTGGCTCTGGTCGTCCAGATGGAGGGGCAGATCTGCCGCCAAGCACGCCTGGCCGTGGGGGCATCCACGCCCATCCCCACCAGGCTGCGCCGCGCGGAAGACTGGCTGCGCGGCAGGGCCGTGAACGCGGAGCTCGCCGCCCAGGTCGCCGACATCGTGGCCGAGGACATCCAGCCCGTCTCCGACCTGCGCGGCAGCAGCGAGTTCCGCCGCGAAATGGTGCGCACGGTAACCCGCCGCACCCTGGCCCAACTATTTGGAATCGATATCAATGAAGGAGTTGCCGCATGAGTACGCATCGCATCGAATGCCGGGTCAACGGCGAAGCGCATAGCGTTGAGGTGGCGTCGCGGCGGCTGCTGTCGGACTTTCTGCGCGACGACCTGCATCTGACAGGTACCAAGCGAGGCTGCGAAACCGGCACTTGCGGCGCCTGCTCGGTGCTGCTGGACGGCGAAGTCATCAAGTCCTGCCTGATGCTGGCCGTGCAGGTCCACGGTCGCAGCATCACCACCATCGAAGGGCTGGCCACCGGTGATGAACTGCATCCACTGCAGAAGAACTTCATGCAGTGCGGCGGGCTGCAGTGCGGCTACTGCACGCCGGGTTTCATCATGGCCTCCTGCGACCTGCTCAAGAACACTCCTCAGCCCAGCTGCGAGGAGGTGCGCCACGGCCTTTCCGGCAACCTCTGCCGCTGCACCGGCTACACCCAAATTGTGGAATCCGTGCTGCATGCGGCACAGGAGATGCATCATGGAAATTGAAAAAACTCTGACCGTTTCAGCCCCTCCCCAACAGGTCTGGGATCTGCTCCTCAATCCTCAAATCATGGCCGGTGCCGTGCCGGGAATGAAGTCCATCGATGTCATCAGCCCTACGGAATACGTGGCCGAGATGCATCAGAAGATTTCCTTCATCAGCGCCAAGTTCAAGCTCAAGACAAAGATCGTCGAACAGAAGGCGCCCGAATACATGCGCGTGGAAGGCACGGGCGAGGATGCCTCGGTGGCCAGTTCGCTCAAGCAGACCAGCGAGGTGTTCCTGACGCCTGCCGCCGATGGCGGAACGGATCTGCGCATCAAGGTCAATGTCGATGTGCTGGGTCGCCTGGGCGCCTTCGGCCTGTCGGTCATGAAGACCAAGGCCGATCGTCTCTGGGAAGAGTTTGGCCGCAATCTGGCGGCTCGCATCGAGGCCGGCGGCCAGGCTGTCGATACACCCGGCGCACCTTCGCTGGCGCCCGTCGCGCCTTCAGCGGCCAGGCAGGCCGTCACCCGCCCCGAAGTGGCGCCGGCACCCGCGCCCGCTCCTGTTCCCGCTCCCGGCCCGGTGCCGCGAGAACCCATGGACGCGGCCATCACGGCCTCTGCCGAGGACGCCAGCCGCGATGCCGGCTGGTGGACCCGCATTTTCGGAGGTGCCCGCAATGCACGCAGCGCCGGCCAACTCATACGCGTGGAAGTGCGTCAGATGGACAAGACGATCTGTGTCGAATGGCCTGTCGCAGCGGCGTCCGAATGCCGGGAATGGCTGAAGTCGCTGCAGAAATAAGCCCTGGTTTTTTCTATCGCCCAAGAAGGAGGCTCACGACTCAACAGCTCAATCGCATCAAGCCACGCATGCAAAAAATACTGAACGACATTAAAAATTGGAGACATTCATGCTGAAGAAGGTAGCAAGCGCCATCGCGCTTCTGGGGGTGGGAGGGTTTGCACATGCACAATCGTCCGTACAGATTTACGGCATCCTGGACACGGCCGTCGAAACCATGAACAACGTGGGGGCGAGCCGCTCCACCCTCACGCGCATGCCCAATCTCTCGGGCAGCGTGCCTTCACGCCTGGGCTTTCGCGGCCGCGAGGATCTGGGCGGGGGCCTGAGCGCCGCGTTCACGCTGGAGATGGGCATCGCCCCCGACTCCGGCACCCTCAACCAGGGCGGCCGCGGTTTCGGCCGCCAGTCCTTCGTCAGCCTCAACGGTCCCTGGGGCTCGCTGGGGCTGGGCCGCCAGTACACCATGCTGTTCTGGTCCGTGCTCGATGCCGACGTGATCGGCCCGAGCCTGCACAGCATGGCCAGCCTGGACAGCTACTTTCCCAATGCGCGTGCCGACAATGCGATCTCCTACAAGGGCACGTTCTCGGGCCTGACGATCGGCGCAACCTATAGCTTCGGCCGCGATGCCGTCAATGCCGGCCCCAGTCCCTCCGGCACCAACTGCGCGGGCGAAAGCAGCACCGACGCCAAGACCTGCCGCGAGTGGTCGGCCATGCTCAAGTACGACGCGGCCGCATGGGGCGCAGCGCTGGCCTATGACGAGCTGCGCGGCGGCCCTGGCGCTTTCGCGGGACTGACCAGCAGCGACAAGGCCGACAAGCGCACCATGCTCAACGGCTATGCCAAGCTTGGCAGCGCCAAGATCGGCGCCGGCTATATGCGCCGCAAGAACGACGGCTATATCGCCTCGCCGCGCAACGACCTGTGGTTTGTGGGCGTGAGCTACCCCATGGGCCAGTGGACGCTGGATGCCCAGTACAACCAGCTCAAGTACAAGGACAACGCGGACAAGGGCCAGCAGCTGGTGCTGCGCGGCACCTACAACCTGTCCAAGCGCACGGCGGCCTATGCCTCGCTGGGCTATATGAAGAACAGCGGCAACGCGGCCTTTGGCGCCAGCAGCGCCCAGGCCGGAGGAACGCCGCTGCCGGGCGTGAACCAGACGGGCTTTGGCGTGGGTCTGCGTCACGCGTTCTAAGCCATCCGAGCGTATGGGGTCCACCCCGATGCGCTGGGCGGCAGCAGCTTGTCGATCCTGGAGCAGGACGCCTGGTGGCCGGCTTCATGATCAACGCGGCGCTGCCGTGTCGACCAACGCTGCTCGGCTTCAGCCAGCCTGTGCACGCCGCTGAACGGCGGAACAGCAGCCTCGGCCTTCATCGGCGCGTCATCGGGACGGGCTAGGCTGGGCTCCATTGTTCACTCGCAAGAAAGCCAGCAATGGAACGCCGCCGCTTTTTGGGCCATGGCCTCGCCACCGGAACCCTAGCCTCCTGCACCGGTCTTCTGCCGGCCGTTCTCAAGGCCCAGACGGCACCCGCCAGCGTGACCCGCGATGCGTCCCGCGCCCTGCTGCCTTCGGGCGTGCAAAGCGGCGACGTGCTGGCCAACAGCGCCATCGTCTGGACCCGCGCCAGCCGCGATGCGCGCATGTGGCTGGAGTGGAGCACCACGGCCGGCTTTGCCCAAAGCACCAGGCTGCGCGGCCCCGACCTGCTGAGCAGCAGCGACGGCACGGGGCGCATAGAGCTGCAGGGTCTGCCCGCGGGCCAGGACATCTTCTACCGCGTGGTACTTGAGGACCTGGCCAGCGCCAATGTGCGCTCGCCGGCCGTGTCGGGACATTTCCGCACCCCACTGGCCGCGCACCAGCCCGCCACACGCCCTTTCCGCCTGGTCTGGAGCGGCGATACGGCGGGCCAGGGCTTCGGCATCAACGAGGCTTTTGGCGGCATGCGCATCTACGAGTCCATGCGCCAGACCAACCCCGATGTGTTTCTGCACAGCGGCGACACCATCTATGCCGACGGCCCGATTCCCGCCGAGATCAAGCTGCGCGATGGCTCGCTGTGGCAGAACATCGTCACGCCCGAAGTCTCCAAGGTGGCCGAAACCCTGAACGAATTCCGGGGCCGCCACCGCTACAACCTGATGGACACCCATGTGCGCGCGCTGGGCAGCGAGGTCGCACAGATCTGGCAGTGGGACGACCATGAAGTCACGAACAATTATTCCGACAGCAAGGACCTGAGCGCCAACACGGCCTACACGGAAAAGAACATCCAGCTGCTGGCGGCGCGCGGCCAGCGCGCCTTCATGGAATATGCGCCCATGCGCACTTTTGGCGCGGCCGAGCATCAGCGCATCTACCGTGTGCTGCCCCAAGGCTCGCTGGCCGATATCTTTGTGCTGGACATGCGCAGCTACCGCGGCCCCAACAGCCACAATCTGCAGACCTCGGAAAGCGCGGCCACCGACTTCCTGGGCCGCCCCCAGCTGGAATGGCTGATCGCCGGCCTCAAGCAGAGCCGGGCCACCTGGAAGCTGATTGCGGCCGACATGCCCATAGGCCTGTTCGTGCCCGACGGCAAGGACCCCGAAGGCCGCAGCCTCTGGGAGGCCGTGGCCAACGGCGACCATGGCGTGCCCAAGGGCCGCGAGCTGGAGATGGCGCGCCTGCTCAAGGGCATCAAGGACGCGGGCATCAAGAACGTGGTCTGGCTCACGGCCGATGTGCATTACACGGCCGCCCACCACTACAGCCCGGAGCGCGCGCAGTTCCAGGATTTCGAACCGTTTTGGGAATTCGTCTCGGGCCCGCTCAATGCCGGCGGCTTCGGTCCCAACGAGGCCGACAAGACCTTCGGCCTGGAGGTCGTCTACAGCAAGGCCGCGCCGCACCAGAACTCCGCCCCCAGCGAGGGCTACCAGTTCTTCGGCCAGCTCGACATCGACCATCGCAGCCAGGCCTTGACCGTGGTGCTCAAGGACCTGAATGGCGCGGCGCTCTACACCAAGACGCTGCAGCCCCAGCGTGCCTGAGCATGGCGGGCCGGCCCTGCCTAGCTAGGGCAGGCCCGCATACGGCACCCGGCCCGCAAACGGTACAAGGGACAGGTTTCACATCCTGTCTCCTGGAGGGAGTTTTGCCATGACTCGCATGCACATACCGTTGTTCGCCACCCTGCTGTCCGCAGGCACCCTGGCCTTGAGCGGCAGCGCCTGGGCCCAAGCCAGTGCGCCCCAGACCAGCGGCCTGTCACGCACCCTGGTGGGCAAGGCCGATGTCTCCATGCCGGGCCGCGAGGCCGTGGTTGCCAAGGTCGAGGTGGCCCCCGGCTCGCGCGCCGGCCGCCACACCCATCCCGGCGACGAAATCAGCTATGTCAGCGAAGGCCAGGTGGACCTGCTGGTCGACGGCCAGCCTCCGCGCACCCTCAAGGCCGGCGAGTCCTTTGTCGTGCCCGCGGGCGTGGTGCACGATGCCCACAATGCCAGCACCTCCACCGTCAAGCTCATAGGCGTCTATGTGGTGGAAAAAGGTCAGCCGCTGGCCACGCCCGCACCCTGATGCCTTGCTCCGGCCCGGCCGCAGCAGAGAGTCCCGGCCGGCTTGCGGCTACCATCGGCCCACCATGAAGCAAATGACCTATACCCTGCTGGGCTGGGTGCTGGCCGCCATGCTGCCGCTGGCCGTCCATGCAGAAAAGCCCACACCCGCGTCCGACCAGGAGATCGAACATCTGATCGCCCAGCTCAAAAGCTCGGGCTGCGAGTTCCAGCGCAACGGCAGCTGGTATGACAGCGCCAAGGCTGCCGACCATCTGCGCCAGAAATACGACTATCTGCTCAAGAAATACGGACCGGTGACAGCCGAAGATTTCATTGCCAATGCCGGCAGCGAAAGCAGCATGAGCCACAAGCCCTACCAAGTACGCTGCGCCGGCCAGGCCACGGTGGCCAGCGGCCCCTGGCTGCAGGCCGAGCTCAGGCGCTACCGCAGCAGCACCGGCAAATAAGCGCGCTCAGGCGGCGCCGCGCTTGACGGCCGCATCGCACCAGCGCTGTGCGACCTGGGGCGAGGTGCTGCAGACCGCATCGTGCGTGACCGTGGTCACGGCGCGTTCCAGCAGCTGGATATCGGCCTCGTGCTGGCGTGCCACATGCGGGTCTTCAAAAAAGATGGCGCGGTGGCAGCGCTTTTCCAGCACCAGATCGGCAATCTGCGCATCGCCGCCCAGCGGACCGCTGTTGTAGCGGTCCACCCAGGGCTTGTCGGCAGGCCAGCCCTTGCTCCAGGCCATTTCGTTGAGCTTCTGGCCCGTGGTGCCCGTGCCCACGCGGCGGCGGTAGCGGCTGAGCAGCTCGAAGTTGCGGGCCGCAAAGTCCAGCATGGTGGGCTTCATGGCATCGTGGGCAATCAGCGCCAGCGTCTGGTTTTCATAGTCGTGAAAGCGGTCGGCATTGCGGTCGCGCGCCAGGCCCGCGTGAATGCGCTCCATCTCGATCCAGTCGCGCGTGGAAGCGACGGTGGAAAGAAAAGGCTTGCCGTGAATCACGCACTGGCGCTTCAAGGCCAGGGCTTCGGGGAAGATGGACGACGGGTCCACCGGGTCCATCAGGTAGATGGCGCCATCGAGAGTGCGCCCGTCGCCCTCCATGCCCACCACCTCGGCCACCAGCCTCATGAGACCGCCCTCGCGGCCATAGGGATAGCGCACCAGGCCTTTGTAGCCCTGGAGCATGCTGGCCGCCGTGATGGCGTCATAGGTGCGGCCCACGGTATGAAAGCCCAGCTTGAGCTCGCGAATTCCGGCCTCGCAAGCGCGCAGCAGAGCAAACAGCGCGGCGTCCTCGGTTTGGTGGTGGAGTTTGTTGGCGGCAAGACCCAGGCAGATCGACATAGTGAACTAATCCTTCAAACAGGCTCCAAACGCTCGCAAACTCTGCGCAACCAGCTATGCATTTGCGGTTTGAAACACCCGCAAGAATATCGCCAATTCATGCACTCCAAATGACTGGGGTCGGGTCAGACAGCCATACTTGCACAGCACTTGACAGCCGCCCTCTTGCCTCGCTCTTCTTCCCATGCCCAAGACCTCACGCTTCTGGAGCCCGCGCCGCATCGCAGCGGCATTCGGTCTGGCCCTACCGCTGGCGCTTGCGATCTGGGGCATGCGCGAGCTCGATGCCAGGCAGCGCGTCTGGATCTTTCAGCCCAGCGACCGCAGCTGGCCCGGAGCCAACACGGCCGGCATGCAGGAGCAATGGATAGACTTTCGCAGCCGCGACGGCAGCGCCGCCAGGCTGCACGCCCTCTGGATGCCATCCAGCGATGCATGTGCCCCGCTGCTGCTGTTTCTGCATGGGGCACGCTGGAATGTGACGGGCTCCTCGCCGCGCATACGGCGCCTGCAGGCCATGGGCTTTTCCGTGCTGGCCGTGGACTACCGCGGCTTTGGCAAGAGCAGCCCGGCCCTGCCCTCGCAGGCCTCGGCCGCCGAGGATGCGCGAGCCGCCTGGGGCTGGCTGGGCCGCCAGGCCGCAGGCAGGCCGCGCTATATCTTCGGCCACTCGCTGGGCGGCGCGGTCGCTATCGACCTGGCCAGCTTCGTCAAGGACGAAAGCGGGGTGCTGGTCGAGTCCACCTTCACCAGCATTCCCGATGTGTTCGACTCCATGCGCTGGGGCTGGCTGCCCGTGAACTGGCTGATCACGCAGCGTTTCGATTCGATCGACAAGGTGACGGCCATAGGGTCGCCGCTGCTGGTCGTGCATGGCACGGCCGATCCGCTGATTCCGGCCCGGCTGGGCCAGCAGCTGTTCGATGCGGCGCGCGAGCCCAAGCGCCTGATCCTGGTCGAAGGCGCCAGCCACCACAACACCCAGTCCAAGGCGCAGGCGCAATACCGCCAGGCCCTGCATGAGCTGTTCGGCCTGAATCCGCGCTGAGCGGCATCGCCACATACTGTCTCGTCAGCACACGGATCAATGGGCTGCTTCTGCTAGGCTGGCTGACCATGTCTGCGCCGCCTGCCCTGAAATCCGAGCCCAATCCCGCCCAATCCCATGGTGAGCAAGCGCAAGGCGCTCCCGAATCTGCAGTTCTCGTCATCCTCACGCTGGGGCTGCTGCTGGGTCTGCAGCCGCTGGCAACTGATCTCTATCTGCCCGCCCTGCCCCAGCTGCAGCAAGGTTTTGGCGCCCATGTCTCGCTGGCCCAGCTGACACTGACCGGCTTTTTGCTGGCCTTTGGCTGCTCGCAGATTCTCTGGGGCCCGCTGTCTGACCGGCTGGGCCGCCGCCCCGTCTTGCTGCTGGGCATCGGCGGCTATGTGATCGCAGCTCTGGGCTGCGCCAGCGCCCAGAGCATGGAGGCCTTGATTGCCTGGCGCAGCCTGCAAGGCGCAGCCCTGGGAGCCGGTGTGATGTGCGCGCGTGCCGTGGTGCGCGATCTCTACGCGCCGCATATGGGCGCGCAAGTCATGTCCAAGGCGCTGACGGGTCTGGGCGTGCTGGCCTTTCTGGCTCCCGTCAGCGGCAGCTTGCTCGTGGGCTGGCTGGGCTGGCGCTCCACCATGCTGGCCCAGGCCTTCATGGGCAGCCTGGCCTGGCTGCTGGTGGTGCTGCGCTTCAGGGAATCGATTCCGCTGCGCAACCCGCAGGCGCTGCAACTGGGCAATCTGCGGCACACCTGGTCGCGCATTGTGCGCAACCCCATGTTCCAGGCCTACAACCTGCTGACCTGCTTCAGCTATGCGGGCCTGTTCACCAATCTGGCGGCCTCTTCATTCACCTATATCAACGTGCTGCATATGGAGCGTGCACAGTACGGGCTGATGATGGGCGGCAATGCGCTGTGCTATATCGCCGGCACCTTTGCCTGCCGCCGCCTGCTGCGCAGCATGAGCGTGCAGCGCGCCGTGGCCGTGGCGGGGGTGTTGTCGCTGACGGCCGGCTCCATCATGGGCCTGGCGGCCCTGGCCGATCTGCGCAACATCTGGGCCTATGCCCTGCCTTTTAGTCTCTACCAGATCGCCCACGGCATTCACATGCCCTGCGGGCAAAGCAATGCCATCGCGCCCTTCCCCCAGGCCGCGGGCACGGCCTCGGCCATCAACGGTCTGGTGATGATGCTCATGGCTTTTGCCATGGGGCACTGGCTGGGACTGAATCTAGATGCGGACTCCGCCACGCCGCTGGCCTTCGGCATCTGGTTCTGGTCGGCCTGCACGGCCATCACGGCGTGGACGCTGGTACAGCGTTTTGGCATCAGCAAATCATGATTTGAAATAAGATGTTTAAGCTATTTAAAAACCAGTTTTTATTATTTTTCTTTTTATAGAGATTTTTTGAGAATGCCTGGACTGGCCAACGCGCCGCACTTCTGTGATCTCCAGCCATGCATTCCCGCCGTTCCTTTCTGCAGCACTCGCTGCTTGCCGCCAGCGCCGCTGGTTTTTCCCTGAACTCTCTGGCCAAGGCCGCCGAGAGCTCCGCCGTTCCTCAGTCCAGCCGCATTCTGGTGGGCTTTGGCGCGGGCGGTGGCATCGATCTGCTGGCACGCGTGCTGGCCGAGAACATCGCCGCGCAACTGGGCAAGAACCACTATGTGGTGGTGGACAACAAGCCCGGCGCCAACGGCCAGATTGCGGCGCAGACCCTGCTCAACGCCCCCAGCGACGGCGGCACCTATCTGATCGCGCCTCTGATCACCCCGGTGCTTTCGCAGATCGTCTACAAAAAGCCTGGCTACGATCCTGCACGCGACTTTTCTCCGGTGGGTCTGCTCGCGCATTTCCAGTTCGGTCTGGCCGTGCCCGCCAAGCACCCGGCGCGCAATATTCAGGAGTACGTGGCCTGGCTCAAGGCCAACCCCGAAAAAGCCAATTTCGGCAGCCCCGCCGTGGGCAGCCTGCCGCACTTCTTCGGCCTGCTGCTGGGCGAAGCGGCCGGCGTCAACATCGTGCATGTGCCCTACAAGGGCGGCCCGGCCATGACGACGGATCTGATCAGCGGCCAACTGGCCTCCGCCATCCAGACCACCAGCGAGCTGGCGCCGCTGCACAAGGAAGGCAAGGTCCGCATTCTGGGTACTTTCGGCAGCCAGCGCGGCCGCGAACTGCCCGATGTGCCGACCTTTGCCGAAGCCGGCTACCCCAAGGCCACGGGCAGCGGCTGGTACAGCCTGTGGGCACGCAAAGGCACTTCGCCCGAAGCCATTGCCACCGTCAACCGCGCCGTCAACCACGCGTTGCTCGACCCCAAGCTGCAGCCCAAATGGGCCGAGCTGTCCCTGCAGCCCGACCCGCGCACGCCGCAGGCGCTGGAGCAGTTGCGCGTGGCCGAGATCGCCAAGTGGCGTCCCGTGATTGCCAATTCCGGTTTCGCCATCGAATAAGCAGAGCAGCCGACGCATGACCGCACCAAATATCGTTTTCATCCTGGCCGACGATCTGGGCTGGGCCGACCTGGGCGTCTATGGCGCCACCGATTTCAAGACCCCGCATCTGGACCGTCTCGCCGCTCAGGGCGTGCGCTTCAACCAGGCCTATGCCAATTCCGCCGTGTGCTCGGCCACGCGCATCGCACTCATCACGGGCCGCTACCAGTACCGGCTGCGCGCCGGCCTGGAGGAGCCGCTGGCCCGCCATGGAGCGCAGCTGGGCCTGCCGCCCGATCACCCTACCCTGCCCTCGCTGCTCAAGAACGCCGGCTATGATACGGCCCTGATCGGCAAATGGCATCTGGGTCAGCCGCCGGCCTACGGGCCGCAGCGCAGCGGCTACGACTACTTCTTCGGCAACCACCACGGTGCCATCGACTACTTCACGCACAAGCCCGGCGTGGGTGAACAGTTCGCGCGAGATCTCTGGCAAGGCAGCGAGCCCGTGGAACGCACGGGCTACTACACCTATATCCTCGGCGATGAGGCCACGCGCTATGTGCACGAGCGCAAGGGCCAGGACAAGCCGTTTTTCCTCTCCCTGCACTTCACTGCACCGCACTGGCCCTGGGAAGGACCCGATGACGAGCATGTCGCGCACAGCATCAAGGATCTGTTCCACTACGACGGCGGCAGCCTGAAGAAATACGGCGAGATCGTCGAGGCGCTGGACAAGGCCGTGGGCCAGGTGCTGCAGGCGCTTGATGACACCGGCCAGGCCGACAACACCATCGTCATCTTCACCAGCGACAACGGCGGCGAACGCTTTTCCAAGACCTGGCCCTTCACGGGCCAGAAGACCGAGCTGCTGGAAGGCGGCATCCGCGTACCTACGCTGCTGCGCTGGAGTGCCCGCATCCAGCCCCAGGTTCAGGAACAGGTCACCGCCACCTTTGACTGGCTGCCCACCCTGCTGGCCGCTGCAGGCACCGACCCGCATCCCGACTACCCCAGCGACGGCCGGAACCTGCTGCCCTTGCTGCTGGGCCAGGCCGAGCCCGAAGAGCGCATCCTGTTCTGGCGCTACAAATCCCAGTCCCAGCGCGCGGTGCGCAGCGGTCCCTGGAAATACTTGCGCATCAACGACAACGAATTTCTGTTCGACGTGGTCCACGATCCCAGGGAGAGAGCCAATCTCAAGGAACTGCAGCCCGAGGTCTTTGCACAGCTGCGCCAGCAATGGGAGGAATGGGACCGGCAGCTGCTGCCGCTCACGGACGAGGTCTACAGCCACGGCCTGTCCCCCGACATTCAGGCCGACCGCTATGTGCCGACACGCCTGAGCCAGGGCTAGGCAGGGCACTAAGTCCCGCCGCAGCCGCAAAGCGGCAGGCTGCGTTATCCTTGACGACCAGCAAGAACCAATGGCCGGCGGTCATTGGTTCTTGTGCTTTGACCTGTACGGATTTCGCCCCATGACTGCTGCCCACGCCCTGCCCTGTATTGCCATTGCCGGCCCCACCGCCTCGGGCAAGACGGCCGCGGCCCTCGCGCTCGCGGATCTGCTGGCACGGCGCGGGCAAAAGGCCGAGATCATCAGCGTGGACTCGGCCCTGGTGTATCGCGGCATGGACATAGGCACGGCCAAGCCCTCGGCGGCAGAGCTGGCCGCTGTCCCGCATCACCTCATCGACATCATCGATCCGCTGCAAGCCTATAGCGCGGCCGAGTTCGTGCGCGACACGCAGATGCTGGTGGACGCAATCCGCGCCCGCGGCGCCATTCCGCTGCTGGTGGGCGGCACCATGCTGTACTTCAAGGCGCTGATGGACGGGCTCGACGACATGCCTGCGGCCAACCCCGAGGTACGTGCCATGCTGGACGCGCAGGCCGCCGAGCTGGGCTGGCCCGCCATGCATGCGAGGCTGGCCGAAGTGGACCCCGTCACCGCCGCACGCCTGGCCCCAGGCGACAGCCAGCGCATTCAGCGCGCACTCGAGGTCTGGCATGTCTCGGGCAAGCCGCTGGCGAGCTTCCACACCAGCAAAAGCCAAGCCGGCCCCGCGGAGCAGATGGGCCTGGCGGCGCTGTTTTCGCTGGAGCCCCAGGACCGGACCTGGCTGCACCAGCGCATTGCGCTGCGCTTCGAGTTGATGCTGGAGCAAGGCTTCCTCGACGAAGTGCGCAGCCTGCGCGCACGCGGCGACCTGCATCTGGATCTGCCGTCCATGCGCTGCGTGGGCTATCGCCAGGCCTGGGAAGTGCTGGACGCATTTGAAGCCCATCCCGAAAAGCCGCTCGATATGCCGGGCCTGCGCGAGCGCGGCATCGCCGCCACGCGGCAGCTGGCCAAGCGCCAGATCACCTGGCTGCGCTCCATGCCCCAGCGTCGCGCCATCGCCTGCGATGCACCCGACGCTCAGCGGCAATTGCTGGATGCAGCCATGGCTGCCATTGACGCAGCACAGCAGGCCGCAGACTAAGGACTGCCGCAGCAGCGCCCTTCGTTAAGATCGCTGCATGGCCGCCACCGACTTATCCCACGCCCATCCGCTGCTGCAGGTCAGCGACCTTGCCAAACGCTATGGCGAGGCAGAGGCCCAGTCCACGGTCTTCGAGCAGGTGAGCTGCGAGATCGCTGCCGGCGAATTCGTCGCCATCGTCGGCAACTCGGGCGTCGGCAAATCCACCTTCCTCAACTGCCTGGCCGGCCTGGACAGCTGGCAGCAGGGTCAGGTGCTGCACCAAGGCGTGGATCTTTCCACGCTGAATGAAGCCCAGCGCGCCATCTGGCGGCGCGCACACCTGGGTTTTGTGTTCCAGGCCTTCCATGTGCTGCCGCATCTGGACGTGACGCAGAACGTGGCCCTGCCGCTGATGCTGCTGGGCCGCATGCATGACGGGGGCGAGCAGCGCGTGCAGCAGCTGCTGCAGGCCGTGGGACTGCAAGGCCTAGGCCCGCGCCTGCCCCAGCAGCTCAGCGGCGGGCAGCTGCAGCGCGTGGCCATTGCGCGGGCTCTGGTGCATTCCCCGCCGCTGCTGCTGGCCGATGAACCCACGGGCAATCTCGACCCTTCCACCGCCCAGCAGATCCTGGACCTGCTGCTCGCTCAGACGCGCGAGCAGGGCACGGCCCTGGTGCTGGTCACCCACTCCGGCGAGGCAGCCAAGCGAGCAGACCGGGTGCTGCGCTTGACGGCCGTCGGCATGCAGACTCAGGAAACTGCCGCAAGCACCTGAAGCACGCCGCCAGGGCTACGCCCGCAAAACGCCTATTCGACCGCTAGGCGCCGTGCCTGGCCGCCCAGTTTCTTGGGCAGGGTCAGTGTCAACACGCCATTCTCGTACCTGGCTTTGGACTGGGCAGCGTCGATTTCCACGGGCAGCTGGAAGCTACGCTCCACCGCTCCGAAATAGCGTTCGGAGCGCAGTACTTTGTCTTCCTTGGTCTGCTCATCCTTTTGCGTGACCTCGGCGCGCAAGCTCACCACGTTGCCGTCTATAGAGACATGGATGTCCTCCTTGGGTACGCCGGGCAGTTCGGCCTGCACCGTATAGGCTTGGGCGTTCTCCTTCACATCGAGACGTATCTGCGACGGCGCTGGCAGAGGATCGCCGTGCAGAGGGCGAACATAGAAGCCGGGATTCATATCCTTGAAGAAGTCGTCGAACAATCCGCCGCGACCAACCAATGCATTCATGACAGATCTCCTTTGAAAAACACGATGTGCCCTCTGGAGCCCACGAACCGGCCTTCGAAGGCATGGCCCAAGACTGTTCCGCACCGGACGGCGGCGCCCGCAGCCCGCACGATGGAGCAGTCTCTGTTTTTATTCTGAGGAATATCCAGACTGACTTCAAGCGCGCTGGCTGCCCACCGGAGCGCCACTGCCAGAGGTTTGACGCAAATCAACGAAACCGCAATACAGACACTTTCAGTCACATGGCCCAAAGCGGCCCGCTCGCCATCAAGCAAGCGTCTGCGGCGTCAGTTCCCAAACTCGTTAACGCCGACCATACACTGGCAGGCACCCAGCGCAAATACGCTCTCCGTGGCCGGAGGTAGCAAAGAGATGATGCGCTACGGTTCTACCGCCCCGGCCCACAGTGAGCGCAGCGCTTTCTCAGGCTCGCTCCACCCACGCATCAACGCATGGCCCACTTGAGCGTCAGATAGCCTGCGCGGCCCAGCTGGTTGAAGCCGTAGACGGTTTCGTAGTGCTTGTTGGCCACATTGGCCACGCGGGCCTGCAGCGACCACTCGGGATTGATGCGGTATTCGGCATACAGATCCACGGTGGTATAGGCGGGCAGGGTCACCGTGGTGTAGGTGTTGAAGTCCGTGTCCTGGCGGCTGGACACATGCAGCAGGCTGCCGCCGAGCTTCCAGGCTCCCAGGCGCTTGTCCAGATTCAGCGCGAACTGGTTCTTGGCCCGGCGCAGCACCGGCCGGCCGTCGGCCTGCTTGGCGTCGAGGTAGTCGTAGTTCAGCGACGCGCCCCAGCCATCGACATTGAGGCCGTACCCCAGGCTCCAGCCCTTGAGGCGGGTCTCGCCTTGCAGATTGCTCATGCCGGTGCTGCCGAAGGCAATCAGGTTGCTGACCTTGTTGTCGAAGTGCAGCAGCTTGGCGCGATGAATGCCCTGGCTCCACTGCAGTCCGATCTCGTTGTTGCGGCCTTCCTCGGGGCGCAGATGGGGATTGCCGTTGTACATGGGATAGCTGGGGTCCACATAGTACAAATCATTGAACGACGGCGCGCGCATGCTCTTGCCGTGCGAGGCATAGGCACGCAGGCCCTGGATGAGCTCGTAGCCGTAGCTCAGGCCATAGGTGGTCATGCCGCCGAACTGCGAGTTGTCGTCACGGCGCACATTCCCCTGCCAGGAGTGGCGGCCCGTGCTGCCGTTGAGGCCCAGAAACACCGCATTGATGCTGCGGCGGGTCACGGCATAGTCGCTGGAAACATCGACCTTCTGCTCCAGCCGCTCGGCCCCCGCCAGCACCGTGCCCAGCATGGTACGGATCTCGTTGTCCCATTTGTACTCGAGCTGGGTGGTGTTGAAATGGCTGTCGCCATAGGGCGAGCCAAAATTCCTCTGCTCGTCGCGCGACTGGCCCACGGAGACATAGGTGGTCCAGTCGGCTAGCACCTTGCCGGTGAGCTTGAGCTTGGCCACCCGGGTCTTCAGGTCGGAATAGGGATTGGAGCCAAGGCCCGAGTCCGTATGCACGCGGCCCTCGGACTGCAGGAAATTCGTGTCCACGCGCCAGTCGCTGTTGAGCGCATAGCCCAGACCCAGATTCACCGAGGTCTGGTCAAAGCCGTCGCGGTCGGGGTTGTAGGTATAGGGGCCGGCCTTGGGGTTGGTTGCCGAGAAGCCGTGGTCCACCAGGCGGTTCAGGCCAATCTGGTAGCCGAACCCGCCCTGCGCACCGCGCAGCCCTGCCGACGCCGCCTTGTAGCCGTTCTCGCCGGCGGTCACCGAGGCATTGCCGAGGAAGGGCTTGCCGGCATCCGCACCGCGCTTGGTGAAGACCTGGATCACACCGCCTATCGCTTCGCTGCCATAGAGTGCGGATGCCGGACCTTTGACCACTTCGATGCGCTCTATCATCTCCAGCGGCAGGTTCTCCAGCACCGGGGCCGCCATGGTGGCCGAGCCATAGCGCACGCCGTCGATCAGCAGCAGCGTCTGGGTGCTGGCCGTGCCACGCAGAAACACGCTTTGCGCCGCACCGCGGCCGCCGTTGCTGGACAGCTGCACTCCTCCGGCCAGACGCTGCAGCAGCTCGGCCGCCGAGCGTACCGGAGCCATGGACTCGATCTGTTCCTGGGAGATCACGGCCACATCGGCCAGGGTCTCGTCGACCGAGATGGCGGAGCGCGTGGCCGTGACCACGGTTTCGGCCATGCGCTGTTCGCCGGCAACCACAGACTGCGCCCGGGCCGTGACGGAACACAGCGTCATGGCGGCAGCGGCCGCCCAGGTCAGAAGTGCGGAAAAAGCTGCGGCCATGGGCAGGCCGCCCGGGTGCAGGGAACTGGAGCTATGCATAAAAATTCTTGAACCGTTGACACTGGCGTCCCCGCCAGATGCGACCCCCACCAGAAGCTCTCGCAAGCCCTGGCACATCTTTGGCCGGTATCCAGACTGATGCACTCACTGCCAGGCCTTCCCAAAGCGCTATGCGCTTCAGTGGCTGCGGTAGACAGCTTGGTTCTTCACCTGTGCACTCACTGTTGCGGGGGCAGTACATGCTGAGTCCGCGGGAACGCAGACCTCCATGTTTCCCGTTTAACTGCTGCGTCAGAACAACGCCGCGAGCACCAAAACCCTCTATTTTAGCGATGCCGCATACTTGCTCCTCCGCCTGCAGATGCAGGGCGCCATTTCGACCGATAGTCCCCAGCCGTGTTGTTCCACTCTCCGCTTCTGCAGCTGCTGGCCAGCTTCTCCTGGCAGGAACTGCGCCAGCATCCCTGGCGCACGGCGACGGCCCTGCTCGCCATCATGCTGGGCGTGGCCCTGGGCTTTGCGGTGCATGTAATCAACCAGTCGGCTCTGGACGAGTTCTCGCGCGCGGTGCGCAGCGTCAACGGCCAACCCGATCTGCAGCTGCACGCCATGCAGGACGGCTTGCCGCTGGAGCTTTATGCGCAGGTGGCACGGACCCGGGGCGTGGCGGCCGCCGTTCCCTGGCTCGAGACCACGGTGCTGCTGCCCGCAGCGGACGCCGACCGCCCTGCGCCAGACGCAGATGCCCGCACTACTCAGGGCGCGGCCCGGGGCACGGCGCTGCGCGTGCTGGGCAGCGATGCCACCAAGCTCGCGCCCGTGGCGCCGGCCCTGATGCCACAGCTGTTTGCGGGCAGCGACCGGCTCGATCTGTTCGCGCCCGATGCGGTCTTCCTCAACGCCGCGGCGCTGCAGGCCCTGCAGCTGAGCCCCGAACGGGCGTCCAACACCGCAATGCACTGGCTGCTCAACGGCCGGCTGCAGACCCTGCGCATCGCCGGCACGGTAGCGGCCACGGGCGCTCCCGTGGCCGTCATGGACATCGCCGCCCTGCAGGAAAAGCTGCAGCGCTTTCAACAACTGGACCGGATCGATCTGCTGCTGGCCGACAACGCAGCACGCAGCCAGGTGGCGGCGGAGCTGCGCGCCCTGCCCGCGTGGCAGAGCCAGATACTGATCCAGCAGCCCGGCGACGAACAGCAGCGGGTGGGCCAGATGTCTCGCGCCTACCGCGTCAACCTCACGGTGCTGGCCCTGGTGGCCTTGTTCACCGGAGCCTTTCTGGTGTTCTCGGTACTCGCGCTCAGCGTGGCCCAGCGCGCGCCGCAGTTTGCGCTGCTGGCCGTGCTCGGTGCCACGCCGCGCCAGCGCCTGGCGCTGGTGCTGCTGGAGGCCCTGGCGCTGGGCGCCGTGGGCAGCGCGGCCGGCATTGCGCTGGGCAGCGGGCTGGCCTGGGGCGCTCTGCAGATGCTGGGCGGGGATCTGGGCGGCGGCTTTTTTGCGGGCGTGCAGCCGGCGCTGCAGTGGAGTCCTGCTGCCGCCCTGGTCTTTGGACTGCAGGGCATCGCCGCCACGCTGGCCGGCGCCTGGTGGCCCGCGCGTTCGGCCATGGACCTGCTGCCTGCTGCCACTCTCAAGGGCCTGGGCAACACGCATGAAAAGCCGCCGCGCTTCTGGCCCGCGCTGGCGCTGCTGCTGGCCAGCGCGGGCCTGGCCTTTATGCCGCCGGTTGCCGGCATTCCCTTGGCCGCCTATGCGGCCGTGGGCTTGCTGCTGCTGGGCGGCATGGCGGCCCTGCCCTGGCTGCTGGGCTCCGTGCTAGGCCTGCTGCCTGCAGGACTTTCCCGGAACCCGCTGGGCATGCTGGCGCTGGAGCGCGCACGGCGCATGCGCAGCTCCACCACCGTGGCCGTGGGCGGCGTGGTGGCCAGCCTCAGCCTGGCCGTGGCGCTGACGGTGATGGTCACCAGCTTTCGCGGCAGCATGATGGAATGGCTCGATGCCGTGCTGCCCGCGCCGCTGTATATCCGCGCCGCCGGCGGCTCCAGCCGCGTGGATGCGGCCCTGTTGCCCGCCGATGCCGCGGCGCGCATTGCGCGCCTGCCCGCGGTTGAGCATGCCCAGGCCATGCGCAGCAACACCCTGGCGCTCAGCCCCGAGCAGCCGGCCATCAGCCTGCTGATTCGCTCGCTCAAGGGCGAACAGGCCCAGCAGCTGCCATGGGTGGCGGGGCCGCTGCGCACGCCGCACAGCGGCATACCGGTGCATATCAGCGAAGCCCTGGCCCAGCTCTATGGGTTGAAAATCGGCGACGACTGGCCTTTGCTGGCAGAGGCTTTCAGCCGCAAGACCCATGCCCGGCCCTCGGCTTCGTTCTACATAGCGGGCATCTGGCGCGACTATGTGCGCCAGTTCGGCGCCGTGGCCATGGACTGGCAGGACTATCTGGCGCTGGGCGGCGATGCCCAGCTCAGCGAGGTCGCCGTCTGGCCTGCGGCGGGCGCGCAGGCGCGGCCGGCGGATCTGCATCGGGCCATAGAGCATGCGCTCAGCCCCCCCGGCGAGCCGGCTCCGGTTCTCGAGTTCGTGAGCAGCGCGGCCTTGCGCGACAGATCACTGCGCATTTTCGACCGCAGCTTTGCCGTGACCTACTGGCTGCAGGCCGTGGCCATAGGCATAGGCCTGTTCGGGATTGCGGCCAGCTTCAGCGCG
Organism: Comamonas guangdongensis; assembly: GCF_041079535.1. Classification (NCBI taxonomy): domain Bacteria; kingdom Pseudomonadati; phylum Pseudomonadota; class Betaproteobacteria; order Burkholderiales; family Comamonadaceae; genus Comamonas; species Comamonas guangdongensis. Next base: position 203,781 of record NZ_JBFYGN010000001.1, on the reverse strand, counting down.
CAGGTGCTGGCCCGGCGCAAGGAGTTCGGGCTGCTGGCCCACCTGGGTCTGACGCGCCGCGATGTGCTGACCGTCGTCGCGGCCGAGGGCCTGGCCTGGACCGGGCTGGGCGCCATCGCCGGCAGCTTGCTGGGCCTGGGCGTGGCCGTGATCCTCGTGCATGTGGTGAACCCGCAGAGCTTTCACTGGACCATGGAACTGCGCCTGCCCCTGTTGCGCCTGCTGGGCCTGGCCGCGGCCGTGGTCCTGGCGGGTGTCATCACGGCCTGGCTGGCCGGACGCAGGGCGGCAGCGGCCGATGCGGTGCTGGCGGTCAAGGAAGACTGGTAAAGCCTGGGACCGAATGCTCCAGGGCCTTGATGGCGCAAGACCGCGCGGACCTGAAACCGCCCATGCCCATACACCCGCTCACGCCTTGCATGCACTCCCGGAACGGCTCGGCGCACAATGGCGGCTCCCTCTCTGTCTCCAGGAGTCCGTATGCAAATCCAGCCGTATCTGTTTTTCAATGGCCGCTGCGAAGAGGCCCTGAATTTCTACCAGAAAGCCATAGGTGCGCGAGTCACCGTCTTGATGCGCTTCAAGGACGCCCCGCCTGCACCCAAGGAGGCCTCCCCTCAGGACTGCGGCCCCGCCGCGGTAGCGCCGGAAAAAATCATGCATGCCAATGTGCAGATCGGCGAGACGCAGATCATGGCCTCCGACGGCATGAACGACGGCAAACCCGAGTTCAAGGGCTTTTCCCTGTCCATCAATGCGCCCAGCGACGAGGAAGCCGAGCGCATCTTTGCCGCGCTGGGAGACGGCGGCCGGGTGCAAATGTCCCTGGGCCCCACGTTTTTTGCGAGCCGTTTCGGCATGGTGGCCGACCGCTTCGGCGTCATGTGGATGGTGATTGTGCCGCTGCCGGATATAGGCTGAAGACCCGCTCGTCTGGCTCGCACCATGCCCGCTGCACCGCAGAACAGTGACAATGACGCATGGTGTATCGCCTCCCGCCCTCCAACCCTCTGAAGCCCGCGGGCCCGCGCCGGCAGGCCCTGCAGACGCTGGCGGCGTTGGGCCTGGGCTGGGCCGGCCTGCCTTCGGCAAGCCTGGCCCTGCCGCCCAAGGCCCTGCGGTTTCCGCGCGACTTCGGCAGCCATCCGGATCTGCAGACCGAATGGTGGTACATCACCGGACAGCTACAGGCGGGCGCCAGGCCCTGGGGCTTCCAGCTGACTTTTTTCCGCTCCCGCGTCGCCGGGACTCAAGCCCTGCACTCGCCTCTCGCGGCCAAGCAGCTGATCTTTGCGCATGCCGCGCTCTGCGATGTCCAGGGCCAGAAGCTGCGCCACGACCAACGCATGGCGCGGGCCGGCTTGGGCCTGGCGGATGCCGGCGAGAGCGACACGGACGTTTACATCCAGGACTGGCAGCTCAAGCGCCAAGCGCTTGCAGGTCGGGACGCCACGCAAGCCAGCCATTACAGCGCCCGGCTGGTGGCCAAGGAATTCACGCTGGCCCTTGAGTTTGATAGCACCCAGCCCTTGCTGCTTCAGGGCTTGAACGGACTTTCACGCAAGGGGCCGAAGGAGGAGCAGGCCAGCTACTACTACAGCCAGCCCCAGCTCCGGGTCGGCGGCAGCATTAGCATCGATGGCCGGCAACTGGCCGTCGAGCCCTCCGCGCACAACCGCGCCTGGCTGGACCATGAATGCAGCGCCGCCTTACTGGACCGTGACGCACAGGGCTGGGACTGGATAGGCATGAACCTCGACGACGGCAGCGCCCTCACCGCCTTCCATCTGCGGCGCCACAGCGGCGGCGCGCTATGGGCGGGCGGCTCGTTCCGCGCCCCCGGCCAAAGCGCACGCATCTTCGGTGCCGACGAGGTGCGCTTCGAGCCGCTGCGCTACTGGACCAGCCCCCATTCCCAGACCCGCTATCCGGTCGCCTGGCGGGTGCAAACTCCGGCCGGAGCTTTCGAGGTCCAGGCTCTGGTCGACGACCAGGAGCTAGACAGCCGCGCCAGCACCGGCGCCATCTACTGGGAAGGACTGTGCGAGCTGCGGCGCATAGGTGCCGATGGACGCGGCAGCCGCGCGGGCAACGGCTATCTGGAGATGACCGGGTATGCGGATGCGCTGAAGCTTTAGGACCGGCCGACTGGGGCCGGTGGCGGCAAGGCCCAGGTCTGCCCGGGTCATGCGGCGAGCCGCGTGCAACGCCCCTCCGCATGGCCCGCCGCGCCTAGTACTTGAGGTCGGCGCGCACCCAGAGCGTGCGACCCGGCTCGTTGATGCGCTGGCCGCCCGGCAGGCCGAAGCCCGCATTGCCGGCCAGGTTCAGATGTTCGGCATAGTTCTTGTTGAACAGATTGTCCATGCCCGCCGTGAGCTTGAGCCTGCGATGCACGCTGTAACCCGCGTTGACGGAGAGTAGGCCGAAGCCTGCGCTGGGCCCGAAGTCCTTGCCGACCACATTGCCCTGGCCCGCTGCATAGCGGTGCTGGGCCGCCACCACGCGCCACAGCGCGCCGGCGCTCCAGGCGCCCTGGCGATAATCCAGGCCCAGCTTGGCTTCCAGCGGTGGTGTCTGTGGCAGCGGGCGCTGGTCCGTGGCGTTCTGAGCCCAGCTATAGGCCAGCGTGGCCTGGGCCGTGAGCGCCGGCGTCAGGCGGTAGCTGCCGCCCAGCTCGACGCCGGCGGTGCGCGCATTGACATTGCGCACCTGGGAAGACATGCCGCCCCGATAGTCGAACAGCATGTGGTCCTGCACATAGCCCAGATAGGCCGAGGTCCAGGCCTGCCAGTCCTGGGCCTTCCAGCTCGCGCCCACATCGATCTGCGTGGTCTTTTCCGGCTTGAGGCTGGCAAAAGCGTTGCCGCTGACGGCGCTGCTGTTGCCGGGCGATATCAGCTCCCAGTAGTCGGGAAAGCGCTGTACATGGCCAAGGCCCGCATACACGGTGGAGCCAGCGGCCAGCTTGCGCTCCCAGCGCACAAAGCCGCTGGGCAGAGCACTGCTTTCACGGTGGTTGCTGGCCGCCGCATTGCCGGCGGCCATGCTCATGCCACCCATGCTGCTCGATGCATCCGGATAGCGCCAGGCCTGAGCCCGGTCTAGGCGCAGCCCGGCCACCAGCTTGTTCTCCAGGTCCAGCTGCCGGTTCAGCTCGGCAAACAGCCCCAAATTGCTGAACCTGGCATCGCGCATCCATGGCTTGCTGCCATATGGCTGCATGGCGCTGCCCGAGCGCTTGTCGTGCGGGCTGTTCATCGCATCCATACCGGTCTGCAGCGAAGTCGCGGGCGTCAGCTCCCAGGTTGCCGCCGCGCGCAGACCCGTGGTGGTGCGCCGCACATTGCTGGCCATGGGCATGGACATATGGCCACTGGGCTTGAACGGCCGCAGGCTGAAGTTGTCCATCACATGATCGGCCTGGTTGTAGTACAGCTGGGCCTCGAGCTTGCTCAGCAGGGGCGAGATCGCGCTCTTCTCGAAACGCAGTCCGGCGCTCTCGCGCCTGAAGCGCGTGCCGTCCATGCCGCGGCCGCCGTAGCGGGCCTCGCCGTCGCCGGTGCCCGCGGACAGCTCGATCAGGGTCTGGGCGTCGGGCGTGAAGCCCAGCGCCACATCGGTATTCCACTTGTCCCAGTGCGAGGGCACGATACGGCCGCGGCCGTCCTTGTAGTCCTTGCTTTGGGAGTGGTTGGCCGTCAGACGCAGGTAATAGCTTTCATTGCCGGCCAGAAAGTCGAGATTCTGGTCAATGCGTGCCGCCGTGCCCGCCAGGGCGCTGGCCGAGAAACGGATCTCGCCGTCCTTGAGCTGCGGCTTTTCGCGGTCGAAGCGCACCACGCCCGCCGAGACCCCGGGACCCCAGGCCACGGTCTGCGGACCTTTGACCACGGTCAGCAGATCATAGGTTTCGGGCGAGATATAGGAACTCGGCGAGTCCATGCGCCCCGGACAGGCGCCGAGCATGGTCGTGCCATTCGTCAGTATCGGCAGGCGCGAGCCGAACTGGCCGCGAAACACCGGGTCGCTATTGGAGCCGCCGCTGCGTATCGCCGCAAAGCCGGGAATGCTTTTGAGGTAATCCGCCGCATCGCTGGCCGGCACTGGTTGGCGCGGCTGCTTGGGGTCGGCCACGACATGCAAGGGAGAGTGGTCGTGTACCGCCGTCACCACCAGTTCCGGCATCGCGGACTCGGCCGCCTCCTGAGCCTGGGCTACGGTCTGCAGGCCGCTCAGGCCCAGGATGGCCAGGGCAATGGCGCTGCGGCTGGACGGCAGCGAGGGACGAGTCTTTTCGCTGGCCATGGCATGGCCTTTAGCGTTCTTGGAGATATTCATGAGTGTCCTCGGCCCGCACGCAGCTCGATCACAGACAGGCGTGCAGGCGGCCACAGGCTTTCCCAGTGGGAAGGCCTTGGCGAATTGAAAGGCGCAGCCCAAAGCCGTGCAGGCCTTGGCGCTGGAACAGGGAATAGAGGCGCGCAAATCCGCCGCGCGAAGGCAGGTGGTTTACGCGGCTGCGCCGGGAGGACCGCGTGCAGGAAGCGGTGCGGCGATATCCAGCATGGCGAGCAGCGCTGGCAGGCTGCGCCACTTCTGATGGAATGCCGGAACGGGCGGCCTATGGATATCGGCCTTCAAGGACTCTGGAGGGGCCAGAGCGATACACAGCACGCAGTCCGGGCTGTGGGCGCCATGGCCCATGTCCTCATCGGGAGCGCCCGGCCACGAGGCCGGCTCCCCCGCCGCATGACTGGTCGAGCACACATCAGCCCATGCGGCCTCAATGCCCAGGCCGGTACGCACGCGCACGCCGGACAGGGCCGCCGTCAACAGCAGCAGCGCAAACACCGCCGTGACCAGGGCGGCGAAAGATCTGTTCCGACGTACACGCTCGAGCATAGAAGTTGCAAAGTGTATACGCTCGCCGGCCCACAGCGGCTCGACGGTGCCGCGCCAGCGCCGTACAAACAAAAAGGGCTGCAAGCTGCAGCCCTCTGTCATCCGGCCAAGGGTTTCACTTGCGGCGCTGCAGCCAAGCGATCAGCTCGCCCATGATGCCCTTGCGGAACAGCAGCACGCACAGCACAAAGATCAGACCCGTGACTATGGTGACCGACTCGCCCAGCGTGGAGAACCAGTCTATGCCCGTGGTGCGCGCCAGGAAGCTGCCGAAGTCGCCGATCTTGTTCTCCAGCGCCACCACCACGGCCGAGCCCACGATGGGGCCGGACAGCGTGCCCAGGCCGCCCATCAGCGTCATCAGAATCACATGGCCCGAGGTGGTCCAGTGCACGTCGGAGAGAGTGGCGAAACCCAGGACCACGGTCTTCAGCGAGCCCGCGAGACCGGTCAGGGCCGCCGAGATCACAAAGGCCAGCAGCTTGAAGCGGTTGACGTCATAGCCCAGCGAGATGGCGCGCGGCTCGTTTTCCTTGATGGCCTTGAGCACCTGGCCGAACGGCGAATGGATGGTGCGCACAATGAGCAGAAAAGCCAGCACCACGATGGCCAGGGCCACGTAGTACATGACCAGGTCGCTGCTCAGGTCGATGACGCCGAACAGCTTGCCGCGCGGCACGCCCTGCAGGCCGTCCTCGCCGCCCGTGAACGGCGCTTGCAGCGCGCCGAAGAACAGCATCTGCGCCACGGCCAGCGTGATCATGGAGAAGTAGATCCCCTGGCGGCGGATGGCCAGCCAGCCAAAGACCAGGCCCAGCAGGGCGCCGACCAGCGTGCCCAGCAGCATGCCGATCTCGGGCGTGAAGCCCCAGGCCTTGACGGTATAGCCGGCCACATAGGCCGCACCGCCCAGAAAAGCCGCGTGCCCGAAGGACAGCAGACCCGTATAGCCCAGCAGCAGATTGAAGGCCGAGGCGAACAGCGCGAAGCACATGAGCTTCATCACGAACACCGGATAGGCACCCAGAAAAGGTGCGGCAACCAGCCCCAGCAGCAGCAGGCCGTAGCCCAGGGGCGCAATGCGTTGAACAAGCGTTTGGGATTTCATGTCTGCCCCTCTTATTTTTCTTTACCGAACAGGCCAGCGGGGCGAATCAGCAAAACAATGACCATGATGAAGAACACGACCGTGGACGAGGCTTCGGGCCAGAACACCTTGGTCAGGCCTTCTATCACTCCGAGTGCCAGGCCGGTGAGGATGGAGCCCATGATGGAGCCCATGCCGCCGATCACCACCACGGCGAACACCACGATGATGAGGTTCTGCCCCATCAGCGGCGTGACCTGATACACGGGTGCGGCCAGCACGCCGGCGAAGGCGGCCAGCGCCGCGCCGAACGCATAGGTGAGCGTGATCATCACCGGCACATTGACGCCGAAGGCCTCGACCAGGCGCGGGTTCTCGGTGCCGGCGCGCAGATAGGCACCGATGCGGGTCTTCTCGATCACGAACCAGGTGGCGATGCAGACCGCCACCGAAGCCAGCACCACCCAGGCGCGGTAATTGGGCAGGATCATAAAGCCCAGATTGGTGGCGCCTTCGAGCAGCTCGGGCGTGTCGTAGCCCAGGCCGGAAACGCCGTAGATGGAGCGGAACACGCCCTCGATCAGCAGCGACAGCCCCAGCGTCAGCAACAGGCCGTAGAGGTGGTCGAGCTTGTAGATCCAGCGCAGCAAAAAGCGCTCTATCAGCACCCCCAGAATCCCCACCAGCACGGGCGACAGGATCAGCATCACCCAGTAGTTGATGCCGAAATAGCTCATGGCCATCCAGGTGCACATCGCACCCAGCATGAACAGTGCGCCGTGCGCAAAGTTGATGACATTGAGCAGGCCGAAGATCACGGCCAGGCCCAGACTCAGAATTGCGTAGAACGAACCGTTGACCAGCCCCAGAAGGAGCTGGCTCATCAGGCCGGGCAATGAAACGCCGAAGATTTCCATGAGAGATACGCTGGTGGGTGTGGGGTGTGCATCAGACCGTTGGCTGAGCGCTTATTTCCAGAGCGCGCACTTGCTTTCGGCCTTGGTGGTCCAGACCGTATCGGCCGGCAGGGTCTGCAGAACCTTCAGATAGTCCCAGGGCTTCTGGGATTCGGAAGGGTTCTTGACCTCCACCAGATACATGTCGTGCGCATAGCGGCCGTCGGGACGGATCACGCCCTTGCCGTAGAAGTCGTTGAGGGGGTGGCTCTTGAGGTAGGCCATCACCTTGTCGGAATCGGTGCTCTTGACGGCTTCCACGGCCTTCAGATAGTTCATCACCGCCGAGTAGTCAGCCGCATGGATGTCGGTGGGCATGCGCTTGGTCTTGGCCATGAACTTGCTCGCGAACTTGCGCGACTCGTCATTCATGTCCCAGTACCAGCTCACGGTGTGCAGCAGGCCCGCGGTGTTCTTCAGGCCCAGGCTGTGGATATCGGACAGGAACACCAGCAGACCGGCGGTCTTCATGGTCTTGTTGATGCCGAACTCGCGCGCGGCCTTGACGCTGTTGATGAAGTCGCCGCCCGCATTGGCCAGACCCAGCACCTGGGCCTTGGAGTTCTGCGCCTGCAGCAGGAAGGAAGAGAAATCCGTGGCATTGAGCGGGTGCTTGACCGAGCCCAGCACCTGGCCGCCGCTGGCCTTGACCACGGCCGCGGTATCGTTCTCCAGCGAGTGGCCGAAAGCGTAGTCTGCCGTCAGAAAGAACCAGGTCTTGCCGCCGCGGCCCACCACGGCGCTGCCCGTGCCCTTGGCCAGGGCCACGGTGTCGTAGGCATAGTGCACGGTATAGGGGCTGCACTGCTCGTTGGTCAGTGCCGAGGAGCCCGCGCCGCTGTCGAAGAACACGCGCTTCTTTTCCTGGGCCACCTTGGCCATGGCCAGGGCCGTGCCGGAGTTGGTGCCGCCGAAGAGCATGGTCACGCCCTGGGTGTCCACCCATTCGCGGGCCTTGCTGGCCGCGATGTCGGCCTTGTTCTGGTGATCGGCGCTCAACAGCTCGATGGGCTGGCCCAGCACCTTGCCTCCGAAGTCGTCGATCGCCATCTGCATCGCGATCACGGCGTTCTTGCCTTCCACGTCGGCATAGAGACTGGACATATCGGTGACAAAACCGATCTTCACTTTTTCCTGGGCCTGGGCCAGAGGGCTGGCCAAGCCTGCTGCGGCCAGCATGCACGCGAGAACACTCAGTTTTGCTTTCATCACTGTCTCCTGGTTGGGGTTCTTGGTCTTGAAGAAAAATCTAGGCGCGGGGCTCAGACGCCCAGCAGCTCGTTGAGCACGGGCATCTTGGCGTCCAGCTCGGCAGAGCCGAAGCGCTCCACCACATGGCCGTGCTCGACCACATAGAAGCGGTCGGCCAGCGGCGCCGCAAAACGGAAGTTCTGCTCCACCATGACCACCGTATAGCCCTTGGCGCGCAGCGTGGTGATCATGCGCGCCAGCGCCTGCACGATCACGGGCGCCAGGCCCTCGGAAATCTCGTCGAGCAGCAGCAGCCGCGCGCCCGTGCGCAGAATGCGGGCCACGGCCAGCATCTGCTGCTCGCCGCCCGACAGCCGCGTGCCCTGGCTCTGGCGACGCTCGTAGAGATTGGGGAACATCTCGTAGATCTCGGCGATGCTCATGCCGGCCTCGCCGGTCTTGAGCGGCGGCGGCAGCATCAGGTTTTCCTCGCAGGACAGGCTGGAGAAAATGCCGCGCTCCTCGGGGCAATAGCCGACGCCCAGGTGGGCGATCCTGTGCGTGGGCAGGTGGACGGTCTCGACACCGTTGATCTTGATCGAGCCCTTGCGCGCACCCGTGAGCCCCATGACGGCGCGCAGCGTGGAGGTGCGCCCCGCGCCATTGCGGCCCAGCAGCGTGACCACCTCGCCGGGCTGGACCACCAGGTCCATGCCGTGCAGCACATGGGATTCGCCATACCAGGCGTTCAGCCCCTTGATCTCCAGCGCCGGAGTGCTTGTTTTATTCATTGTTCGTCTGTCCAAGGCATATCACTCAAAACCGGCACGATCCCAACCAGAAACGCCGAGCAAGGGCCGCCCCGCAGCAAGGCGTTGTCCCCCTCCCGCGTAGCGAGAGAGGGGGAAGGCGCGCAGCGACTCAGGGGGTGCTGCATCTCAATGCGCTCCCTGCAGCTGGCCTTCGGTAGTGCCCATATAGGCTTCCATGACCTGGGGATTGCGCGACACCTCTTCGTAGCCGCCCTCGGCCAGCACCGCGCCGCGCTGCAGCACCGTGATGCGGTCGGCAATCGTGGAGATGACCTTCATGTTGTGCTCGACCATGAGGATGGTGCGGCCGGCCGAGACCTTTTTGATCAGCTGGGTCACGCGGTCCACGTCCTCGTGGCCCATGCCCTGGGTAGGCTCGTCGAGCAGCATGAGCTCGGGCTCCATGGCCAGCGTGGTGGCGATCTCCAGCGCACGCTTGCGGCCATAGGGCAGATTCACGGTGACCTCGTCGGCCATGTCCTGCAGGCCCACCTCGGTCAACAGCTCCATGGCGCGGTCGTTGAGACGGTTCAGGGTGTTCTCGCTGGTCCAGAAATGAAACGCCGTGCCCAGCTGGCGCTGCAGGCCTATGCGCACGTTCTCCAGCAGGGTGCAGTGCGGAAAGACCGCCGAAATCTGGAAGGAGCGGATCACGCCACGGCGCGCAATCTGGGCCGGCGCCTCGTGGGTGATGTCCACGTCGTTGAAGCGGATGCTGCCCGAAGTGGGCTTGAGAAACTTGGTCAGCAGATTGAAGCAGGTGGTCTTGCCCGCGCCATTGGGTCCGATCAACGCGTGGATGGAGCCGCGCCGGACGGCCAGATCCACCTTGCTGACGGCCGTGAAGCCCTTGAACTCTTTGGTGAGTTGGCTGGTTTGGAGAATTAGGTCGCTCATGCGCTGGCCGTCAGTCCTGAGTGCTGCAAAACAAATGACAGGACGCAGCTTGCGACGCGCCCTCCCTCTTGGTCTGGCATCTTGGGCCGCCATGCTGCACTGCCGCAGGGGGAAACTCCTAGGTCTGGCGCCGGACCGTGCTCATGTTTTCCCTGATGGGCCAGCAAATATGCGAGCACTGCGACAAGCATGCGCTAACACTCGGCGCCGGCGATGCTCGGCGAACCAGGCTGTCATAGGCGCCCGAGACTCAGGCTGCACTCACGCATAGAACATGGTCCAAACGGACTATGGACAAGCGTCTGACGCTATTAATTTTGATAGCTCATGAGAGGCTTGCCGGGCAGCAGTTGATGCGCACCGGCCTAAACCCTGACAAGGTAAACCCTCGGCCCCTCAATACCCGGACCCAGAGCTGGGTTACTAGCTCTGCCAGCGCAAATATGCTTGGCATTTGTCGCCGAAAAATCCACGCAGCGACAAAGCTCAGCATCGAGCGCTATTGTTTGAAGAGCTGGCTGCACCCGACAAGCAATTGACACATGCAGTTTTCAGCATGAAACAGAGACAGAGCAAGCGCAGGCAGCTATCGAAATCCTGAAAACAGCAAAGGCCGGCCGGGGCTTGACCCTGGCCGGCCTTTCAGGACACGGGGTTATTGCAGGCTGCCGCCGCCCGCGGATTCCGGCAGGACCAGCGGCAGCACGCCGATGCCCTCCTCCAGCAATTCCACGGCCTCCTCGGCGCTGGTCTGACCGCGGATCGCGCGTTCCTCGGTTTCACCGTAATGGATGCGCCGCGCTTCCTCGGCAAACTTCTTGCCCACGTCTTCGGTGTTTTCCGCCACCTTGCGCGACCACTGTATCCAGGCCGCCTGCATAGCTTGCAGCCGCTCGCGCGCCTCGGGGCTGGCTTCGGGCATCGGCGGCCGCGGCTGCGCCTCCTGGGGCTGGGGTGCGGCCCTGGGCGGCTGGGCGCCCAGATTCAGGCGCGGTGCACTCAGGCGCTTGCTCACATGGCTGTCGCCGCACACAGGGCATTGCACCAGCCGGCGCTGCAGCTGGCTTTGAAAATCATCTTCCGACGCAAACCAGCCCTCGAAGAGATGGCCTGCCGGACAATGAAGATCAAGCACTTTCATGAGCGCAACTCAGCCCTTGCGATGAACAAGGTAGCGGTACACAAAGCCGGGAAATGCCAGCGTCAGGAACAGCGTAGCAGTGATGGCATAAAACTCCCAGCCTTGGGGAGAATTCTGGCCTGCGCGGTGCTCCAGCAGCATGCCGAGCCCGCCCACGAGCAGATACAGCACCAACATCTCGATCAGCCGCAGCCACAGCGGCTTGCGCCCCGGCATGACGGGGCCGACGATGGCCAGACGCTGGTTGATAAAAGGCAAATTGGCTGCCACAAGGGCAGCCAAGATGATGAGCCAGATAGAAGCGGTAATAGACACGCTAAGCCATTCCTAGAAAAAGCGGTGAGGGCTCCAGCCCTCACCGCGTTCGTCATCAGGAGGCCAGGGCACGCACGACGGCGTCAGCGCACAAGGCCATCAGTCCGCCGGGCAGAATGCCCAGCAGCAGAACCAGCGCACCGTTGATGGTCAGCACCACGCGCACGTCCAGGGAGGCGGACACGCTGGTAGCGGTGATTGGAGCATCAAAGTACATGACCTTGACCACGCGCAGGTAATAGAAGGCGCCGATCAGCGACATGATCACGGCGAACACCGCCAGGCCGATGTACAGGCTGCTGCCGGAAGCCACCAGGGCCTGCAGCACGGACAGCTTGGCATAGAAGCCGACCAGCGGAGGAAGACCCGCCATGGAGAACAGGCAGATGGACATCACGCCGGCATACAGCGGGCTGCGCTGGTTCAGGCCGGACAGGTCGGCGATCTCTTCGCTTTCAAAGCCTTCGCGGGCCAGCAGCAGGATCACGCCGAAGGAGGCCAGCGCCGTCAGCACATAGGTCACAACGTAGAACATGGCCGAGCTGTAAGCGTTCTCGACGGTGGCGGGGTCCACTTTGCCGTCGACCACGCCCGACATCAGGCCCAGCAGCACAAAGCCCATCTGGGAAATCGTCGAGTAGGCCAGCATGCGCTTGATGTTGGTCTGCTGCAGACCCGCGAGGTTACCCACGAGCAGCGAGCACACGGCCAGCACCATCAGCATCTGCTGCCAGTCGATGGCCAGGGGCAGCAGGCCGTCCACCAGCAGGCGGATGGCGATCGCGAACGCGGCCAGCTTGGGCGCGCCGCCGATCAGGGCCGTGATGGCCGTGGGAGCGCCCTGGTAGACGTCGGGCACCCACATGTGGAAGGGCACCACGCCCAGCTTGAAAGCCAGACCAGCGACCACGAAGACCAGACCGAAGACCAGCACCTGGTGCTTGATCTGGCCGGAGTTGATGGCCTTGAACACTTCGCCGATGTCCAGCGAGCCGGTCGCGCCGTAGAGCATGGACATGCCGTACAGCAGGAAGCCCGAAGCCATGGCGCCCAGCACGAAGTACTTCATGGCGGCTTCGACGGACACGGTGTGGTCGCGGCGCAGAGCCACCAGCGCATAGCTGGACAGGGTCAGCAGTTCCAGGCCCAGATACAGGACCAGGAAGTTGTTGCCGCTGATCATGACGAACATGCCCAGCAGAGCCAGCATGGACAGCGTGAAGAACTCGCCGCCGCGCAGCATGTCGCGCTCGGCCGCATAGGGGCGGCCATAGACCATGGTGACCATCATGGCGATGGTCGCAAAGCACTTGAGCCAGTTGCCCATGGCGTCCGAGACAACCATGTTGCCCCAGCCGTAGAAGGTATTGCCGCTTGCGGCATACATGCCTTGCATCACCGCCACGACAAGCAGGGTGAGCATGGTCAGAACATAGGTGCCGGTGCGGCGGGCGCTTTTCACGCCCAAGTCCACCAAGGCAATGACGCAGGCCATGACCAGGAGAGTGATCTCCGGGTAGATCGCCAGCCAGCTGATGTTGTCAATCATCTCGTGTCTCTCGTTTCAGTCTGGTCAGTTGAGCTTGCTCACAGCCACATGCTTGATGAGCTCAGCCACAGACACATCCATCACATCCGTGAAGGGCTTGGGATACAGGCCCATGACCAGCACGGCCACGGCCAGCACGCCCAGCACCAGGAACTCGCGGCAATCGATGTCCTTGAGTTCGGCCACATGGTCGTTGGCCACGGCGCCCAGGTACACGCGCTTGTACATCCACAGCGTGTAGGCGGCACCGAAGATCAGGGCCGTGGCAGCGCCCAGGCCGATCCAGAAGTTGTATTGCACGGCGCCCAGGATCACCATCCACTCGCCGACGAAGCCGGCCGTGGCGGGCAGACCGCAGTTGGCCATGGCGAACAGCAGCGCGAAGGCCGCGAACTTGGGCATGGTGTTGACCACGCCGCCGTAGGCAGCGATGTCACGCGAATGCACGCGGTCGTAGAGCACGCCGATGCACAGGAACATGGCGCCCGAGACAAAGCCGTGGGCAATCATCTGCACCAGGCCGCCGGAGATGCCCAGGTCGTTGAACATGAAGAAGCCCAGGGTCACGAAGCCCATGTGGGCCACGGACGAATAAGCCACCAGCTTCTTCATGTCCTTCTGCACCAGGGCCACCACGCCCACGTATATCACGGCGATCAGCGACAGCGCGATGATCAGGCCGGACCACTCATGTGCGGCATCGGGAGCGATGGGCAGCGAGAAACGCAGGAAACCATAGGCGCCCAGCTTCAGCATGATGGCGGCCAGCACGGCGGAACCGCCGGTAGGCGCTTCCACGTGCACATCGGGCAGCCAGGTGTGCACCGGGAACATCGGCACCTTCACCGCAAAGGCCGCGAAGAAGGCAAAGAAGATCAGCGTCTGCGCCGTGCCGGACAGCGGCAGCTTGTGCCAGTCCAGGATCTCGAAGCTGCCGCCCGACTGGGTGTACAGATAGATCAGGGCCACCAGCGTGAGCAGCGAGCCCAGCAAGGTGTAGAGGAAGAACTTGAAAGCCGCGTAGATCTTGTTCGGGCCGCCCCAGATACCGATGATCAGATACATCGGAATCAGCGTGGCTTCGAAGAACACGTAGAACAGCATGCCGTCCAGCGCCGCGAACACGCCGATCATCAGACCCGAGAGGATCAGGAACGCGCTCATGTACTGGTTCACGCGCTCGGTGATGTTGGTCCACGAAGCGATCACCACCAGCACGGTGATGAAGGCCGTCAGCGGAATGAACCACATGGAGATGCCATCCACGCCCAGGTGGTAGTGGATGTTGAAGCGCTCGATCCAGAGCGCGTTCTCCACGAACTGCATATTCGCCGTCGTGGTATCGAAGCCGGTGATCAGCGGCACGGTCACCGCAAAGCCGATCAGCGAACCGATCAGGGCCAGCCAGCGCACCGCGTTGGCCTGCCCTTCGCGGCCCAAGGCCAGCAGGAGGGCGCCGAAAATGATCGGCACCCAGATAGAAAGACTCAACAAACCCATTTTTGTTCTTCCCCTACTACTTGTTGAGCCACACGAAGTACGTCATGAGGGCAACGATACCCAGCAGCATGACCAACGCATAGTGATAGAGATAGCCCGACTGCAGGCCGCGCACCCACTGGCCGAACTTGGCCATGAGCTTCCAGGAACCGTTGACGATGGCGCCATCGATGATGGCCTGATCGCCGACCTTCCAGAAGAAGGTACCGAAGGCACGGGCACCGCGGGCGAAGATGTTCTCGTAGACCCAGTCCACGCCGTACTTGCCTTCCAGCACCTGGTACAGACCGATCTTCTTGGAGAAGGCCATGATGGCCGCAGGAATCTCGGGCTTGACCATGTAGAACACATAGGACACCAGCACACCCGCCAGGGCCAGCCAGAACGGCGCGGCCGTGAAGCCGTGCAGAGCCATGGGCACCCAGCCGTGGATTTCCTCGGCCAGTTCGGCCATCGCATGGTGCTTGGCGCCGTCGATGAAGATCGCGCCCTTGAAGAAGTCGCCGAGCACCATGGTGTCCAGCGCCATGGCGCCGATCACCACCGAGGGAATGGCCAGCAGGACCAGCGGCACCCACACGACAGCAGGCGACTCATGGGGCTTGGCATCGTGGCCATGGCCGTGGTGGTCGTCATGAGCATGGTGGTCATCGTGATGCGCATCGGGGTTCTGGTCGTAGCGCTCCTTGCCGTGGAAGACGATGAAGTACAGACGGAAGGAGTAGAAGGCAGTGATGAACACGCCGGCCAGCACCGCGAAGCTGGCAAAGCCGGCCGCGGGCAGATGCGATGCCTGCACCGCTTCGATGATGGCGTCCTTGGAGTAGAAGCCGGCGAAGAACGGTGTGCCGATCAGCGCCAGATTGCCCAGCAGGAAGGTGATCCAGGTGATGGGCATGTACTTACGCACGCCGCCCATCCAGCGGATGTCCTGGTTGTGGTGCATGCCCATGATGACCGAACCAGCGCCGAGGAACAGCAGGGCCTTGAAGAAGGCGTGGGTCATCAGGTGGAACACGGACACCGAGTAGGCCGACACGCCCAGGGCCACGGTCATGTAGCCCAGCTGCGACAGCGTGGAGTACGCGATCACGCGCTTGATGTCGTTCTGGATGATGCCCAGGATACCCATGAACAGCGCCGTGATGGAGCCGATCACCAGGATCAGGTTCAGCGCCGTGTCCGACAGCTCATACAGCGGCGACATGCGCGAGACCATGAAGATGCCGGCCGTCACCATGGTGGCGGCGTGGATCAGTGCCGAGATGGGGGTCGGGCCTTCCATCGAATCGGGCAGCCAGGCATGCAGCGGGAACTGGGCCGACTTGCCCATGGCGCCCACGAACAGGCAGATCGCTGCAACGGTCACGATGGCCCAGCCGGTGCCGGGCATGACGGCGGTCTGCAGCTCGGGCAGCTTGGCGAAGATTTCCGCGTAGCTCAGCGTGCCGGTGTAGGCAGCGATCAGGCCAATGCCGAGGATGAAGCCGAAGTCGCCCACGCGGTTGACCAGGAAGGCCTTCATGTTGGCGAAGATGGCCGATTCCTTCTTGAAGTAGAAGCCGATCAGCAGATAGGACACCAGGCCCACGGCTTCCCAGCCGAAGAACAGCTGCAGCAGGTTGTTGCTCATGACGAGCATCAACATCGAGAAGGTGAACAGCGAGATGTACGAGAAGAAGCGGTCGTAGCCGTCATCCTCGGCCATATAGCCAATGGTGTAGATGTGCACCATCAGCGACACAAAGGTCACCACGCACATCATCATGGCCGTCAGGGAGTCGATCAGGAAACCGACTTCCATCTTCAGGCCGCCGACCTCCATCCAGGTGTAGATGGCCTGGTCGAAGCGGGCACCGTCGACGATCACGCTTTGGAACACGATGACCGACAGGATGAAGGCCACGAGCACGCTCAGAATCGTCAGCGAATGGCTGCCGGTACGGCCGATCTTGTTGCCACCGAAGGCGGTGCCCCAGATACCCGCGAGCGCGGAGCCTGCCAGCGGGGCCAGCGGCACCGCAAGCAGCATGGATGCAGAAAGGGTTTGACTCATTCTTGAGAACCTTGCAAGTTACGGCGGACTCAACCCTTGAGGGCGTTGAGATCTTCCGCATTGATACTGCTCTTGTTACGGAACAGCAGCACCAAGATCGCCAGACCGATGGCCGATTCAGCAGCGGCCACCGTCAGGATGAAAAACACGAACACCTGGCCGTGCATGTCGCCCAGATAGCTGGAAAACGCCACGAAGTTCATGTTCACGGCCAGCAGCATCAGCTCGATGGCCATGAGCAAGACGATCAGGTTCTTGCGGTTCAGAAAAATGCCAACCACGGCGAGTGCAAACAGCATTGCACCCAGCGTCAGGAAGTGGCCCAAAGTCAGCGTCATGCTTTTGTCTCCACAGCAGGCGCCGCGGCTACTTCGGCGTCAGGTTGTTGGGCAGGCTTGGTGGGGGCGACCTTGACCAGCTGGATGCGGTCGGAGGCGCGCACCCGGACCTGGTCGGCGGGATTCATGGCCTTGCTGTCCTTGCGCTTGCGCAGCGTCAGGGCAATCGCGGCAATCATGGCCACCAGCAGGATCACGGCCGCGATCTCCACGGGGTACAGGTACTCCGTGTACAGCAGCTTGCCCAGCGCCTGGGTGTTCGAGTAAGGAACGGTCTGACCGGCTGCATTGACCATGGTCGCGCCAGCGGCCTTGACGTCTTCGACATCGCCGAAACCGCCCATCAGCACCATGCCCATTTCGAAGGCGATCAGCACGCCGATCAGCGCCGCGAACGGGAAATGCTTCCAGAAGCCGCGTCGCAGCGAATCGATGCGGATGTCCAGCATCATCACCACGAACAGGAACAGCACCATCACGGCGCCTAGGTACACCAGCACCAGGGCGATACCGAGGAACTCAGCCTTGAGCAGCAGCCAGATGGCCGCTGCCTGGGAGAAGGCCAGAATCAGATTGAGCACGGCGTGCACAGGGTTGCGCGCCGTGACCACGCGGAAGGCTGCAAACAGCAGCACAGCCGAGAACAGATAGAAAAAACCAGTTTTGGCGTCCATGGATCGAATCTTTTCAAGTGATCAAGGAGCCGCTTCAGCGGTACTTGGCATCTGCCGCCTTGTTGGCAGCGATCTCGGCTTCATAACGGTCACCCACTGCCAGGAGCATGTCCTTGGTGAAGTAGAGGTCACCGCGCTTTTCGCCGTGGTATTCGAAGATGTGCGTCTCCACGATGGAGTCCACCGGGCAGCTTTCCTCGCAGAAGCCGCAGAAGATGCACTTGGTCAGATCGATGTCGTAGCGCGTGGTACGGCGCGAACCGTCATCACGCACATCCGACTCGATGGTGATGGCCATGGCCGGGCACACGGCTTCGCACAGCTTGCAGGCAATGCAGCGCTCTTCGCCGTTTTCATAGCGGCGCAGGGCGTGCAGGCCACGGAAGCGTGGCGACTGAGGGGTTTTTTCCTCGGGGAACTGCACCGTGATCTTGCGACGGAAGGTGTAACGGCCGGTCAGGGCCATGCCCTTGGCCAGTTCCCAGAGCATGAAGCTCTTGAGAAAATCCTTGAAGGAGAAAGGAGTTGCAGCGACTGCAGACATACGTACTCCGCTTATTTCCAGATGTTCCAGGGCGAGTACAGCCAGGCACCCACTACCACCAGCCACACCAGAGTGACGGGAATGAAGATCTTCCAGCCCAGACGCATGATCTGGTCATAACGGAAGCGCGGGAAGGTAGCGCGAATCCAGATGAAGCACGACACCACGAGGAAGGTCTTGATGGCCAGCCAGATCCAGCCCGGGATGAAGCCCAGGAAGTCGAACGGAGGCAGCCAGCCGCCCAGGAACATGATCACGCCCAGGATGGAGACCAGCCACATGCTCGCGTATTCGGCCAGGAAGAAGACCGCAAAGCCCATGCCCGAGTACTCGACCATGTGACCGGCCACGATTTCGGCTTCGCCTTCGACCACGTCAAACGGGTGACGGTTGGTTTCGGCCACGATCGAGATCAGGTAGACGATGAAGATGGGCAGCAACGGCAGCCAGTTCCAGGACAGGATGCTCATGCCCATGGAGGCGAACTGGCCCTGGGCCTGGCTCATCACGATGGCCGACAGATTCATGCTGCCCGTCACCATGATCACGACCAGGAAGCAGAAGCCCAGCGCGATTTCGTAGCTCACCATCTGTGCCGAGGCACGCAGCGCGCCGAGGAAGGCGTACTTGGAGTTCGAGGCCCAGCCCGCGATGATCACGCCATAGACTTCTATCGAAGTGATGGCCATCAGCAGCAGCAGACCGGCGTTCACATTGGCCAGCGCCACATCGGGGGCAAACGGAATCACCACCCAGGCGGCCAGGGCCGGCATGATGGCCATGACGGGGCCGACGTAGAACAGGCCCTTGGCGGCTGCCGTGGGCTGGATCAGTTCCTTGGTCAGCAGCTTCAGGCCGTCGGCCAGAGGCTGCAGCAGGCCCGAAGGACCCACGCGGTTGGGACCCAGGCGAATCTGCATAAAGCCCAGGAGCTTGCGCTCCCACAGCGTCAGATAAGCCACGGCGCCCATCAGCGGAGCCACGATGGCCACGATGCCCAGCAGAATCCAGATGACGGGCCAGGCCACATCGGTCCAGAAGGGGGCCGTGGACAAGCCCAGGCCCCAGGCTTTCAATGCGTCGATCATGCGGCGCCTCCCTCACGAACCTGACGGGCATCTGCCGTCAATTGCAGCGACGTTGCGCGGCGCACAATGCTGTCGAGCTGGTAAATGCTGGCCACCACCGGGGCCGCCAGGTTGGCGGCAGGCTCCGCGGCCGCAGACTTGGCAGCGTTGCTCAGCACGGCGGCGGGCACCTGGGTCGCACTGCCGGCCACTGCGGCCAGCACATCCTGCGATGTCTCGTAGTCGATACCGGAGACGCCCAGCAGATTGGCCAGCACGCGCAGCACCTTCCAGGCGGGACGGGTATCGGCCAGAGGCTTGACCACGGCGTGGAAGCTCTGCACGCGGCCTTCGGCATTCACGAAGCTGCCGGAGGTTTCGGTGAACGGCGCGATGGGCAGCAGCACGTCGCTGAATTCCATGTTGGCCTTGAACGGGCTCAGCGTCACCACCATCTGCGCCTTGTTCAGGCCAGCCACGGCAGCCTTGCCTGCAGCGCTGTCGAACTCGGGTTCGTTGTTCAGCAGGATGGCAGCCTTCAGGCCGCCTGCCAGCATCTGGGCCGCATTCTGGCCGTTGGCGCCCGGAGTCGCCTTGACCCATTGCGCGCCCACGGTGTTGGCCGCTTCGGTCAGGTAGCCGACGGCGGCACCGGTCTGCTCGGCGATCCAGTTGGCCAGAGCCAGCAGTGCGGACGCCTGGCCGTGGTGAGCGGCGGCGTTGCCCAGCAACACGGCCTTTTGCTCGCCGGCCAGCAGCGCCGCAGCAATCGCCTTGGCTTCGCCATGGGCCTGACCCGCCACGGGAGCGCTCACGCCCTTGGCCTCGGCCACGGCTGCGGCCACATCGGCCAGAGCCTGAGCCCAGTCGGAGGCCGCGACCACCGATGCGGTGACGGGCAGAGCCCAGTCATACACGCGCTCGTTGATGGCGAAGACCTTGCAGCCCTTCTTGGCCGCCTGGCGGATACGCTGGGCAAACAGCGGATGATCCTTGCGCAGGTTGGAACCCACGACCAGGGCCGATTGCAGATTGCTCAGCGCCGCGATGGGCAGGCCCAGCCACTGCACGCCCTGGGCGGCCGTGAACTCGGCATTGCGCAGGCGGTAGTCGATGTTTTCGCTGCCGATGCCGCGCACCAGCTTGGCGGCCAGGAACAGCTCTTCCAGCGTGCTGTGCGGGCTCACCAGAGCGCCGATGGCGTTCGCGCCATGCTCGCTCTTGATCTGCTGCAGGCCGTTGGCCACGTACTCCAGCGCGGTCTGCCAGTCGACTTCCTTCCAGGCTCCGCCCTGCTTGAGCATGGGCTTGGTGAGGCGCTCGTCGCTATTCAGCGCTTCATAGGAGAAGCGGTCGCGGTCGGCAATCCAGCACTCGTTGACCTCTTCGTTTTCGAAGGGTACGACGCGCATGACCTTGTGGTTCTTGACCTGCACGATCAGGTTGGCACCTGTGGAATCGTGCGGCGAAACCGACTTGCGGCGCGACAGTTCCCAGGTACGGGCGCTGTAGCGGAAAGGCTTGCTGGTCAGCGCGCCCACGGGGCAGATGTCGATCATATTGCCCGACAGCTCGGAATCCACGGTATCGCCGACCACGGTGGTGATCTCGGAATGCTCGCCGCGATGGATCATGCCCAGTTCCATCACGCCGGCCACTTCCTGGCCGAAGCGCACGCAACGTGTGCAGTGGATGCAGCGGCTCATTTCCTCCATGGAAATCAGCGGGCCCACGTTCTTGTGGAACACCACGCGCTTTTCTTCTTCGTAGCGCGAGCTGCTGCTGCCATAGCCCACTGCCAGATCCTGCAGCTGGCATTCGCCACCCTGGTCGCAGATGGGGCAGTCCAGCGGGTGATTGATGAGCAGGAACTCCATCACCGACTGTTGGGCCTTGATGGCCTTGTCGCTCTTGGTGCGCACGATCATGCCTTGCGTCACGGGCGTGGCGCAGGCAGGCATGGGCTTGGGAGCCTTTTCAACGTCCACAAGGCACATGCGGCAGTTGGCCGCAATGGAGAGCTTCTTGTGGTAGCAGAAGTGAGGAATATAGGAGCCGGCCTTCTCGGCAGCATGCATGACCATGCTGCCTTCCGAGACCTCCACCTTTTTTCCGTCCAGTTCAATTTCAACCATATGCTTGTCTCGCGATCAGGCGCTTATGCAGCCTGCTTGGAAGCGTTCTGGATCTTCGCTTCAAACTCGTGGCGGAAGTGCTTGATCATGGCGCGCACCGGCATGGCTGCCGCATCGCCGAGCGCACAGATGGTGCGGCCCATGATGTTCACGGATACCGAGTCCAACAGCTCGATATCTTCCGGACGGCCTTGGCCGTGCTGAATACGGTTCACCACGCGCCACAGCCAGCCCGTGCCTTCACGGCAGGGCGTGCACTGGCCGCAGGACTCGTGCGAATAGAAGTACGACAGGCGCAGCAGGCTCTCGACCATGTCGCGCGAATCGTCCATCACGATCACGGCGCCCGAACCCAGCATGGAGCCGGCCTTGGAGATGGAGTCGTAGTCCATCGTGCATTCCATGATGACGTCGGCGGGCAGCACGGGCGAAGACGAGCCGCCGGGAATCACGGCCTTGAGCTTGCGGCCGGTGCGCACGCCGCCCGCCAGCTCCAGCAGCTTGCTGAAGGGCGTGCCCAGCGGGACTTCGTAGTTGCCGGGCAGGTTCACGTCACCGCTGACCGAGAAGATCTTGGTGCCACCGTTGTTGGGCTTGCCACATTCGAGATAAGCCTGGCCGCCGTTGCGGATGATCCAGGGAACGGCCGCAAAGGTTTCGGTGTTGTTGATGGTCGTGGGCTTGCCGTACAGACCGAAGCTGGCCGGGAATGGCGGCTTGAAGCGGGGCTGGCCCTTCTTGCCTTCCAGCGATTCCAGCAGCGCGGTTTCCTCGCCGCAGATGTAGGCGCCGAAGCCATGGTGCGCATGCAGCTGGAAGCTGAAGCTGCTGCCCAGGATGTTGTCGCCCAGATAGCCGGCCGCACGGGCCTCTTCCAGAGCGGCTTCGAAGCGGTCGTAGACCTGGAAGATCTCGCCGTGGATGTAGTTGTAGCCGACGCTGATGCCCATCGCATACGCGGCAATGATCATGCCTTCGATGACGATATGGGGGTTGAACATCAGGATGTCGCGGTCCTTGCAGGTACCGGGCTCGCCCTCGTCCGAGTTGCACACCAGGTGCTTCTGGCCGGGGAACTGGCGGGGCATGAAGCTCCACTTCAGGCCCGTGGGAAAGCCCGCGCCGCCGCGGCCGCGCAGACCGGATTCCTTCATGGTCGCGATGACCTGATCCTGTGTCAGGCCTTCGCCGCCGTCCTTGCCCAGCAGCTTGCGCAGGGCCTGATAGCCGCCGCGCGCTTCGTAGTCCTTGATGGACCAGTTGCTGCCGTCCAGACCCGCATAGATCTGCGGGTTGATGTGGCGATCGTGGAAGCAGGTCTCGACGCCGGTCGAGGCAAACTTGCTGAGCACCGAATGGGCTGCAGCGTTCATGATGTCGCTCATGCCTTGCCCTCCGCAGCGCGCAGGCCGTCCACCAGCTCGTCGAGCTTCTCGTTGCTCATGAAGCTGCACATGCAGCGGTCGTTCACCAGCATCACCGGCGAATCGGCGCAGGCGCCCAGGCACTCCGACTGCTGCAGCGTGAACAGGCCGTCGGCCGTGGTCTCGCCCATCTTGATGCCCAGCTTGTGCTCCAGATGGTGCAAGGCCTTGTAGCCGTCGCGCAGCTGGCAGGGCAGATTGGTGCAGACGTTGAGCTTGTACTTGCCAACGGGCTGCTGGTTGTACATGTTGTAGAAGGTGGTGACTTCGTGCACCGCAATCTCGGGCATGCCCAGGACCTCGGCAATCACGGCCTCGCTCTCCTGGCTCACCCAGCCCTGCTCCTGCTGCACGATGGACAGGCAGGCCATGACGGCAGACTGTTTCTGTTCAGCCGGATACTTGGCCACCTCACGCGCAAAGCGCTCTCTGGTCGCTTCGGTAATCATCGGTCAACGTCTCCAAACACGATGTCCAGGGTACTGAGCACCATCACGGCGTCAGCCAGCATGTGACCGCGGCTCATCTCATCGAGAGCTGCCAGGTGCACGAATCCTGGTGGACGAATCTTCAGGCGATAGGGCTTGTTGGCGCCATCGCTGATCAAATAAATGCCGAACTCGCCCTTGGGGTGTTCGACAGAGGCATAGGCCTCGCCTTCGGGAACCTTGAAGCCCTCGGTAAAGAGCTTGAAGTGGTGGATCAGCTCTTCCATGTTGGACTTCATGGCTTCGCGGCTTGCGGGCGCAACCTTGTGGTTGTCCGTGATCACCGGGCCGGGATTGGCGCGCAGCCAGTCCACGCACTGCTTGATGATCTTGTTGGACTCGCGCATTTCGGCCACGCGCACCAGATAGCGGTCGTAGCAGTCGCCGGTCTTGCCCACGGGGATGTCGAAGTCCAGCTTGTCGTAGACCTCGTAGGGCTGCGTCTTGCGCATGTCCCAGGCCAGGCCGGAGCCGCGCAGCATCGGGCCGGTCAGGCCCAGATTGATGGCACGCTCTGCCGACACCACGCCGATGCCGACGTTGCGCTGCTTCCAGATGCGGTTGTCGGTGAGCAGGGTCTCGTATTCGTCGGCGCACTTGGGGAAGCGCTGGGTGAAGGCGTCGATGAAGTCCAGCAGCGAGCCGTGGCGGTCTTCGTTCATGGCCTCCATGGAGCGCACATTGCGCACCTTGCTGGCCTTGTACTGGGGCATGCTGTCCGGCAGGTCGCGGTACACGCCGCCGGGGCGGAAGTAGGCCGCGTGCATGCGCGCGCCCGACACTGCCTCGTACATGTCCATCAGCGCTTCACGCTCACGGAAGGTGTAGATCAGGATGGTGGAGCTGCCCGCGTCGTTGCCCGAGGAACCCAGCCACATCAGGTGATTCATGATGCGGGTGATTTCCGAGAACATCACGCGGATGTACTGGGCGCGGATAGGCACTTCGATGCCCATCAGCTTCTCGATGGCCAGGCAGTAGGCGTGCTCGTTGCACATCATCGAGCAGTAGTCCAGGCGGTCCATATAGGGCAGCGACTGGATATAGGTCTTGCTCTCGGCCAGCTTCTCGGTGGCACGGTGCAGCAGGCCGATATGCGGGTCGGCGCGCTGCACCACCTCGCCATCGAGCTCCAGCACCAAGCGCAGCACGCCGTGCGCGGCCGGGTGCTGCGGACCAAAGTTCAGGGAGTAGTTCTTGATTTCAGCCATGGTCTTCCGTCAAAGGCGCTGACGCGCCCTCAGTGCAGGCCTCCGCCATAGTTTTCTTCACGGATGATGCGCGGCGTGATTTCGCGCGGCTCGATCGTGACAGGCTGGTAGACCACACGTTGCTGCTCAGCGTCGTAGCGCATTTCCACATAACCGGACAAGGGGAAATCCTTGCGGAAGGGGTGGCCGATGAAGCCGTAGTCGGTCAGGATGCGGCGCAGGTCTTCATGGCCGTCGAACACGATGCCGAACAGGTCGAAGGCTTCGCGCTCGAACCAGTTGGCCGAGTTCCAGATCGGGTTGACCGAAGCGACCACGGGCAGGTCGTCATCGGGGCAGAACACGCGCACGCGCAGACGCTGGTTCAGCGTCAGGGACATCAGGTGCGAGACCACGGCGAAACGCGGACCGTCCTTGCCGACTTCCGCGTAGCTCGAATAATCCACGCCGCACAGATCCAGCAGCATCTCGAACTTGCAGCCGGGCGCATCGCGCAGGATCTGCATCACGTCCAGATACTGGTCGGCAGCGACCTCTACCGTCACCTCGTTGTATGCCAGAGTGACGCTGCGGGCCTTGTCGCCCAGGGCAGCAGACACCACATCCCGAAGCTTTTCGGGGTGAATAGCAATTGCAGTCATCTCAGCCCTTTAAACGCGAGCGATGGTGTGGGTACGGCGGATCTTCTGCTGCAGCTGAATGATGCCGTAGATCAGCGCTTCCGCTGTCGGGGGGCAACCAGGCACATAGACGTCCACGGGAACGATGCGGTCGCAACCGCGCACCACCGAGTAGCTGTAGTGGTAGTAACCACCGCCATTAGCGCAGGAGCCCATGGAAATCACCCAGCGCGGCTCCGACATCTGGTCGTAGACCTTGCGCATGGCCGGAGCCATCTTGTTGCACAGCGTGCCGGCAACAATCATCAGGTCCGAGTGACGGGGGCTGGCACGGAACACTTCGGAGCCGAAGCGGCCAATGTCATAACGGGCCGCCGCTGCGTGCATCATCTCCACCGCACAGCAGGCCAGGCCAAATGTCATGGGCCAGATAGACCCTGTCTTGGCCCAGTTCACCACCGTGTCATAACTGGTGGTGACGAAGCCTTCCTTCATCACGCCTTCGATCATCGTGTTTCCTCAGAAAAGCTGCTTATTCCCAGTCCAGGGCGCCTTTTTTCCACTCGTAGGCAAAGCCCACGACCAGAATCGCCAGGAAGATCAGGACAGCAACAAAACCCGCGCCGCCGACTTCCTTGAGTGCGACAGCCCAGGGCAGCAGGAATGCGATTTCCAAATCAAACAGGATGAAGAGGATGGCGACGAGGTAGTAGCGCACGTCGAATTTCATGCGCGCGTCTTCAAACGCCTCGAAACCGCATTCGTAGGGAGAGTTCTTGGCGGCGTCCGGGCGGTTGGGACCCAGCACGTAGCCGAGCGCCAAGGGCACCACGCCCACAGCCATGCCAATGAGAATGAACAAGAGAACGGGAAGGTACTGATCGATGTTCATCGAGTGGGCCTTGTTTTGGAAACATGCCTCACCGATCACTGCCTGATCAGCAGGGCAGGCTTCTAGTTATGTGTTGGTGCCGTCGGCGAGACTCGAACTCGCACAGCTTTCGCCACTACCCCCTCAAGATAGCGTGTCTACCAATTCCACCACGACGGCTTCGTCTCAAAGTCCGGCAACCCCTGGAACCTTCGTTGCAAAGATTCTGATCCCCAGACAATCCCTAGATTCTAGCCTGAAAAACCCCTGATTCCGGGGTCCCTCAAGCTTTTCTCTAAATTATTTTGTCGGAATCTGGGCCGCACCTTCCGCCGGGGCGGCAGGCGCAGGCACGGCAGCTTCGTCGGAAGCCGCTGCCGGTGCTGCGGGAGCGGACTGTGCAGGCGCCGGAGCCGACACCGGAGCACCTTCCAGCACGCTGCCGGAGCTCGCGGGGCGGAAATTGCTCATATAGGCCAGGGCCAGGGTCGCCACAAAGAACACGCTGGCCAGGACTGCCGTGGTGCGCGACAGGAAGTTGGCACTGCCCGAGGCGCCAAACAGGCTGCCCGAAGAACCGCTACCGAAGGAGGCCCCCATATCGGCACCCTTGCCGTGCTGCACAAGAATCAGGCCGATCATGCCCAGAGCGGCCAGCATCTGGACCGCGAGAATGACGCTGGATAAGACGTTCATATCAAAACCTATCAATCGTAATCATGGCGCGCCGCATTTCCAGAATGCAGCGCAAACGAATTATTGCGCTGCCGCAACAATGGCGAGGAAATCGGGCGCCTTGAGGGCCGCACCGCCGATCAGGCCGCCGTCGATATCCGGCTGAGCCAGCAATTGCGCCGCATTGGCCGCATTCATGCTGCCGCCGTAGAGCAAAGGCACGCGATCCGCCTGAGCGCTGGCCGCTGCCAGCTGCGCACGCAGCACGGCATGCACTTGCTGAGCCTGCTCGGGCGTTGCCGTCTTGCCGGTACCAATGGCCCAGACGGGCTCATAGGCCACAACCAGCTCGCTCACGCAGTGGCCGACCTGATGGATCACAGCCGCCAGCTGGCGCTTGACCACGGCTTCGGTCTGGCCGGCTTCACGCTCGGCCAGGGTTTCGCCCACGCAGACGATGGGCGTGATGCCCTTGGACAGCGCGGCCTGGGCCTTGGCGGCCACCACTGCATCGGATTCGCCATGGTACTGGCGACGCTCGGAGTGGCCGACCAGCACATAGCGCACGCCGAACTCCTTGAGCATGGCCGCCGAAACCTCGCCCGTGAACGCACCCTGCTCATGCTGGGACACGTCTTGCGCTCCCACACCGATAGCAGATCCCGCAAGCTCTGCCTGGACTTGAGCCAGATATGCAGCAGGCGCAGCCACGGCCACGCCGGCCTTGTTATCCGCAGGCAAGCCCTGCTTGATGGCCTGCAGCAAGGCCGCATTGGCAGCCAGGCTGCCATTCATCTTCCAGTTGCCGACAATGAGTTTTTGCTTCATTTTTCCCAAGTCAAAACGATTTTTCCGGTGTGCTGGCTGGATTCCATCAGCGCATGGGCCTGCGCCGCCTCAGCAGCATCGAATTCACGATAGATGGTCGGGCGCACCTTGCCGGATTCCAGCATGGGCCAGACATGGCGCTTGAGCGCCTGGGCAATCGCCGCCTTGAAGGCCACGGGCCGCGGACGCAGTGTGGAACCGGTGACGGTCAGCCGCTTGCGCAGCACCAGACCGGCATCGATTTCCGCCTTGACGCCGCCCTGCACTGCAATGATGACCAGGCGACCGTCGGCCGCCAGGCATTGCACCTCACGCGCCACATAGGCTCCGGCGACCATGTCGAGGATGACGTTGACGCCCTCGCCCGCCGTGATGCGCTGCACCTCGGCCTCAAAGTCCTGCGTCTTGTAGTTGATCGCGTGGTCGGCACCAAGCTTGAGGCAGTCGGCACACTTGGCATCGCTGCCCGCGGTGACTATGACCTGCGCGCCCCAGGCCTTGGCCAGCTGGATCGCCGTCACGCCGATACCGCTGCTGCCGCCCTGCACCAGCAAGGTCTCGCCGGGCTGCAGCGCGCCGCGGTCGAACACATTGCTCCAGACCGTGAAAAAGGTCTCGGGCAAGGCCGCCGCCTGCACATCGCTGAAACCCGCGGGCACCGGCAGACACTGCGGCACAGGTGCCACGCAGTACTGCGCATAGCCGCCGCCAGCCACCAGCGCGCAGACGCGGTCGCCGAGCTCGAAGCCGGCTTGCGCCATGGCGGCCTCGTCGCCGGCAACAATCACACCCGCAACCTCCAGCCCCGGCAGATCCGAAGCCCCAGGAGGTGGCGCGTAATGACCTTTGCGCTGCAGCACGTCCGGGCGGTTGATGCCGCTCGCGGCGACGCGAATCAGCACCTCGCCCGTACCGGCCACGGGCATGGGTCGCTCACCCATGCGCAGCACGTCGGGCGCGCCAAAGCCGGCGATCTCCACCGCTCGCATTGTGTTGTGTTCCATATCCGGGCCTTGCTGTAACAATGAAATCCGGCTAGCACTTGTCCAGCAAGCGCTACCAGCTACCAAAACAGGATGAGCAGGCAAAAGCAAAACGGGAGCCCGCCACCCAGGCAGGCTCCCGCTCAGCCATTACTGCTGCTGTTGCTGCTGCTGTTGCTGCTGCTCGTCGGCGACGGCGCGGTTCTCGCGCGGCTCACGGGGCTCGCGCGGTTCGCGGTTCTGACGCGGAGCGCGCTCGCGGTATTCGCGCGGTTCACGCGGCTCGCGGGGTTCGCGCTCGGGCAGGCCGGCGGGACGCTCGGTCAGCGCCTTCATGGACAGCTTGACGCGGCCCTTGTCGTCGGTTTCCAGAACCTTGACCTTGACCACTTGGCCTTCCTGCAGGTAGTCGGTGACCTTCTCCACGCGCTCGTGGGCGATCTGGCTGATGTGCAGCAGACCGTCCTTGCCGGGCAGCAGGTTGACCAGGGCGCCGAAGTCCAGGATCTTGACCACGGGACCTTCGTAGATCTTGCCGATTTCGACTTCGGCCGTGATCTGCTCGATGCGCTTCTTGGCTTCGTCCGCCTTGGCGGCATCGCTGGAGGCGATGGTGATGGTGCCGTCTTCGCCGATGTCGATCTGGGTGCCGGTCTCTTCGGTCAGCGCACGGATGGTGGCGCCGCCCTTGCCGATCACGTCGCGGATCTTCTCGGGGTTGATCTTCATCGTGTACAGCTTGGGCGCGAAGGACGAGATCTCGGCCTTGGCTTCGCCCATGGCTTCCTGCATCTTGCCCAGGATGTGCATGCGCGCTTCCTTGGCCTGGGCCAGGGCAACCTGCATGATCTCCTTGGTGATGCCCTGGATCTTGATGTCCATCTGCAGGGCGGTGATGCCGTTGGTGGTGCCGGCCACCTTGAAGTCCATGTCGCCCAGGTGATCTTCGTCACCCAGGATGTCGGTCAGCACCGCGAACTTGTTGTCTTCCTTGATCAGCCCCATGGCGATACCGGCCACATGCGCCTTCATGGGCACGCCGGCGTCCATCATGGACAGGCAGCCGCCGCAGACCGAAGCCATGGACGAGGAGCCATTGGATTCGGTGATTTCCGACACCACGCGAATGGTGTAGGGGAACTCTTCCTTGGAAGGCAGGCAGGCCACCAGGGCGCGCTTGGCCAGACGGCCGTGACCGATTTCGCGGCGCTTGGTCGAGCCCATGCGACCCACTTCGCCGGTCGCAAACGGAGGCATGTTGTAGTGGAACAGGAAGCGGTCTTCGAACTCGCCGGCCAGCGCGTCAATGCGCTGTGCATCGCGCTCGGTACCCAGCGTGGAGATCACCAGAGCCTGGGTCTCGCCGCGTGTGAACAGGGCCGAGCCGTGAGTGCGGGGCAGCACCGAGGAGCGGATTTCGATGGGGCGCACGGTGCGGGTGTCGCGACCATCGATACGGGGCTCGCCGGCCAGAATCTGCGAGCGCACGATGCGCGCTTCGATGTCGAACAGCATGCCTTCGACCTTGACGCCGTCGAATGCAATGCCTTGCTCGGTCAGGCCGGCCTTCACGTCGGCATAGGCCAGGCGGCAGGCGTGCGTGCGCACTTGCTTGTTGCGCTCTTGGTAGG
Source organism: Comamonas guangdongensis (assembly GCF_041079535.1). Taxonomy (NCBI): domain Bacteria; kingdom Pseudomonadati; phylum Pseudomonadota; class Betaproteobacteria; order Burkholderiales; family Comamonadaceae; genus Comamonas; species Comamonas guangdongensis. The sequence goes on along the minus strand of NZ_JBFYGN010000001.1, from coordinate 173,883 downwards.
CTGCGCGCAGCTTGGCTTCACCCAGCTCGGCCACCTTGGCGATCAAGACCTCGTCCTTGGCAGGAGCGGTCCAGTCCCAGGCGGGCTTGCCGCCTTCGCGCACCAGATCATGGATGGCGTCGATGGCGATCTTGCCTTGCTCGTGGCCAAACACCACGGCGCCCAGCATCACTTCTTCGGGCAGTTGCAGGGCTTCCGATTCCACCATCAGCACGGCAGATTCGGTACCGGCCACGACCAGATCCATCTGCGAATCCTTGCGCTGGGTCTGGCCGGGGTTGAGCACGTATTCGCCGTTGATGTAACCCACGCGGGCCGCACCGATGGGGCCGTTGAACGGCAGGCCGGACACGGCCAAAGCCGCCGAGGTGGCGATCATGGCGGCGATGTCGGCGTCGACTTCGGGGTTCAGCGAGATGGTGTGGATGACCACGTGCACGTCGTTGTAGAAGCCTTCGGGGAACAGCGGGCGGATCGGGCGATCGATCAGACGGCTGGTCAGGGTCTCCAGCTCGGAAGGCTTGGCTTCGCGCTTGAAGAAGCTGCCGGGGATCTTGCCTGCGGCGTAGGTCTTCTCGATGTAGTCAACGGTCAGCGGGAAGAAATCCTGCCCGGCCTTGGCGATCTTGGAACCCACCACGGTGGCCAGCACCACGGTGTCGTCGATGTTGACCAGCACGGCGCCGGAAGCCTGGCGGGCGATTTCGCCGGTTTCCATGGTGACCGTGTGCTGGCCCCATTGGAAAGTCTTGGTGACTTTGTTGAACATGGTCATATTGACTCCTTGTTTAGTAGCTGGATGCACGCATCCAGATTTGATTTGGAGCGCAAACAGAACACGATGCCATTCCAGTGCGGCGCTAGATGCTACAAATAGTGCAGCACTGGAATGACACAGCTTCGCTCTGTTTTGCGTTCTCCGAAGTAAAAAACGCCTGAGCTAGGCAATCTAACTCAGGCGTTTCGATCTCTCACCGTGCTTACTTGCGCAGGCCCAGCTTGGCGATCAGGGCTGTGTAACGGTCAGCGTCCTTGGCCTTCAGGTAGTCCAGCAGCTTGCGACGACGGCTCACCATGCGCAGCAGGCCGCGGCGACCGTGGTGGTCCTTGGCGTGTTGCTTGAAGTGGGGAGTCAGTTCGTTGATGCGAGCGGTCAGCAGAGCCACTTGCACTTCGGGGCTACCAGTGTCGTTTTCGGAACGAGCGTTAGCCTTGACAACTTCGGCCTTGATGGAGGCAGCGATCATTTGATTTTCCTTAGGATTTGGCACCCGACAAGGAGTACCTTGGTTACTTGCGCCCAGACTGGAAAGGCCTCGGCGTGCGTCTTGCACCATGCAAAACCGAATGATTATATCAAGCGAGCTCCGCCCTAGACGAGCCACCTACTTTCCCATAGAAAAACAAGCGGTCACGCTGGCAAACCCTAGAGAGCAAACCCGAGCAAGCATCAACAATAGCCAAATCCTTCAGCTGCCCTTGCAAGGAGTCTGCCATGTTCCAACAATCCCTCTCAGTTCCTCGCCCCAAGGGCCTGCTTTGCACACTGCTGCTGGCAATCGCGTACGCCATAGCAGCCCCCATGGCACAAGCAGCCAAGCATGACGGCAACAAGACCACCATATCCAAGCGTCAAAGCAGCCGCCTCAAAATCCAGAACACCCGCAGCAGCTCTGAAGAGACCTCGACAGAACGAGACAAGCGCTTGTCCCGAGAATGCCAAGGCAGGCCGAATTCTGGGATGTGCGCCGGATATGCATATAGACAACGCTAATCTGAATTCCCCACATAGGCTCCGATAGATACCACCTACAGATCGCGAGCCGCAAAAGCACAGCGCAGTGACTGCTCCATGCACCACACCCATCCTCCATGGGGCATCAGCCCTTAGACATTCAAACCCTCTCAAGCATGAGATCGTAACTATCCGTGGCGTGTCGCATCGATTTGTGCAACAAAGCCCACGCAACGACTGCTCACCCCACAGAGTTTGGGGTACATGACGAGTCATTCGATGGCCGACAGGAACGGACTCGCCCCGTGAGGGCCACAACTATGCGGCGCATTTCCGCATTCGCCTGCGCCGCAACAATATCGTTTCGAGCAATTGTCAATGTCAAATTGGCAACCCCAGCTGGCAACCCATAACTCTTTGCATAGCCAGATCCATTGAACATTATGTATGGATTTGCTGAATTCGCATTACCCGTTCCGGAGATCGTGATATAGCTAGGCATTGCCTCGCGCTCCAACACCAAGACATCGGAATTTTCCGTATAGACATTATCACGATCTTTATCCACAAAGACAATCAATCCCGAGCTCCAATTTTTTCCGTCAGCAGGAACGACCATCGCATTCAAACCTGTTTTCATGGCTTCGGCACGTGCCGCATTAATAGCTGACAACAGCGAATTAGTAATGGATGTCATTTCCGAGTTACGCTGAAATGACACAACCCCCGGAGCAGCCACCATCAGCAAAACTGCGGCAACTGCCATCGTCACCATCAGTTCAATAAGGGTAAATCCCTTTTTGAAATAAAGAAACTGTCTCATGGCCAGCACAGTTTGAAGTTGGAAGCAGAGACCGTACCACTACACGATTTTCTGCCAGTACTACTCATGGACAGCGTACCCACCTTTGGGTCGTTTTGCAGTGGAATGGCCGACACATTGACACAATCTGCAATAGATGTACCTGTGCATGCAGCAGCCTCCAAACGATAGTACGAATTGGAAAGCGAATCTCCCGAGAATGTCTTCATCGGTACAGATACAGGCGTCACTCCCCCACATGCGGCAGCGGGAGAAGGTGCCGAAGCCGTTGCCACAGCAGTGGCATTGGTCGTAAATCCTATATAGCAATTGCGCTGCGTCTTATAGCGCTCTTGCTGCAGCAAAAGCTCAGCCAACGCAGTTCTTGCTTGAGCCCTGCGCCCTTTCAGAACTGAATCCGTATATGCAGGATAGGCCACTGCCGCGAGTATTGCAACAATAGCCACGGTAATCATCAGCTCTATCAGAGTAAAGCCATTTGAGCGACTTAATTTCATAGCACTCATTTATTTTTCATATCCTGATAATTGAAAATCTGGCGCCACTCAAGACGCCCAACAACTTCATTGACCGTCACATTTTGTCCCCCACCACTCACACCCGACTGCCCCACCGTCACACCACGCTGCACCGTGCTGCGAATTCTTCGCCCAGTGCTATCGCTCTTGGTTTCCGTGGTTTCCGATGCATTGACAAAAAATATCGCTGGCCCCGGAATTCCCACAAGCGAAGGCACATAGGTTCCCTTTCCAGTGAATATATTGAATGCATATTGATTTCCACCTCCAGCAGCAGCAGAGCACGAACCCGGCGAACTTCCCGAGGCTCCAGGAATTACCGTATTAAAAGCTGCCGAGCCAACACCGAAGTCAGCAATTGAGCTGACCATTTTTTCCCCTGAGGATGGCAGATCGATATACCAACCGGATCGCATGCTGGCATCCGTATTAGACAATGGACGCCCCCATTTAAAGGCACTCAACGCAATGGTTTTTGCCGTTGTATCGACAGTGCCGGCAATCAGACGCCCTCTGCCACTGATAGCACCATCACCTACAGGACTAGCATCCGCGATCGCAGAACCATTGTCATACAAGGTATAGAAAGAATTGGTCAAGGTGGAGTTATTGTCTGCAGACTCCAAATATTTTCCAGTTCCAAAAGCCACATAAAAGGTTTCGATCCCTGCCACAATAGGTCCGGAGAACAAGGTCGGAGCCACCGTGATGGGCTGCACGTCCCCACTGCTCGTCTTGGCTGCGTACAACGGATAGGGACTAGGAGAGCTAGCAGTCCCCTTATTGAAGAAGGACAGGCTATCGACGCTCCAGTTTGCAGGAAGCACACTATTGAAATTGCTCAGCTTCCACAATTTTCCATGCATATCCCCCGCGTATACATCTGTCACCTCACCAGCCGAGCCATAGAGCGGGGTGAAGTTGACAAGCCCCGGAGCTACGGTTGCAGCCAAAGTAGCATCTACGGGCAGAGAGATTTTGTAGTAATTATCCCCCAGTGACCAAGCAGTACCCACAGGTTTATCCAGCGCAAGAAGGAACAATGCCGGCTTTCCGCTTGCGCTGAATAGGCCCGCACCATCCAGAACGTAGTTGTTCACACCGCTGGCAACCACCACAAACCAACGATATGTCGGTGCACCGGTCCCCGAGCCACTGGTTTTGAATTTCAGAATGCGGGGCTGCCCCACAACTTGACCCATATCCGGGTCATCGGCACGCTTGAACTCCCAAAGCACTTTAGATGCGTCAAAGGAAGAAGGATCTGAAACATCCAGCGCAAACACCCCCGCCCCCCCCCCGCCAGTGCCTCCTGCAAGAACGGTTTTCCAATCAGCTGCAACGTCATTGGACGCGACCTGCGCATCACCCAAGGCCAAAGGTGCATCTACATAGTTTTGATGCGTGGAGGCGAACGTCGGATCGGTAAGTGCAGACAGCTTCGGTCCCAACCAACTGGGGATATAGCCAAATAGCTCTACGCCAGTATCTGCATTAAATGCATGCAGCATGCCATCATTGGCACCGGCAAAAACCACCTTGGCACGGCCCCCATATTGAGAACGGAAAGCCGCATACCCCGTTCCCGCATACATCAACCCAGGACCGCCGGAATAAACCACATTGGAGTTGACAACATCACCCATCAGCGAAGTACGAACTCTGAATGGATTCCCCTCCAGCGACCTATCACCCCGAATATAGTTCAACCGATCCTGACCTCGATTGTCCGGCGTAGCCGCCGGAGCAGCCTTGTTCAAGTTCGCCTGCAAAGCCGCATCGATGGAGCCCCAGGCAAAATTAGTTGCAGCCGGATTCGCCGTACTACCTTCTCGCCCCACGACGATATTTCGTCCGGAAGCCGCAGAGGTTCGCGTATCCAGCTTGTTAGCAGCACTCCACACCTGAGCACCGAGGGTCACAGCCTTGCTTGCAGCATCTACGCTCAAGGACTCGGCCACCACATCACCACTCCAGTTGCTGGTATCAAAACGCGCCGTATAGAGCGTCGTGCCAGAACTCACAGAGCTGGAGGCCGCGGCCCCCCCGGCAATACTGCGCGCTGCCGTTGAGGCTCGACCAAAAATTGCGTCAAATGCACTTAAAACACCTCGTGCATCACTTTGCAGGTAATAAGTCTGCGCATCACCTGGAGCCGCTGATTTTTTCCAGACATTATCGTCATTCGTGCCGTCATCGCGCTTGAATGGATTGCCTTTGGTGTTATATGGCTTTGCCCCGGTATTCGTTGGATCGCTCTCAAAACCACCGTACTTGGCAGCGATAAATAATTGATTGGATGTGCTACGCGTAGCATAGTCGCTACTTGCGCTTCCCTCATTGACGTCAAATATGAATGTCTTCACACGCAAACCTGGCCGTTGCAATGAATTTGGAGCTCCGGAACTGTCTTTCCAGTCCGTGCCGCGGATATCCCGCATATGCGCCCAATAAGCAGAACCAATGATCTGGCTTCTCCCCGTATTGGTTATCACACTGTTTATGCTACCGTTTGCAGTATTGGGATTTGAGATTGTCTGTGTCACTCCCTGTCCATCCACATAGGTGCCACCCGTATTGGCTTCATACTTACCGACGATACTGCGCCAGTAATTGATATCTGGAATATTATTCGCTGCACTGGCTGTAGGGAGACGATTCCCATCCCAGGTATTCTTATCACCGATCACAACCACATTGCTCTTGATACAGGAATAGTCGGATGCATTGGTTCTAGCTCCACCATATGGATCCGTCCATGATGTATAGACAGGAAAGCCGTCTTTCATGACGTCGTTTATACCGCTCACGGCACTTGTGCTTGGCTGCAACCCCTGGAGATAACGCAGTGCCTCGTAATGCAACTCACCTACAGGGTCATACTGCTTGTACATCCCTGGCGTAGCTCCCGTGCGGCCAAATTTATTCAGATAATTAATGACCCCGCTAACACCCATTGCATCGCCCTCGGGGTTGGTTTTGAAGACCCCCGTGTTGGCATCCCACTCAATTTTTGAATTACCTGTCGACGACGTATTATCCCGTCCGAATTCGTCAAAAGTCTTACCCCCCACGTATTTCATCGGCGCACGCAAAACCCCCCCATAACGGCCATTTGAGGAGCTTTGCGTTTGATCCATGAGATAGCCAAAGGCCGCAAGTCGCAATTGATCGCTATACTTCTGAATCACTCCAGTCGGCTTGTATTTTCCATTGGGGTACTGACGACAGAGACCGTAATCACGCACATCTTGCAATGCGCCACCACTGGAGGCACAGACCTGCACGCGAGAATAGAAGAAGCCATCCGTATTCAAATCACCCGACCCTTGCGGCGGGGTCCATGATCCTGCGTAATCACTGATATAGCATTTCGGACCACTAACGCTTGAAGGCGTACCAAGATTAGCAGTCGAACACGTCACCCCTGTACCATCCCTGCTGTAAACAGGGCCATGACGCCAATAATACTTGGCACTACCACCGCTACCAGTGCTGCCGCCATACCAAATCTCCTTAACTCCGGTGAAGGCGCAAGCAGCATTATTGGATGCACAGGAAACTGCAGTACCTGGCAAATCATTTTTTGTATTTCCCCAATTATTGCTATTGACAATAGCTCCAATTGCCGAAGATGGGCTTGAACTCAATGTATAGCTGGCAGGCCCTGTAGATGAATTTCCCGTCGCTGAACCTGCTCGAAAATAAATTCTATTCAATGTATTAGCCACATGGATATCATTCGTACCAGCGGCTGTCCTCATTGCTAGAGGAATTGCTCCCCAGTAGTTTCCAGCCCCCCCTCCACTCCTGGAAAGAGTTTTATCCGGGAAATATGATCCATCATTCCAGAAATCGGCCGGAGTAGCCCCACCATTTGGCAAAACGGCACGTTGCAAAATGGTGAGTCCATCCTGATCTATATAGCGATCACCCCCCGACAAAGCAAGGCGCAGCATATCGATGGCCGAATTTGAGACCCAATTCAGAAAATTTCCACTGAATGCATCGGAACACATCCGATTGCTTGCAGCTCCACTGCGATCAAAACGTTTGTAGTCCGTGCTACTCAATCCGCTGACTGGTGTTTCTGTCGGTGCATTGTTATAGGTATAGCAGCTTTCCGCATCGTAATATCCAATGTATTCATTGGTATTGCTGTAACTATCTCGATATTGAGCTCCTACCGTTGGAAATTCCACAGACAGTGCCAAAGCCAATGTGGGCTTATCGACTGTTACGGCTGCATAGAGTGGTTCCCGCGCCAGGTCCACCGCTTTGAAGGCAGGAGGAGTACCGGAACTTGAGGCCCAGAAAGAAACCAGCCCTACCAAAGGCAAAGCCAACCATGCCAAGCGGGCTAGGGCCGTACGCGGAAAATACGATTTAATTCGATGAGACATGTGCAATCTCAATTGCGATAAATAATTTGAACGACGGCTTGAGTTTCTTGACTGGGGCCGAATCCCATGGCAGTGACCCGGTAGACATATCGATTTTGCGCCTTGGTCCGAGAGGTCAAAGGATCCGGAATGGGTTCAATCACATATCTAGGCGGGCGAGCGGGCTGGACCCCTTGGGAACCCGAGGCGAATGGGCGACCGGTAAATGCGCCGAACTCTGCCGTCGGCGCTGCATTGCCTGTTGCTGTGAAATCCACCGTAAGCCAAGCCGGCTTGGCATCACCCGCATTCAAGGCACACAGACCAACGCTTTGTGCAGACGTTCCGCAGTTCGCCAAAAACTTGGCTATATCGGTGTTGCCGCTGGCAAAGATGGAATTGCGTTTTGAAGACGAGGTGGCCGGCAAGCCTTCAATATCGAACTCGGCATCCATCAAAGCTGCCTCTGCTGCTTGCCATGCCACTTGCATATCCCGATCATTGCGCGTGCCTCGCTCTCCCATCATCGCGAGTTGCACACCGCCAACACCCAAGATGGAGACGATAACCAAGATGAGCAACACGACGATCAGAGAAAATCCCCTCTGCCGTTGCCGAAAGCCTCTTTGCTCCATCGGTACATGGCTAATGGAGTTCATATCAAAAACTCTCCAAATCCTGGAAATTGCGCAGATGCACCGTAAAGGTAACGACCTGCCGCATGCGTCCATCCGCGGGAGGCGCAAACACAGTTCCAGGGTCCGATGTGGATGAAAATGCGCCCCCCAGAGCAGTGGCCGATCCCGAAGCTTTGGTAGAGCCCAGCGGGTAAAAGGTTTGGGAATCCTTATCAATGCCGGAGCCTGGCAAGGAGCGCAGAACCATGCCAATACGCAAGCTGCGCACACGGCGCCAGTTGGCATAGGTCGCAACATCGTTGCCGGCTACCGTGAGCTGATCGGCCCTCAAATACCTTTCCGGCACGGAATCGGTTGCCAATGTCGGAGCCGCGCCCGGCACTACTCCGTCCACGCCGTAGAGCACCTGGAAATTTTCAACCCCTTGCACCAATGGCTCTGACTTAAAACTGCCTTTACTCTCTTCATAAGTACACATCAAAGCAGGCTCGCCATCACTGCCCGCCTGTACATGCAGGATGCTGATGAAGCGATCATCTCGGCTGGTAGGCGTCGCCGTTGGGGCAATGCCAAGGCAATTAATCATGGTGCCATCGGATGCAGAAGAGCCTGCATTGGCGGTGCTCACCTGGGCACGAAGGACCAAGATATCGCTGTTCTTTCCCAGATCGCTATTGCCCCAGCTGGAACCGCCGTTCCAGGCGTCACTTGGGGAACGCTGTTTATCGTTGAGCCCGAACACATGAGGCTCGGGATTGCCGTCAAGTCCTGCGCTAGCAACTCCGCCGCCTTTCATAAAAAACACATTTTTGAAGCCTGCCTGCACGCCAATGCGCTGCACCATATCCTGGGCAAAGCGCGCGTTATCACGCAGTTGAGAAGCAGCATCAACCGCAAAAAAACCTTGCCTAGACACCAGCAAAGCGGCCACAGCGGCTAACGCGATAAGCAGGCCCAAAACCATGGCCACCATCAACTCAATCAGCGTCATGCCACGCTGCGCGTCCGGCATCCTCCGACTACTCAAAGTGATCAGAGATTTCTTCATGTTCCACTCGCCGCGTTACCGCTGGTCACGGGAAAAATAAGATAGGGCGCAGTGGAGGCGTTTTCCAGTGCACTGCTATCGGTCTTGCTGTTATCGGTGGATGCTCTCGTCCAACCGATCTTGATGACAGCAGTGGTCTGGTCGGCACTCGCTGCCGTGCAACTCCAAACAGGCATGCCGCTGGCATCGTAAGGAGCGGCGTCAAAACACACCGACACGCGCGCACCTGGCAGCTCCATATCGACCCTGGCCAGCCAATCGGTCATTTCGGCCTTTGCAACTTCCAGCACAGAGCTGCAACCCGAGCTGGCATTGCCAACATTCAGGCAATAGGACGCATTGCTTCCCATGCTCAAACTCCCGACTGCAAATGCCCCCAGATACGGATTATTGGTTGCATCATTGACCGTTCCAACAACCTTGTTGCCACGCATCATCTCTGCCAGTTCGCGGGCCAGTGAAGCCGCACGGCCTTGCAAGCGGGCCTGTTGAGTGGCTTGCAACGAAAATGCTTGCATGCCCACCATACCCAGCAGGCCAAAAGAAAGCACAACTATGGCCACCAAGACTTCGACCAGCGAAAGGCCGCGCTGCCTTCTGCCAGGATCGAGGAGCCGTTTCGGGCACCGGAGTGGGCCTCGTCGCGAAAAAACGCTTGCATTCATAACAGGAATACTATGGCAGTTACCAAGTTTTGCCGACTCCATTCAACCTGCCCAAAGTACCGTTTGTAGAGAAAATCCATATTTCTGCCCTTGTTATGAATGAAGCTTTGAAGAAACCATCCGGGATGGATCTGGCACTGGCACAGGCCGTCACATCCATGTTCCGCACATCACCCAACCCTCGTGTCGGCTGCGTCATCATCTCGTCGCAAGGCATGCTGCTAGGCCAGGGCTCCACCCAGCAGGCCGGCGGCCCCCATGCCGAGATCATGGCGCTGCGCGATGCGGCGGCCAGGGGCAATGATGTGCATGGCGCTACTGCCTATGTGACGCTAGAGCCCTGCTCCCACCACGGGCGCACCGGGCCTTGCTGCGATGCGCTGATCGCCGCCGGCATAGGCAAGGTGGTGGGGGCGCTGACCGACCCCAACCCCCAAGTGGCGGGCCAGGGTTTCGAGCGCCTGCGTGCGGCCGGCGTTCAGGTCGAGGTCGGCCCTGGAGCCGCTGAATCGCGCGAACTGAACATCGGCTTTTTCAGCCGCATGGTGCGCGGCACGCCCTGGGTGCGGCTGAAGGCCGCCAGCTCGCTGGACGGCGTGACCGCCTTGCACAACGGCCAGAGCCAGTGGATCACCTCGCCCGCGGCCAGGGCCGACGGACATGCGTGGCGGGCGCGCGCCTGCACGATTCTGACGGGCATAGGCACCGTGCTCGAGGACAACCCGCGCCTGAATGTGCGCGATGTGCAGACGCCGCGCCAGCCCCGCATCGCCGTGGTGGACAGCAAACTGGACCTGCCCATTGACGCTCATGTTTTAAAAGCACCCAGCGGTTGCCTTGTCTACACTGCCAGCCAAAACCAAGCCAAGATCGAGCAATTGCAAGCGCTGGGCGCTACGGTTGTCGATATGCCCAATGCCGCAGGCAAGGTCGACCTCGCGGCCATGCTGCGCGACCTGGCCCGGCGCGGCACCAATGAGCTGCACGTGGAGGCCGGCTTCAAACTCAACGGCTCGCTGATACGCGAAGGCCTGGTCGATGAGTTCCTGTTCTACCAGGCACCCAAGCTATTGGGCACCGGAGCCATGGGCATTGCCAATTTCGGGCCACTCGATGCGCTGAGCCAGGGGCTGCAGCTGGAGTTCCAGGATGTCGCGCGCCTGGGGCCGGATCTGCGCGTCGTGGCGCGGGTTCAGGGGCGTTCCGGCTTTTGATTTCCTGCATGGCCGACAGCCGTCCGACAAACAGCCGCCACCTTCATCGGTTACAACGCAGTCATGACGGCCAGCCCTTCCCGCCACCTGAAATCCCCGCCGCCAAGGGCCTTGCGGCACTGGGTTCTTCCATGCATCGCGGCCCTGGCGATGCTGCTTGCGGGCTGCGCCTCTTCCTTGCCCAAGGATGTGGACAGGCCGCTCTCCACGGCGCTGGCCAGGCCGCAGGATACGCCGCTGGGCGCCCTGGTGAGACAGGCCCGCCCGGCGGGCGTCAAGCCGGGCGCCTCGGGCTTTGTCCTGATTGCCGGCCCCGAGCACGCCTACAGCAGCCGCCTGGCCCTGGTCGAGAACGCCAGCCAGACCCTGGACCTGCAGTACTACGCCATCCACGCCGATCACAGCACGGCCCAGCTGCTGCGCGCCATTGTGCGCGCCGCGCGGCGCGGGGTACGCGTGCGGGTGCTGCTTGACGACTTCCACAGCACCGGCCCCGACGCGCAGGTCATGCGCCTGGCCTTTGTGCCGAATGTGGAAATGCGCATGTTCAACCCGCTGAGCGGCTCACGCGCCTCGACCCTGGGACGGGCCTGGGCCCTGTTCACGGACTTCCAGCGTGCCCAGCAGCGCATGCACAACAAGCTTTTCGTCGCCGACAACGCCATGGCCGTGATGGGCGGCCGCAATCTGGGCGATGCCTATTTCGACGCGGCCGACGACGACAACTTCGTCGACCTGGACATACTGAGCGCAGGCCCCGTGGTCAAGGACCTGTCGCACAGCTTTGACAGCTACTGGAACAATGTGCGCGCCTATCCCGTGCAGTCGCTGATCAGCGAAAAAGAGCTGCTGCAGCTCAAGACCCAGTTCGCCAAGGAGGACTCGCAGCCCCAGCCGGCCGACCCGGGACAGGCTCCGGCCCAGAGCGAGCAGCCCATGGAACTGGGGCGGCTGCACTGGATCTGGGCCCAGGCCCTGGTGCTGGCCGACGATCCCGCCAAGATTCCGCTGGAAGGAGAGGACCATGCAGGGCAGCAGGCCTCAGCCGGGGCCGGCACCTTGCCCGTGAGGCAGCCCAGCCATGCTCCGGCCTCGGCGGCACAGCTGCTGAACAACGATTCCGTGGTCGATGGCCTGCTAACCCTGATCAAGACGGCCAGGCAGGAACTGCTGGTCGTCTCGCCCTACTTCGTGCCCGGCAAGGAAATCATGTCGGCATTTCGCGCCGCACGCGACCGTGGGGTGCGCATACGCGTGCTGACCAATTCCCTGGCCTCCAACGACGCCCCGCTGGCTCATGCGGGCTATGCGCGCCACCGCCGGGCCTTGCTGGAGATGGGCATAGCGCTGTACGAGCTGCGCAGCGAACCCGCCAACCTGCGCTCGGCCCTGAGCGCCGGCGGGACCGGCTCCAGCGGCGGCAGCACGGGAAAATCGCGCGCCATGCTGCACACCAAGCTGCTGGTGGTCGACGGGCGTCTGGTCGTGGTCGGCTCCATGAACCTAGATATGCGCTCTCAGCTGCAGAACACCGAGCTCGCCGTGCTCATCGCCAGCCGCAGCTTCGGCAAGCTGGCCAGCGACAATATCGACGACAGCCTGCCCGAAAACAGCTGGCGTGTGGAGATCGATCCCGAGGGCCGACTGATCTGGCGCGCGCCCCAGGACAGCGGGCTTCAGGACATGCATTCCGAGCCCGATGCCAGCCTGGGCCTGCGCCTTATGCTGCAGCTGCTAGGTCCGCTGGCGCCCGAGAGTCTGCTGTAAGCGCAGCGACCTCGGGCCAGGCCCATTCCCGGCCCAGGTCCCGCTGCGGCAATGCCTGAACCCAGGCACTGATCGCGCGCTGGTCCGTCTGGGTGCGCACCTCCTGATAAGCCTGTTCCGCCTCGGGAAAGCGCCGGCGCATCAGGTTCAGCCATTGCTTGAGCCGGCCCGCACGCTGGCGCGGCTCCAGGCCCTCACACACCATATGCCAGAAACGCTGGACCTGCGGCACCAGGGCCGGCCAGTCCACCACAGCGGCCGCATTGACCGTCCCCTGCTCCACGGCGGCGCGGATTGCCAGCGCCAGCCCCGGATCGGCCACAATGCCGCGCCCCAGCATCAGATCGTCGCAACCGGAAACCTCGCGGCAGCGCAAAGCCTCTTCCACGGTCCAGATCTCGCCATTGGCGACCACGGGCACGGGCACGGCTTCGCGGATGCGCGGAATTTCCTCCCAGTAGGCCGGGGGGCGATAGCCGTCGAGCTTGGTACGCGCATGGACCACGATTTCGCAGGCTCCGCCCTGGGCCATGGCCTGGGCGCACTCCGTCATCAGCGAGCGGTCGTTGAAGCCCAGGCGCATCTTGGCCGAGACCGGCAAATGCGCGGGCACCGCACTGCGCACGGCCTCGACCACGCGCGCAATCTGCGCGGGGTCCTGCAGCAGCGATGCGCCGCCGCCATGGCGGTTGACCACCTTGGCCGGGCAACCGAAGTTCAGATCTATGCCTTCGGGTCCTAGCCGGGCCAGGTTGGCCGCGTTATCGGCCATGCTGACCGGGTCCGAGCCCAGCAACTGGGCGCGCACCGGCACGCCGGCCAGCGTCCGGCTGCCGTTGCGCAGCTCGGGCATGGTGCGCAAAAACACCTTGTCGGGCAGCAGCGAGCCCGTGATGCGGATGAACTCCGAGACACAGCGATCGGCGCCGCCCACGCGGGTCAGCACATCGCGCAACACAAAATCCAGCAGCCCTTCCATGGGCGCAAGCAGCAGTTTCATCGCAGCAGATTCATATCAGGAAAGGCCGATAGCGCTTGCTCTACATGCGCTAACAGCTATTAATTCAGAAGCACCCGGCAAGCTGTAGGCGCCAGATTTCCGGGCAATGCCAGCGCAATGCACTGCGGATTGCCGCAGATTCACACCACTGTCACGCAACTCGCATGCAATACGCATTGTTACAACACGTATCACCTCCCCCGCCCGGCCATGATTTTGCAAAAAACCGCCAAAGCCCTGGAAGAGCTTCAGCCAGGAAAACGCCAGTTGCCACAGCGCGCACGCTCTGTACTGCTGGTGGCGGGCGGCAAGAGTCTCGATGAGATACGGAGTCTGCTGGGCGCAGATCATGCCGAATTGGCGCAGCAACTGGTGGCTCAGGGTTATCTGCAGCTTGCTTCGGCCCACTCTCCGGGACACAGCGCCAAAGCACAGGCCGGCCAGATCGCCCCCCCGGCCACGGCAGAAGCCGCCGGCGCGGACCAGGCACCGCCCGCCATCAATATGGCGGGCACGCGCATGTATTTGTTCGACCTGTGCGAACGCCTGTTTGCCAACCGCCACGAGGCTCTGGCCCAGGCCTTGCGCACCCAGCTGCGCGAGGCCAGGGACCTGCCCACGCTACGCGACGCCGGCCTGTCCCTGCTGGCTGCGGTGCAGGAGCATGCGGGCGAGGAACGTGCCCAGTCGCTGCAAGAGCGTCTGGCGGCCCTGCTGGCCCATGGCGCCGGGGGCGAAGCGCTCGAGACCGGCGCGGCCTAAGCTGCGGCCAGGCGCCACAGCGAGGTCACTTCGGCCGCACGTGCGGCGTGCAGCGGATCCTCGCGGTCCTGAACCTTGCCGTGATGCGGGCGGATATCCTCCCGCCCCAGTACCTTGAGGCCTGCGGCCTCGATCCAGCCCAGCAGCTCATCGCGCTTGCGCAGCTTCAGGTGCTCTGCCAGATCGGAGATGATCAGCCAGCCTTCGCCGCCAGGCAGCAGATGCGCGGCCAGCCCTTGCAGAAAGCCGCGCAGCATGCGGCTGTCTTCGTCGTAAATCGCCTGGTCGAGCAGCGATGCTGCCTTGCCCGGCAACCATGGCGGATTGCAGACGATCAGGCCGCAGCGCCCTTCGGGAAACAGATCCGCGCGCTGCAGCTGCACCTTGGCAGCCAAGCCCAGGTGCTGCAGGTTCTCGTCCGCGCAGGCCAGGGCGCGCTCGCTCATATCGCTGGCCAGCACGGACTTCACGCCACGCTTGAGCAGTACGGCCGCCAGCACGCCCGTGCCCGTGCCTATATCCCAAGCCTGCTCCAGGCCCGTGGCGGGAATCGCGGCATGCGCCACCAGATCCAGGTATTCGCCGCGCACCGGAGAGAACACGCCGTAGTGCGCATGAATGCGGGCCCCTTTCAGGGCCGCAATCTCCACGCCCTTCTTGCGCCATTCATAGGCGCCCACCACGCCCAGCAGATCGCGCAGGGGCACGAGCACGCCGCGCGCACCGCCTTCGATCTGCGGCCGACCCCAGGCCTGGACGCAGGCCGCGCTCCAGTCCGGCGCGCGACGCAGGGCACAGTGCCACTGCTCGTCCAGCTCGATCAGAACGCTGGCCAGCAGGCGCGCACGCTGGGCCTGTGCCTGGCGGTACAGATGAAAGGCCTGGGGGAAATCGGCAGCGGCTGCCGGAGCCTTGCGGCGGGACTTCTTGTCCAGCCTGCGGCCCAGCGCCAGCATGAGCTGGCGCGCGTTCTGGAAATCGCCGCGCCAGACCAGCACAGCGCCTTCGCTGATATGGCGAAAAGCCGTATCGGCGGGCGTGGTGTCATCGGCAGGCTCGAGGCGCTTGGGCCGGGGCAAGCCGCTTTCGGCGCGCCACATGGCCATGCACTCTTGCCCCTGCTCCTGCCACTGCAGCAGCGAATAAGCGGTGACTGAGGCCGCGACGTTGTGGTTGGGGGTCTTCACGGCCTGTCTTTCAAACCGCCTGGATCAGGCGTTCAGAGGGCGCTTGACGCGCACTTCTTCGATCTTGATGCTGCCGATCACGGCCGTCTTGGCCGTGGACATTTCGCGCTTGAATCCCGCCATTTCGTGGAAACGCAGGGCACGCTCGTTGCGCAGCGGAATCCAGGCTGTGACATTGGTGCAGCCTTCTTCCAGCAGACCATCGCGGGCGGCATCCCAGAGGGCCACGCCAACGCCTTGGTTCCAGTGGGTGGGAGCCGCGTAGATGGCCCAGATCTCGCCAGTGGTCTGACGGGATTTTTCGTCACGGGAGCGGTCGAAGCCGACGAAGCCCACGATCTTGTCGCCGTCGATGGCGACCTGGACTTGCGGCTCGCAGTATTCAATGGCCTCGCGCCAGTAAGCCTGGCGCTTTTCAACCGACGACATGGCCTTCAATTGATCGTCGGGAACCAGACCTCGGTAAGCCTCCAGTGCGGAAGCAGTATGGATCTGGGCAATCGCTTTTGCATCGCGAAGAGTAGCGGGACGGACCTGGATACTAGACATGGAAAAACCGGAGCGGAAACATGTAAGAATAGAAAGGGCGTAATTGTCTACATATTCAGAGTTTTGGCACGCGGCTCTATGGTTAGCCATGTGCTCAACTACGGCTGTTCGCAAATCCTTGCCCTACAGCACTCTATGTGCTATGCGCTCACCTAAGCAGAGCACAAAGCCCTCGCTCATCAACGGTTTCCATTGAATTTAAGGCCGGGATCCGGGGCCCGCAAAGCCCCCCGGCGGCGATAGGAACGGCCCGGATCTCAGACCGGCGTCACAGCCAGCGGCGCATGAAATCCATCACCTGGTCGAACTTTCGGCCAAACGGCGGGTACAGCAACGAGGTCGCGGCCCAGCGCGACTGCACGAACACGGCTTTCTGATGCACAAAGCGCAGAAAGCCCTGCTCCGAGTGGTAAGCGCCCCAGCCGCTTTCACCCACGCCGCCAAACGGCAGATTCTCGTGCGCCACATGCAGCAGGGTGTCGTTGACGCACACGCCGCCGCTGACGGTACGCGTCAGCACCGCATCGCGCTCGGCCTCGTCATTGCCAAACCAGTACAGCGCCAGCGGCCTGGGGCTGGCATTGATGGCATTGATCACGTCCTCGATGCGCTCATAGGAGATGACCGGCAGGATGGGGCCGAAGATCTCCTCCTGCATCAGCTGCATCTCGCCCGTGGCGCCGAACACCAGGGCCGGCGCGAACTGGCGCTCCACGGCCTCGCCCCAGGCCGTGCTGTCGCCTTCCACGGCGGGCGCGGCCGCCTCATGCATCCAGTGCACCTGCGCCCCCAGGCTCTGGGCCTGGCGCAGCATCTGCTTGAGCCGCGCCAGATGGCGCTTGCTGATGATGGCCGTGTAGTCGGGGTTGCCCGAGATGCGCGGATACAGCCGCTGCACCGCGGCCTTGAAGGCCTCGGCGAACTCCTGCTCCCGCCCGCGCGGCAGCAGCACATAGTCGGGGGCGATGCAGGTCTGGCCGGCGTTGACCAGCTTGCCGTAGGCCACCTTGAGCGCCACGGCCTGCAGATCGCAGTCCTGCGCGACGATGCAGGGCGACTTGCCGCCCAGCTCCAGCGTGGTCGGCGTCAGATGCACGGCGGCCGCCTGCGCCACGCGCCGCCCCACGGCCGTGGAGCCGGTAAACAGCAGGTGGTCGAACTGCAGGCCCGAAAACTGCGTGGCCACGGCCACATCGCCCTCGATCACGCAGAATTCCTCGGGCGCGAAGAACTGGGCCACCAGCTCCGCCATCTTGGCCGAGGTATGCGGCGTCAGCTCGCTGGGCTTGAGCATGACCCGGTTGCCGGCCGCCAGCGCCGTGATGGCCGGTGCCAGCGCCAGCTGCACCGGATAGTTCCAGGGCGCGATGATGCCCACCACCCCCAGCGGCTGGCGCTCCACCCAGGCCTTGCCGGGCTGCAGCATCAGCGGCGTGCTCGCGCGCTGGCGCTTGGCCCATCGGGGCAGATGCCGCAGGGTGTGCTTGAGCATGTTCCGCACCAGCATCAGATCCAGCATCTCGGTCCAGCGCTCGGAGCGCACACCGAAGTCCTGCTGCACGGCCGCGCACAGCGCGGCGCCGTTCTCGTCGAGCATTTTCTGCAGCCGCAGCAGACGCTCGCGCCGCACCAGCAAAGGCACATCCACCTGCGCGCGGCTAGCTTGGTATTGCAAGTCAAAAATGCGGTGCAAGTCCATGTAGTTCATGCCTATCCGAAGTCCCTAATCACAGCCTGCACGATAACCCGTTACAGCGTAAACACAGCGTAAAAAAAGAGCCTGCTGCTCATCGCACAGGCTCTCGGTGCTTCTGCGGCGATGCGCAGACAGCTCTCTACGATTCGTGCACCTCACGCGGCTTCACATCGGTCACATCGCCGGCACCGGGCAGCACGCCGCGGCGCGAACGCGCTTCGCGCGCGTCCTTTTTGGCCTCGGCATCGCCCGACGATTGCGCCATCCACGCGGCACCCGAGCGGTATACCGTCTGCCAGCCCGCAAAAGGACTCATGACGCCCATGCTCATGGGCACCACGGGCTGGCCCGTGAGCTTGGCCCACAGGGCGCGCAGGCCCCAGGCCAGAGCGATCAGGCAGGCCACGCTCAGCAGGCACAGAAAGAACACCAGGCCCACCAGCATCAGCACGATGCGGATGACCCAACGGGTGGCGGTGGTGGCGAAATCGTTCAAAGCAATACCTTTCTAGGGTCCGGGTCCTCAGGCCAGGCCTGCAGACTCGAACCGGAATACCCCGGGATCATTCACCGGGTCTACTGTCACTGCAATCGTACTCTTGGGCGGAAACCTGCCTTCAAGCAGCAACTTGGACAAAGGGTTTTCTATACGCTGCTGAATCGCGCGTTTGAGCGGACGGGCGCCGAACACCGGATCGAAACCGACCTTGGCCAGCTCGGCCAGGGCCTGGTCGGACACCAGCATGGACAGCTCCATCTTCTCCAGACGGCGCTCCAGCAGCTTGAGCTGGATTCTCGCAATCGCCTCGATGTTCTTGGCATCCAGAGCATGGAAGACCACGGTTTCATCGATGCGGTTGAGGAATTCGGGTCGAAAATGGTTTTTAAGTTCCCCCCAGACCGCTTCCTTGATCTCATCCGCATCCTGACCCACCATGGCCTGGATCAGATGGGAGCCGATATTGCTGGTCATCACGATCACGGTGTTCTTGAAGTCCACCGTGCGGCCCTGACCATCGGTCAGGCGGCCATCGTCCAGCACCTGCAGCAGCACGTTGAACACGTCGGGATGGGCTTTTTCCACCTCGTCCAGCAGCAGCACGCTATAGGGCTTGCGGCGCACGGCCTCGGTCAGGTAGCCGCCTTCCTCGTAACCCACATAGCCCGGAGGCGCACCTATCAAGCGTGCCACAGAGTGCTTTTCCATGAACTCGCTCATGTCAATGCGCACCAGATGCTCTTCGCTGTCGAAGAGGAAGCCTGCCAGCGCCTTGCACAGCTCGGTCTTGCCCACGCCCGTGGGGCCCAGGAACAGGAAGGAGCCCGTGGGACGGTTGGGGTCGGACAGGCCCGAGCGCGAACGGCGGATGGCATTGGCCACGGCCGAGATCGCCTCCTCCTGACCCACCACGCGCTCGTGCAGCTTGTCTTCCATGTGCAGCAGCTTGTCTTTTTCGCCCTGCATCATCTTGGCCACGGGGATGCCCGTGGCGCGGCTCACCACCTCGGCAATCTCTTCGGCGCCGACCTGGGTGCGCAGCAGCTTGTTGGCCGCCACGCCGCCCTGGCCTTCTTCCTTGGCCTGGGCCTCGTGCAGCTGCTTTTCAAGGCCCGGCAGCTTGCCGTATTGCAGCTCGGCCACCTTGTTGAAGTCGCCCTTGCGCTTGTATTCGTCGATCTGTATGCGCAGCTGGTCGATTTCCTTGCGGATCTGCTCCGAACCCTGGGCGCTGGCCTTCTCGGCCTTCCAGACCTCTTCAAGGTCCGCGTATTCGCGCTCGAGGTTCTCGAGATCCTCCTCGATCAGCTGCAGCCGCTTTTGCGAAGCCTCGTCCTTTTCCTTCTTCATGGCCTCGCGCTCGATCTTGAGCTGGATCATGCGGCGCTCCAGCCTGTCCATTTCCTCGGGCTTGGAGTCGATCTCGATCTTGATCTTGGCCGCGGCCTCGTCGATCAGGTCGATGGCCTTGTCGGGCAGGAAGCGGTCGGTGATATAGCGGTGCGACAGCTCGGCCGCGGCCACGATGGCCGGGTCGGTGATGTCCACGCCGTGGTGGGCCTCGTACTTGACCTGCAGACCGCGCAGGATGGCGATGGTGTCCTCGACCGAGGGCTCGTCCACGATCACCTTCTGGAAGCGCCGCTCCAGGGCCGCGTCCTTCTCGATGTATTTGCGGTATTCATCGAGCGTAGTCGCTCCCACGCAGTGCAGCTCGCCGCGCGCCAGCGCCGGCTTGAGCATATTGCCCGCATCCATGGCGCCGTCGGCCTTGCCCGCACCCACCATGGTGTGGATTTCGTCGATGAAGAGAATGATGCGGCCTTCATCCTGCGCAATTTCCTTGAGCACGGATTTGAGACGCTCCTCGAAGTCGCCGCGGTATTTGGCGCCGGCCAGCAGGCCCGCCATATCCAGCGACAGCACGCGCTTGTCCTTCAGCGATTCGGGCACCTCGCCGGCCACGATGCGCTGGGCCAGGCCCTCGACGATGGCGGTCTTGCCCACGCCGGGCTCGCCGATCAGCACGGGATTGTTCTTGCTGCGGCGCTGCAGCACCTGGATGGCGCGGCGGATCTCGTCGTCGCGGCCGATCACGGGGTCCAGCTTGCCGCTGCGCGCGCGCTCGGTCAGGTCCAGCGTGTACTTCTTCAGCGCCTCGCGCTGGCCTTCGGCCTCGGCGCTGTCCACCTTCTGGCCTCCGCGCACGGCATTGATCGCCGCTTCCAGGCTGGACTTGCTCACGCCGCTTTGCTTGAGCAGGGCGCCGGCGCGCGTGGCCGAGCCCGCGGCATCGGCCAGCGCCAGCAGATACAGCTCGCTGGCAATGAACTGGTCGCCGCGCTTCATGGCCTCCTTGTCGGTCGCCTGCAGCAAGCGATCGAGCTCCGAGCCCACGCGCACATCGCCCTGCTGCTGCACGCGCGGCAGCTCGCCCATGGCCTGCTCGGCCAGGCTCTTGAGCTGCTGCACATTGGCGCCCGCGCGCTGCAGCAGCGCGCCGGGGCCGTCCGGCTGGCGCAGCATGGCCACCAGCAGGTGCAGCGGGTCGATGGTGGATTGGTCGGCACCCAGCGCCAGGGACTGCGCGTCGGCCAAGGCTTCTTGGAATTTTGTCGTCAGTTTGTCAATTCGCATGGTGTTCAGCTTTCGCTCCAGATCAGAGTCATTGGCAATAATCTGTGAGTGCAAGAGGGATTTTCAAGACCCGAGGCCGCAACAAAGCGCCGTTCTTGCGCCAGATCAAGCCGGTCCGGCGCAAATCACCGTCAAGCATCCCGCTGCAGCCGCAGGAATTGCGTAGGAGTAAATCCAAAATGCTTGCGAAAGCAGCGCAGCAGATGACTGGCGCTGGAAAAGCCGGTCTCGGCCGCCAGCAGCGCCAGCCCCGGCGCGCCTGCCCGGCCCTGCAGCCGCTGGCGCACCGCGCACAGGCGCCGCTGCAGCACCCAGTCGTGCACGGTGCAGCCCATGCTCTGGTGGAACATGCGCGCGAAGTGGTACTCGGACAGGGCCGCAACCTCGGCCAGGCCCGAAAGACTCAGGGCCCGGACATCGGCCAGATGGGCATCCACATAGTCGAGCACCCGGCGCCGCACCACGGGCGAAAGCCCGCCCAGCGGCCGCGCCAGCCTTTGCCGGTAGCGGGGCGCGGCCGACTGCAGCACCAGCCGGTCCAGAATCTGCTGGCTCAGCGTATCGGCGCGCAACGCATCGTGAGGGTCGCTCCAGTCCAGCCGCCACAGGCCCTGGGCCCATTGCGCATAGACCGGGTCGACGGCATAGATCTGCGGCATCAGGGTCATGCTGCGCGGCTCCGCATCCAGCAGGCGCACCGCACGCTCGGCCCAGGCCATGTCGGAGACATAGAGATGCAGAAACTGCACGGGCTCGCGCACCAGCCAGTGCGACTCGTGCTCGGCCGGAAAGACGCAGAAGCGCCCGGCCTCGCCCCTGAGATCCGCATCCCCCTTGAGCTGCGAGCCCCGGCCGCCGGCCAGATAGACGGACAGGGTGTGGTGCCCCTGCCGGCAATAGTGCACCTCGTCATCGCTGTTGGCCCAGATGGCCAGCTCCAGCGACTGGCTCAGGCAGGCCTTGCGCCTGAGCTGCGCGCGCGAGCCCGCCAGCACCTGGCTTAGGTGTGAGGGATCGGGCAGGGAAACCGCAGCGGGCATGACAGCATTTTGTCCCAGCCTCAGGGGCTGCGCCCGCGCATGGCTTGGCGCAGCGCGACAAAACCGCAGGAATATGCAATCCCGCCCCGCTGCTGCCGCGCATGATCGCGGCATCCGTCGATACCGAGAATTCCATGCTGCTGCCTCTATATGCCCTGGTCGTGCTGATCTGGGGCTCCACCTGGATTGCGCTGAAGATGCAGCTGGGCAGCGTGCCCGTCGAGCTGTCCATTGCCTACCGCTTCGGCCTCGCGGCCCTGCTGCTGTTTGCCTGGCTGCTGCTGACCCGCCAGTGGCGCGTACCGCGCGGCGCTGCCCTGCCCCGCGTGCTGGGCCAGGGCCTGTGCCTGTTCAGCCTGAACTTTGTCTGCTTCATGCATGCCAGCGAGACGCTGACCAGCGGCCTGGCCGCCGTGGTGTTTTCCAGCGCCAGCATCTGGAATGCCTTCCTGGCCCGGTTGATCCACGGCCGCAGGCTGGCGCCGAATGTGCTCGCGGGCAGCGCCCTGGGACTGGCCGGCCTGCTCGCCCTCTTCTGGCCCGAGCTGCAGCAGGGCCAGCATGCAAGCTGGCAGGGCCTGGCCTGGGCCCTGGCCGGCACGCTGTGCTTTTCCTGCGGCAATATGCTCTCCGCCTCGCTGCAGAGCCTGGGCTACCGGCCGCTGCACACCAATGCCTGGGGCATGCTGGCCGGCACGGCCCTGCTGCTGGCCTATGCGCTGGTCGCTGGCCTGCCCTGGCGCTTCGACATGAGCCTGACCTACACCGGCGCACTGCTGTATCTGGCCATTCCGGGCTCGGTGATCGCCTTTACCGCCTATCTGACCCTGGTGGGCAGGCTGGGTCCCGAGAAAGCCGCCTATGCCACCGTACTGTTTCCCATCGTGGCGCTCAATATCTCGGCCCTGGCCGAGGGCTATCAATGGACGCCGCTGGGGGGGCTAGGCCTGCTGCTGGTGATGGGCGGCAATGTGCTGGTCTTCAGGCCGCCGAGCTGGCTGCAACCGAACTTCCTTCAAAAAGCATAGCTTCTACCGCCTTTCTACATATAGTTTCAGATAATTTTCCATCTGAAACTCAATGAATAAAGGCGCAAGCAGCTATCAATTCATAGATCTATTCCCATCTCGCCAGCGCCTGCTCGTCGCTCACGCGCGCATCCACCCAGCGCGCGCCCTGTTCGGTCTGCTCCTTCTTCCAGAACGGAGCTTCGGACTTCAGATAGTCCATGATGTATTCGCAGGCCTCGAAGGACTTGCCGCGGTGGGCGCTGGTCACGGCCACCAGCACGATTTGCTCCATGGGCGCCAGCAGGCCGATGCGGTGGATCACGCGCGCGCCGTAGATGCCGAAGCGCTGCACGGCCTTGTCGATGATGGCCTCGATGGATTTCTCGGTCATGCCCGGGTAGTGCTCCAGCTCCATGCTGGAGACGGCATCGCCCTCGTTGCGGTCGCGCACCGTGCCCACGAAGCTGCAGACCGCGCCCACGCGCGCATCGCCGGCGCGCAGGGCCGCGATCTCGGTTGACACATCGAAGTCCTGGGTCTGTATGGATACACATGCAGCAGTCATGCCCGCATTGTCGCAGGCCTGCACGGCTGCGTGGGCCGCATTAGCATTGCGCCATGGCCACACAAACCATCAATTTGCCGGAGTACACGCTGTACCCCTCGCCGCGCAACGAGCACCGGATGATTTTCGAATTCCAGCTCTTTGTGCCCTACCCCTATGAACTGATCCACCTGCCCGACTACAACTTCAAGGGCAAGGCCTCGCTGTTCGCCGCGCACCGCAAGCATGACAACAGGTCGGGCCAGCTCATCACCTGTGAACTGGCCGAGGACCTGGCGCGTTTCGAGCGCCTGTTCGAACCCGGTTGAGAGGAGCTGCGATGGACGACACCAGCCAGATTCAGCCGCCGCCCAGTTTTGCCGATCTGTTTCGCAGCCGCAGCGGCAAGCTGTCGGCCCCTATTGCTGAGGTCGTAGCGCGCTACGAGCTTTGCGAAGACCTGGCCTGCCATCTGACCGAGCAGGCACAGACGCTTTACCACTCGGGCAACTCCTCCGAAGAGCAGGTGCTGCTAGGCATGCATGCAGGCCTGGCCGCCGAAGGCTCGGTGGTCAGCGCGGCAGAAGCCGGCTGGATCGTGCAGCGCCTGGCCGAGCTGCTGGAATGGCGCACGCCGCAGCTGCCGGCGCCGCCGGCCGAAGCCTGAGGTTGCGGATCCGGCCCAGCCCTGGCGATGGATTGGCCGGCGCCGGATGGCCTATCTCAAGCGCAATTCCGGGCCCGCATCACAGATCTCCAGGCGGTGCATGCAAACGCTGCCATGCCAATGCCCGCCAGACCGGCGTGCCATAGGCGGCCACCAGATCACGCCCGATTTCGACCCAGGCCGGGTCGTCCGGGCTCAGGCCCAAAGCCTCGATGAAAGGCGCTTGCACGATGAAGCACTGGCGCCGGTAAGGCAGCAGGAATCCTTGGCCTTGCTGCTCGAGCACGGCGCGTGCCTCGGCATACTCGCTGAACCAGATGTGCAGCAGGATGCCGGTACGCGGCACATGCCAGAAGCCGCCCAGGTCATCACCGGGGACGGCCAGGCCGGACAGCACGCGGCGCGCATGCTCCCAGTCGGCAAAGCCCAGCTCACGCGCAACCTCGTGCAGCACATCGCGCAGGCGGGTGGCGCCGGCGCTGCCTTCGCGCCGCGCGCGGTTCAGCCGCACGCGGGCACGCACCTTGAGTTCATCGACCAGGGCCTCGGGGGCGAGCCCCCTGCGCTCCGACACTGCAGTCTTCATAGCTTTCCCCGTACCGGCAGGGCCAGTCGCTCCAGCAGCAGCTGGCAGCCCGCCAATGTGCTGGCATCCGTGCCCAGAGCTTGCAAGGCCTGGGCGTAGACCGCCTCCGTCGTTCGCCTGGCCTCTGCCAGCAGCTGGCGGCCCGCCGGGCGCAGCCGCACCAGGTCGTCCGCGCGCTCCAGCAGACCGGTTTTTTCCATGGGCAGCAGTTGGCGCAGCGTGGCCGTGGGAGCTTGCAGCAGGGTTTTGGCCAGGGCCGCCAAGGCCAGGCCTTGAGGTTGCGGCTCCAGCGCGTTCAGCAGCTGGTAGTCGCCCAGGTTCAGCCCATGCCAGTCGCCCAGGCGCTCATCCAGACGCTGCTGCAGCACGGCCTGGGCGTGCCACAGCGTGGCGCCAAAGTTCAAGGCCTGGGTGCTCATGGCTGCTCTCCGGCGGCCATGGACTCGGGCTGCAGCTCGGCCTGCCACAGCGCCAGCAGGGCCTGCAGCTCGGTCTCGTAGTCGAAGTCCGGATCGTCACGCTGCTTGACGCGGTCCAGCACCTCGAAACGAAAAGCCTGCTCACCATGGCTGGCCCAGGCCCGGGACAGCGCGGCATCGCGCTGCAAGCCGGTGGCAAGTTCAAAGCGTATGCGGTTGAGCATGCCGTCCACATTGCGGCTGGCGCCCAGGCGCAGCAGGCCGGCGGCATCGCAGCGCACGGCGTAAATGCCCAAAAGGGGAAAGGATTGCTTGTAGTCCCGCACCAAAGCGCGGCGCGCCTGGAGGGAAAGAGAGGAGGAAGTCATGACAGTGCTCCGGGTTGCGTGCACAGCCCCCCGCGCTGGGCCCGTACGGCAACCATGGTCTGTCAGAACATGATCCGAATCAAAACAGGGGTGAGAGCCTCTTGTGCGGGCAGGCGCCCCCTTGGCACCTGAAGCCTGCATTGTAAGTCTTGGCGGCCAGGGCAGCTAAACCTCAAGGCTCAATCGGCCTCCAGCCTAGTGACAACAAGCGCCAAGCGCTATCAAAACAAGGCCGTGCAGCGAGCGCCGCACGGCTTTTCCATGGTCGTTGCGGCCTCAGGCCTCGCCAGGCTCCGCCGCCTTCCAGTCCGCATAGCGGTTCAGAATGCGCTGCACCTGCCCGTGCGTCCATTCGCCGCCCTTGGCCGCCGCGATGCCACGCGCATTGAGCTCGGCCGCCATGGCGCGATGGGTGAGTCCTTTGGCCTGCAGCTCGGCAAACAGCGCTTCATGCTGCCTGGCAAAGGCATCGGCCGCCGACTTGCGCTTTTCCACCGTGGCGCGGATATTGGCCGCGCCTGCCGAGCCGAGCTTGACGCCGCGCTCGCGCGCTTCGGCCAGCGCCTTGCGGGTGCGGGCGCTGATCTCGGGGTTTACTTCGCTGGAAGGCAAATCGGTTGCTTGGGTCATGGCATCACAGGGGGGATATAGCTCAGGGTCTGACCCAGGAACCATAGCAGGAACAGCACCAGCGGTGTGTGGACCAGCAGCTGCACAAAGCTGAAACCGATCAGATCGCGCGCCTTCAGTCCCAGCACGCCCAACAGCGGCAGCATGTAGAAGGGGTTGATCAGATTGGGCAGGGCTTCGGCCGCGTTGTAGATCTGCACGGCCCAGCCCAGGTGGTAGTGCAAATCATTGGCCACCTGCATCACATAGGGTGCTTCGATGATCCACTTGCCGCCGCCCGAGGGCAGGAAAAAGCCCAGCACGGCCGAGTAGGTGCCCATGAGCAGCGCATAGGTGTCGTGCGTGGCGAAATGGGTGAAGAAGGTGGAGATATGGTGGGCGATGCTCGCACCGTCCGCCCCCTTGACCTCGGTCATGATGGCCGCGATCGCGCCATAGAGCGGGAACTGGATCAGCACGCCGGTGGTGGTGGGCACGGCGCGCGCCACGGCATCGAGGAAGCTGCGCGGACGCCAGTGCAGCAGCGCACCCACCATCAGAAAGATCAGGTTGTAGGTGTTGAGGCCCGAGATCGCCTGGATGAAGGGCTTGCTCGAGAACTCCTCGATCATCCAGCCCGCGGTCAGCAACACCAGGAAGATGATGAGCAGCGGGCTGTATTCCAGCCATTCGCCGGGACGGCTGGGCTTGGCCGCGGCCTTCACGGCCTCGGCCTGGATATCCACCTCGCACTGCGCGGCATCGCGGGCCGTCTTGTCTGCCGGAGCCGTCATATAGGCCACGACGATGGACACCACCATCAGTAACGCCAGCATCACGCCGGACTGCCACATGAAGATGGTCTGCGTGAACGGAATCACCCCGGTGATCGCCAGAATGCCGGGCGGCAGGCTGGCCGCATTGGCCTGCAGCTGCGCTGCCGAAGACGAGATGCCCAGCGCCCAGACGGCGCCCAGGCCCAGATAGGCCGCAGCGCCCGCGGCGCGGTAATCCATCTTGATGTCGGTGCGGCGCGCCAGGGCCTTGACCAGCAGGCCGCCGAAGACCAGGCTCAGGCCCCAGTTCAGCAGCGAGGCCGTCATGGACACAAAAGCCACCCAGGCCACGGCCGAGCGGCCGTTGCGCGGCACGCGGGCCAGGGCCTCGATGAGCCGGGATGCGGGCCCGGAACTGGCCACCACATAGCCGCCTATCACCACGAAGGCCATCTGCATGGTGAAGGGGATCAGACTCCAGAAACCCTTGCCGAAGGCCTTGCTGGTGTCCTGCACGGGCACGCCGATCGCAAAGGCCGCAAGCACCACGATGCAGATGCCGACCACGGCAAACACCCAGGAATCCGGGAACCACTTTTCCGCCCAGCTCGCACAGCGCATGGCAAAGCGCGCCGAGCGGGTCTCCTCCATATTGACGTGAGTTGTCATGAGTTCAACGCTTTCTTGCTTAAAGAAGCGCTGCATTCTCTGAAAGGAAAGTCGTCCAAACGACAAAAACACCCATGGGATAACCCTAGTAGGTAGTCCCACGCTGCAGCCTCCATGCGGGCCGCGACCGACCCCAAGGAGAGCGGCGCGCCCATGAAAAAACGGCCTGCGCCGCCAGGCACAGGCCGTTGCATATCGGCCATCCGGACACCGCTGCGGCCAGGCTATCGCCTCCTCACCGGGAAGCCGGCGGCTCGGGTGGATGCCGTTCAGCCGCCGGTCACGGGCGGAAAAAACGCCACTTCGTCGCCGCTGCGGATTTCGGTATCGCCCTCGCACATGGTCTGGTTCAGCGCCATGCGCACGGCCTTGCCCGCAGCCAGGGCCTGGGCTGCGGCAGCGCTGCGGCCCATGAGCTCCTCACGCAGCGCGCCCACGGTGGCCGCTGCCGTCTGCAGGCTTTCATGGCCGGTGCCCATGGCTTCGCGAATCGAGGCGAAGTATCGGACGGTGATCTGATGCATGCCGACTCCTTCAGGCCATGAGTTCTGCAAACGGAATAAAGCGCACGCTATCGCCTTCGGCAATGGCGGTGCCTGCGGGGTTGTCCACCACGCCATCGCCCCAGGCCGTGGAGGTCAGCACGCCCGAGCTCTGGTTGCGGAACAGTTCGAGCCCGCCTTTTTCGTTGTAGCGCACGCGCAGGAATTCGCGGCGCTTGTCGCCCTTGGGCCAGGCGAAGTCCGCCCGGGCTTCAATCGCGCGCGGCAGCACATGCTGCACGCCCTGCAGACGCAGCAGGAAGGGGCGCACCAGCACCTGGAAGGTCACAAAGCTGGACACCGGATTGCCGGGCAGGCCAATGAAATGCGCAAAGCCCGTGCCAGACCCGCGATTGACGCGGCCATAGGCAAAAGGCTTGCCGGGCTTGATGCTGATCTGCCAGAGGTCGAGCTGGCCCAGATGCTGCACCGCGGGCCTGATATGGTCTTCCTCGCCCACCGAGACGCCGCCGCTGGTGACGATCACATCGTGGTCCATGGCGGCATCGGCCAGCGTGGCAATCGTGGCCTCGCGGTCGTCGGGAACAATGCCCAGATCCGTGACCTCGCAGCCCATGCGCAGCAGCAAGGCGCGCAGAAAGAAGCGGTTGCTGTTGTAGATGCTGCCGGGTTTCATGTCCTGCGGCGCCACGGTGCCGGGCATGACCAGCTCGTCCCCCGTGGAGAACAGGGCCACACGCGGCCTGCGTGCCACCTGCAAGCGCGCAAAGCCCATGCTGGCAGCCAGCCCCAGATGGGCGGGCGTGAGCCGCGTGCCCGCTTCTATGACCGTGGCGCCCTGCGCGATGTCCTCGCCCGAGCGGCGTATCCACTGCCCCGCCTCGGGCCGGGCCTTGATGCACACGCGGCCGTCATCCAGGGCTTCGCAGTCTTCCTGCATCACGATGGCATCGGCCCCCGCGGGCACGGGCGCGCCGGTGAAGATGCGCGCCACCGAGCCTGCGGCCAGGGCCTCGGGCGCGGTGCCCGCGGGAATGCGCTGCGAGACCGGCAGCACCGCATCCCCGCCCGCGCATTCGGCGGCCCGCACCGCATAGCCGTCCATGGCCGAGTTGTCCTGCGGCGGCACCTGCAGCGGCGATACCGCGGCCTGCAGCAGCACCCGGCCGTCGGCATCAAAAGTATCTACCTGCTGTGCACCCGCCAAGGGCTGGGCATGGGCCAGCAGCTCCTGCAGGGCTTGGTCCAGGGGCTTGAGCGGTTTGCGCTGTGCTTGCATTGCGATGTCTTTCCTCAATTCTTGTATTCCAGAGAGTCTGCCCTATCCAGCAGCCACTGCAGCACGGCCTGCGGCCGGTTCAGGTCCAGCACCGGCTGGCTGGGCGCTTGCGGCAGGTCCCGGGCCGCATCGGTGGCCACGGCCAGCACCCTGGCGTCGTGCGGGTACAGGGGCTCTATGCTCTTGCCCTGCTCCAGCCGGTCCTGCTGCCGGCGCCAGACCTCGATCTTGGGCATATCGCCATGCTTGAAGCCTTCCACCAGCACCCAGTCCACGCCCGGGTCCAGCTGGGCCAGCATGTCGTGCACGCTGAGCTCCAGAGGCTGTTCGTGCTCGCGCATCAGCGCCATGCGTTTCTCCGAAGCCAGCAGCACCTCATAGGCTCCGGCCTTGCGATGGCGCCAGCTGTCCTTGCCCTCGCGGTCCACATCGAACAGATGATGGGCATGCTTGACGACCGAGACCCTGAGCCCGCGCTGCCTCAGCAGCGCCACCAGGGCCTCGACCAGCGTGGTCTTGCCCACGCCCGAATATCCGGCAAAGCCTATGACCTTCATGCCTGCATCACCTCTGTTGCGCCTTCCTGTTTTGAGAGCTGCGCGCGCCTTCTGCGCCAGCGTTTAGCGGCATTTTCATGCCAAAAGAAAAGCACCTGCAGCCAGGCTCCAGGTGCTTGTCCAGCTTAATGCCGCAGGGCTTTATTTGCAGTTTGCGGCAATAAAGGCCTTGACCTGTTCCACATCGGAGGCCATCACGACCACGCGCTTGGGCAGGTTCTCGATGCCGTCGAACTTGGCGGGACGATCGGGCGAACGGCCCAACGCCTCTTCGATGGTCGCGGCGAACTTGATGGGCAAGGCCGTCTCAAGCACGATCATGGGCTCGGAGCCCAGATGCTCGCGCGCCACCTTCACGCCGTCGGCGGTATGGGTGTCGATCATCTGGCCGAAGCGCCGGTACGTATCCTTGATCGTGGCCAGGCGGTCGGCGTGCGTGCTCTTGCCGCTCACGAAGCCGTACTTGGCGGCCGCATCCTTGAAGGCGGGATCGGTGCTCAGATCGAACTTGCCCGCCTTGGCCACGCCTTCTGCGAACAGCTGCTTGGTGCGCACGCCGTCACGCCCCACCAGGTCGAATACGAAGCGCTCGAAATTGCTGGCCTTGGAGATATCCATCGAGGGGCTCGATGTCTCGTAGGTATTGGCCGAGCCGCGCACCTGGTAGACGCCGGTGCGGAAGAACTCGTCGAGCACATCGTTTTCGTTGGTGGCCACCACCAGCTTGGTAATCGGCAGGCCCATCTGGCGCGCCACATGGCCCGCGCAGATATTGCCGAAGTTGCCGCTGGGCACGGTGAAGCTCACCTTTTCGGCATTCGACTTCGTGGCTTGCAGATAGCCCGCAAAGTAGTAGACCACCTGGGCCAGCAGACGCGCCCAGTTGATGGAATTGACGGTGCCGATCTTGTACCGAGCCTTGAAGCCGTGGTCGTTGGAGACGGCCTTGACGATGTCCTGGCAGTCGTCGAACACGCCTTCGATGGCGATGTTGTGGATGTTCTCGTCCTGCAGACTGAACATCTGCGCCTGCTGGAAGGGACTCATGCGGCCATGGGGGCTGGTCATGAAGACGCGCACGCCTTTTTTGCCGCGCATCGCGTACTCGGCCGCGCTGCCGGTGTCGCCGCTGGTGGCGCCCAGAATATTGAGTTCCTCGCCGCGGCGGGCCAGTTCGTACTCGAACAGATTGCCCAGCAGCTGCATGGCCATGTCCTTGAAGGCCAGCGTCGGGCCGTTGGACAGGGCTTCGATCAGCAGATGGCCCTCGACCTGGCGCACGGGAACGATGGCCGCGGTGCCGAAGACTTCCTGGGTATAGGTCTTGGCGCACAGGGCGCGCAGATCGGCGGCGGGAATATCGTCGATGTACAGCGACAGGATCTCGAAGGCCAGGGCCGCATAGCCCTGGGTCGCCAGGGTTTCGCGCAGCTGGCTCAGCTTGGCATCGCTGATCTGAGGGTACTCGACAGGCAGGTACAGGCCGCCGTCAGGTGCCAGGCCTTCGAGCAGGATGTCACAAAAACGCTTGCGGTCCGCATGGCCGCGGGTGGACAGATACAGCATCTCAAACTCGCCAAAAACAGAATTCAGAACGGGCAGCCAAACGAGCAGAAGTCATGCCGCCGAGCTTTCCATTATCGGTCAGCACACGCCCGACCACCCTGCGCCAATGCAGAAACCGCCCAACGTTATTGCATAGAGTCGATTCATCAAGGCTGCAGATAGCGCTGCGCGCCGGGCTTGATATAGGGTCTGAAGTCCTTGAACGCAATGCTCACGCCACTGCCCAGACAAGCGCCCATCGCATGGCCAATGCCGGAGATCACAAAGCTCACGGCAGCCGGGGTCTCGATCATGGGCACCATGAACTCCGCCAGATAGTCCGTGCAGCCGCCAGCTCCTCCCTGGTCAGCATCTTGCTTGGCTGCAACTTTGGCTATTTTTTTCACTAGTGCATCCGCATATTCGAAGCCGTTTTCTCCATATCTGGAGTCTTTGAACAAGCGTCTGAAATCCATATAGCCGCCTTTGCGCAAATCCAGCACAAAGGGATTGAAATGGTTGTTGGGGTGGGCACCGCCACAGTCGGTGGAGCCTGACTCCACCACGCTCATCAAGGCCGTCGACAGATAGCTGACCTGGATCCGCTCGTCGTTGTAATTGCCGAGAGAGCCCGCAGCAGGCCCCAGGTTCAGATAGATGGAGGATTTGCAGGCCAGCGCATCAAGACTCATGGCCCAGTGGCGTTGCTCCAGCAAGGCATTGGTCTGGGCCAGAATTTTTGCGTCTGGGTGGCGGCTAAGGCGCGGATACCAGAACTGCGTACGCGCGTCGCGTACCGGTCGCCACGCCAGATTGGGCGCCAGCACCACCTCCTTGCCCTGCCCCAAAGGCTGCAAGCTCATGCGCAGATAGTCGTAAGGCGCGGTTTTTTCGCTGATCGTCACATCCTGGGAGATGCCGCTGCCCGAGCCCTGAACAATGGCCCTGGTCACGGCTTCCACGCCTTTGGGTTCCAGCGCCTCGGGGTCGTAATGGGCAATGCGCTTGAGCTTGAGCGGCAGCTTTTTGCCGCGAATGCCGTCCACCCATTCGCCACTCAGACTGCCATCACCCTGCTGCTGCACGTTCCAGACCACGGCACGCTGCTCGGCATCCGTGAACAGCGGCGCATCTGCACCCAGCTTTTCCGTCAATTCCGGCGTCAGCGGCTGGGCCTCGGCCAAGGCATTGAGCGGACCTTTGAGAGGGATATCTACGCCGTATCGCGGGTAAAAATAGCGCCCCTCGCGTGCACCATCGGTCCGAGGCCTGCCCAGCTCCATCACCACTTCGGAGCCGCCCAGCGTGCCGCGATAGACATCCACGGGCGCAGCCAAGGCCAGGCCCGATGCAGAAACAGCAAAGGCCAGCGCCACAGGGCGCCAGCCTTTGAAAAAGCCTGTGCGCCGATCGCACCGAACAGAGAACTCTCCGGCTTGAGTGCGATAGCGCATGAGCTGCCTTCTTAGTTGAGTTCTTCCTTGCGGATACGGGTGATAGGCGCCAACACGGTGGGCAGGCTCTGAATTTCAGCCAGCGCCTGGTTCATATCGCCTTCGCGCGTATCGTGCGTGAGGATGATGAGGTCGGTCTGGGTCGAGCCCTCGCCGCCCACTTCGTCGGCTTCGCGCTGCAGCACGGCGTCGATGCTGATGCCGGCACCGGCCAGCAGGCCCGTGATCTTGGCCAGCACGCCGGCCTCGTCGGCCACGCGGATGCGCAGGTAATAGCTGGTCACGACCTCGGTCATGGGCAGCACCGGCAGTTCATGGCCGGCGGCCGCCAAGGTGTGGCTCTGAAAAGCCAGGGCCGGCACGCGGTGGGCGGGGTCCGAACCGTCCATGCGCGCGATGTCCACCAGGTCGGCGATCACGGCCGAGGCCGTGGGCTCGGAGCCCGCGCCCTTGCCGTAGTACAGCGTCGTGCCCACGGCATCGGCATGCACGACCACGGCATTCATCGCGCCTTCCACATTGGCGATCAGGCGCTTGGCCGGCACCAGCGAGGGGTGCACGCGCAGCTCGATGCCCTTGTCGGTGCGCTTGGTGATGCCCAGCAGCTTGATGCGGTAGCCCAGTTGCTCGGCGTAGCGGATGTCGGTGGCGGTCAGCTTGGTGATGCCTTCCACATAGGCCTTGTCGAACTGCACGGGGATGCCGAAGGCGATGGCGCTCATCAGCGTGGCCTTGTGGGCGGCATCCACGCCTTCGATGTCGAACGTGGGATCGGCTTCGGCATAGCCCAGACGCTGGGCTTCCTTGAGCACCACCTCGAAGTCCAGGCCCTTGTCGCGCATCTCGGACAGGATGAAATTGGTCGTGCCGTTGATGATGCCGGCCACCCACTGGATGGAGTTGGCCGTCAGGCCTTCGCGCAGCGCCTTGATGATGGGAATGCCGCCGGCCACGGCAGCCTCGTAGGCCACCATCACGCCCTTCTCGGCGGCGGCCTTGAAGATTTCCGTGCCGTGCACGGCCAGCAGCGCCTTGTTGGCCGTGACCACATGCTTGCCGGCCGCAATGGCTTCGAGCACCAGGGCCTTGGCGATGCCGTAGCCGCCGATCAGCTCGACCACCACGTCGATCTCGGGATTGGCAATGATCTCGCGCGCATCGCCGACCACCTTGGCCTTGTCGCCCACCACGCTCTTGGCGCGCGCGGTATCCAAGTCGGCCACCATGGTAATTTCAATGCCACGACCCGCACGACGGCGAATCTCGTCTTGGTTGCGTTCCAGCACATTGAAAGTACCGCTACCCACGGTGCCAATGCCCAACAGGCCTACTTGGATTGGTTTCATAAACTTCAGAGGTAAAAACGCTGCAGCGCTTGACTGCCAAGCGCCTACAGCTATCGAAAAGAAAGCGTTATGCGGCTTTTTCCGCCTTGGCGGCCTTGAGCTCGGTCACGACCTTGGGCTTGTCCGTGCCGTGGCGCTTGCGGTATTTCTCGAGGAAGGCCGCCAGACGGTTGATGGCTTCGCGCAGGTCCGCCTCATGCGGCAGGAAGACGATGCGGAAATGGTCGGGATGCGGCCAGTTGAAGCCCGTGCCCTGCACCAGCATGACCTTGGTTTCCTGCAGTGCCTCGAGGAAGAACTCCTGATCGTCCTGGATCGGATAGACCGCTGGGTCCAGGCGCGGGAACATGTACAGCGCGCCCTGGGGCTTGACGCAGGAGACGCCGGGAATGGCGTTGATCAGCTCCCAGGCCAGGTCGCGCTGCACGCGCAGACGGCCGCCTTCCTTGACCAGCTCGTCAATGCTCTGATGACCGCCCAGCGCCGTCTGCACGGCCCACTGGCCGGGCACGTTGGCGCACAGACGCATATTGGAGAGCATGTTCAGGCCCTCGATATAGTCCTTGGCAGGCTTTTTATCGCCCGAGATCACCATCCAGCCGGCACGGTAGCCGCAGCTGCGGTAGGCCTTGGACAGGGAGTTGAAGGTGATGGTCAGCACATCAGTGGACAGGCTGCCCAGCGGCGTGTGCTTGGCATCGTCGTACAGCACCTTGTCGTAGACCTCGTCGGCGAAGATCACCAGACCGTGCTCGCGGGCGATCTGCACAATCTCCAGCAGCAGCTCCTTGGAGTACAGCGCGCCCGTGGGATTGTTGGGGTTGATGACCACAATGGCCTTGGTGCGCGGCGTGATCTTGGCACGGATGTCATCCAGGCGCGGCATCCAGCCATTGGCCTCGTCGCACATATAGTGCACGGGCGTGCCACCGGACAGGCTGGAGACGGCCGTCCACAGCGGATAGTCGGGGGCGGGCAGCAGCATTTCGTCGCCGTTGTCCAGCAGCGCGTTGGTTGCCAGGGCGATCAGCTCGGAGGCGCCATTGCCCAGATAGATATCGTCGAGCGTCACGCCCTTGATGCCCTGGCGCTGGGTTTCGTGCATCACGGCCTTGCGCGCAGCGAAGATGCCCTTGCTGTCGGAGTAGCCGGCCGAGTTGGGCAGGTTGCGGATCATGTCCTGCTGCACTTCCTCGGGCGCATCGAAGCCGAACACGGCGAGGTTGCCGATATTGAGCTTGATGATCTTCTGCCCGTCTTCCTCCATCTTCTTCGCCGCGTCCATGATCGGCCCGCGGATGTCGTAACAGACGTTTGCTAATTTGGCGGATTTTTGAACGGTTTTCATGCGCTTCAGTAGAAAAGGATTTCAGGCACGCCACGCTGCCCTTGGCATCATGGTGAAACCTATAATTTAAGCACAGTTCCGCGCTGCAGCAATGTCCCCACCCTCTGTACATGGAGACAGCAGCCATCGCCCCCGCCAAGCGCGCCGATTGCGCACACTCTTCATATGAAATTCCAGGCAGACAAATCCGATGCGCAAACCATTACCGGCTATGGTCCGGGCTGGATTGCCGTCGACAAGCAAAACCACGAAACCAGCCTGTTGGTGGGCTCGCAGGGCCTGCTCAAGACCTGGAGCTGCGCGCGCTTCGAGGACCTGACGGCGGCCCACTTCGAGGAACTGGCCCAGCTGGAGGCGGAGGTCATCATCTTTGGCAGCGGCAGCAGGAACCGCTTTCCACCCGTGGCCTGGCTCAAGCCCCTGATGGCCAAGCGCGTGGGACTGGAGACCATGGATACGGCCTCGGCCTGCCGCACCTACAACGTGCTTGCCGGCGAGGGCCGCAATGTGGTGGCAGCCCTGCTCCTTGTATAGCCATATCCCATTGATTGAGAGAAATACGTATTTCGGAGTAAAATCGCAGGTTGCGGTTGGGGGCGCTCGATAGATAAAAGCAAAAATACCACCGACGCCTTCGGCATTTCAACGACTACACCCGAGAGATTCAAGCGCATGGCGATCGTTGTCAACAAACCCCTTCCTGAATTTGAGGCCAACGCTACCGGTGGCATCAAGGTGTCCAACACCTCGCACAACGGCCAGATTCTGATCCTGTATTTCTATCCCAAGGACAATACGCCCGGTTGTACCACGGAAGCAATGCAATTCCGCGATAAATACAAGGATTTCATCAAGGCCGGAGCCACCGTATTCGGCGTCTCGCGCGACAACATGAAGTCCCATGACGACTTCAAGGAAAAGCTCGAACTCCCCTTCGAGCTGATCGCCGACACCGAAGAAAAAATGTGCCACATGTTCGGCGTGGTCAAGAACAAGATCATGTACGGCAAGAAGGTCAAGGGCATCGAGCGCTCCACCTTCCTGGTCGGCCCCGACGGCACCCTGGTGCAGGAGTGGCGCGGCCTGAAAGTGCCCGGCCATGTGGACGAAGTGCTCAAGGCCGTCAAGGCCATCAAGGCACAGGACAAGAAAGTGGCCTGAACAGGCCCGCCGTTGAAGACCTTGCCAAGGCCTACACCCAAAGCATTGCAAAGTCTTTAACCAGGCCTGAACAGGAAATACCGCTTTCGGCCGGCCCAGGCTATGCATAATGGGGCAATGCCTCAGCGCTACGCAGTTTTTCCTGTTCACCCGACCAAAGCCGCCTCGGTTTCCAGGCGGCTTTGTGCTTTTTGAATCTTGTTGAGGAACGGTTCGTCCACTATGCCCCTGCCTCCCGCCCCCGGCCATCGCGCCGCAAAGCTTTCCGCAGAAGCCTTCCTGCCCAAGCGCAACACCGCCAAGCAGGCTGCGCAACCTGACGACGATCTGCACACTCCGGCGCTCAACGGCGATGCCGTGGCCAGTGCTGCGCCGGCGGCCGCCAAGCCACGCCGCAGTGCCGGCAAGGCCGAGACCGCCGCTGCCAAGAAGCCGCGCAAGACGGCCGCGGCTCAGCCCGCCGTGGAGGCGAAAGCACCTGCGCCCGCAGCCGCCGCCCCTGCCAAGACTCCGGTCGAAAGCGCCGCCAAGCAGGCCCGCCGCGCGCGCAACACGCGCACCGGCCCGACCACGCTGTTCGTGCTGGACACCAATGTGCTGCTGCACGACCCCAGCAGCCTGTTCCGCTTCGAGGAACACGACATCTTCCTGCCCATGGTGGTGCTCGAAGAGCTGGACAACCACAAAAAGGGCATGACCGAAGTCGCGCGCAACGGCCGCCAGGTCAGCCGCACGCTGGACTCCCTGGTCGCCTCCCAGCCCGCCGACGGCCTCGAAAAAGGCTTGCCGCTGAACGCCACGGGCCAGCGCACCGCCACGGGCACGCTCTACTTCCAGACCCAGCCGCTGGATGCAGCCCTGCCCGAAAGCTTGCCCCAGGGTAAGGCCGACAACCAGATCCTGGGCGTGGTGGCCGCACTGCGCGAGCAGCACAAGGACCGCGAAGTGGTGCTGGTGTCCAAGGACATCAATATGCGCGTCAAGGCGCGCGCCCTGGGCCTGGCCGCCGAGGACTATCAGAACGACAAGGTGCTCGAAGACGGCGATCTGCTGTACTCGGGCGCCCTGGCCCTGCCCCACGACTTCTGGGCCAAGGCCGGCAAGAACGTGGAGAGCTGGCAGGAAGGCTCCATCACCTACTACCGTGTCAGCGGCACCATCGTCGACCAGCTGATGATCAATCAGTTCGTCTACTATGAGGCGCCGGGCGAGCCCAGCCTCTATATGCGCGTGACCGAGATCCGCGACAAGACGGCCGTGCTCAAGACGCTGCGCGACTTCGGCAACCCCAAGAATGCCGTCTGGGGCGTGTCCACGCGCAACCGCGAGCAAAACTTCGCGATGAATCTGCTGGTCAACCCCGATGTGGACTTCGTCACCCTCACGGGCACGGCCGGCACCGGCAAGACCCTGTTGGCCCTGGCCGCGGGCCTGGCCCAGGTGCTGGACGAGCGCCGCTATACCGAGATCATCATGACCCGCGCCACGGTGAGCGTGGGCGAGGACATCGGTTTCCTGCCCGGCACCGAGGAAGAGAAGATGGGGCCCTGGATGGGAGCTCTCGACGACAACCTCGAGTTCCTGGCCAAGGGCGACGGCGGCAACGCCGGCGAATGGGGCCGCGCCGCGACCAACGAGCTGATCCGCAGCCGCATCAAGATCAAGAGCATGAACTTCATGCGCGGCCGCACCTTCCTGAACAAGTACGTGATCATCGACGAGGCGCAGAACCTGACGCCCAAGCAGATGAAGACCCTGATCACGCGTGCCGGCCCCGGCACCAAGATCATCTGCATGGGCAATCTGGCCCAGATCGACACGCCCTACCTGACCGAAGGCAGCTCGGGCTTGACCTATGTGGTGGACCGCTTCAAGGGCTGGCCCCACAGCGGCCACATCACGCTGGCACGCGGCGAGCGCTCGCGCCTGGCCGACTTTGCGAGCGAGGTACTCTAAGCCATGGCTATCAGCTGGATCAGCGCGCTGAAGATGGTGCCCTGGGGCGATGTGATCAAGGCCACGCCCCAGGTCGTCAAGGCCGCCCAGGGCCTTCTGAAGAAAAAGGAAGCCCAGGCCGAGGCCCACGAGCAGGATCTCAGCGCCCAGCAGGCGGAGCAGAAGCTCTCGCCCCCCAGGTCCGCGGGCGAGCAGGCCTTGCTGCTGATCCAGCACCTGGAAGCGCGCATCGCCCAGCTCGAGCAGTCCCAGCGCCAGTCGCTGGAGATCATCGAGAAGCTGGCCCAGCAGAACTCCCAGATCGTGGCCACCGTGGGCGCGCTGCGCACAGGCGCCCAGCGCCTGGCCTGGGCCTGCGGCATCCTGGGCGCCTGCATGATCGGCCTGCTCATCTACCTGTTCAGGCACTGATCCGGCCACGCAAAAAAACAAGCCCGCAGGCATGACGCCTGCGGGCTTTTCTTTTGGTGCCTTCAACCTGATAGCTGGTCGCGCTTGGCATTCATAGATTTCATATTCATAGAGTTACGGAACCCATGTTCGACAAGCGCCGACAGCTATGATTTTTAGAGTGGCTAACACCACCGATCCACGAAGCGCGCACAGATGATCGCTGCCGCCAGTTTCAGCAGCGCTTCGTGGATATCCAGCCGTCGTTCAAAGCGGATTCGCAGCTTGCCAAAGCCTGCAAACCATCCATGCGTTCGCTCCACCACCCAGCGATGCTTGCCCAGTCGCTCGCTACTCTCAACGCCTCGCCTGGCAATGCGGCTGGCGATGCCCCGTTGCCTCAGGTGCGCACGGCAACGCTTGTAGTCATAGCTCTTGTCGGCGTGCAGCTTCGATGGTCTTTTGCGAGGGCGCCCTCCCAAGCCTGCAATCGCAGGAATCGCGTCCACGCACCTCTCGAACATCTTGGAGTCGTGCCGGTTTGCGCCGCTGACCAAGATCACTAGGGGAATGCCTCTGGCATCTACAACGATATGTCGCTTGGACTCTGTCCGTGGGGTTGGGGCCCGTTTCCTGGCCCCCCCGGGGGCTTGGCACCGAGGAGCCATCAATGCTGGCCCGGCTCCAGTCGATCTGGTCATGTTCACGCAAGCGAGTCAGCATGGCTTGGTGCAACTGCTCCCAGACACCAGCGGCATTCCAGTCGCGCAGGCGCCGCCAGCAAGTCATGCCGCTGCCATACCCAAGGGATTGGGGAAGGTCTTCCCATGGAATGCCTGTTTGCAGCACAAACAGGATGCCGTTGAGGGCGGCTTCATCGCTGACTGTGAGCTTGCGCGCACCGCCTTTGGCAGAAGGTACGAAGGCTGGGATCAGGGGTTGTAGCTGTCGCCACAATTCTTTGCTTACGGGTCGTCGTGCCATGAGGGCAGCGAGCATAACTGCTTTGCGGGGGCCTGTGACGAAGTGATGTTAGCCACTCTTAGTATTCGTCGCTGCCGTAGCCCTGGGCCAGGTTCTCGAAGCGCGTCTGGTTCTTCTGGAAGAACAGCTTCACCGTGCCCGTCGGGCCGTTACGCTGCTTGCCGATGATGACCTCGGCAATATTCGGCTCCTTGCTGTCCTTGTTGTAGTAGTCGTCGCGGTAGATGAACATGATGATGTCCGCGTCCTGCTCGATGGCGCCCGATTCGCGCAGGTCGGACATCATGGGCCGCTTGTCGGTACGTTGCTCCACCGAGCGGTTGAGCTGGGACAGCGCGATCACCGGGCATTGCAGCTCCTTGGCCAGCATCTTCAGACCCCGGGAGATCTCGCCCAGCTCGGTGGCGCGATTGTCGGAACTGGCCGCCGACCCCGATCCGCTCATCAGCTGCAGATAGTCGACCACGATGAGGCCGAGCTTGCCGCACTGGCGCGCCAGGCGCCGCGCATTGGCACGCAACTCCGTGGGGGACAGGCCCGGCGTCTCGTCGATATGCAGCGACACCGTGCGCAGCCGCTCGATGGCCTCGGTCAGCCGCGGCCACTCGTCGTCGCTGAGCTTGCCGGTGCGCAGATTGCCCTGGTTCACGCGGCCGATGGAGCCCACGATACGAACCGCCAGCTGGGCCGCGCCCATTTCCATGGAGAAGATGGCGACCGGCAGGCCTTCGTTGAGCGCCACATGCTCGGCAATATTCACGGCGAACGAGGTCTTGCCCATGGACGGGCGCGCGGCCAGCACCACCATGTCACCGGCCTGCAGGCCGCTGGTCATGCGGTCCAGATCGACGAAACCCGTGGGCACGCCGGTCACGTCCATAGGATTGTCGGCCATCTCCTGGACGCGGTCCAGCAGGTCCACCACCAGCGTATCCAGCGACTGGAAACCCTGCTTGTTGCGCGCCCCCTCCTCGCCGATGGCCATGATCTTCTGCTCGGCCTCGTCGAGGATGCGCTCCACCGTCTTGCCCTGCTGGTTGAAGGCATTGGTCGCGATCTCGTCGCTGGCCGTCACCAGCTTGCGCAGAATGGCGCGCTCGCGCACGATTTCCGCATAGCGGCGGATATTGCTGGCACTGGGCACGTACTGAGCCAGCTGGTTCAGATACATCAGGCCGCCGATTTCCTCGGCCTTGCCTATGCCCTGCAGATGCTCGTAGACCGTGATCACGTCGGCCGGCTTGCTGGCATTGATCAGCTTGCCTATGGCCTCATAGATCAGCTTGTGCTCGTGGCGGTAGAAATCCCCGTCGGTGAGAAGATCGCCGACGCGGTCCCAGGCATTGTTGTCCAGCAGCAGGCCGCCGAGCACCGAGGACTCCGACTCCATGGAATGCGGCGGCACGCGCAGCTGCGCCACCTGCTGATCCGCAGGCGGCACCGGCGCGAAGGCATCATCTTCCAGATCGAGCGGGGGCATTACAGACGACATGAGACTCCTTGGGGCAAGTTCTCCATCGTAGCCGGAGGCGGCAACGACGTCACCCTTGGGGGAACTAGAAAAACACCGGCGACGGCGGCATCGCCAGAAAACAAAAAACCGCCCGAAGGCGGCTTCTTGCCAATTCAGAACAAGTCTGGATTAGGAGTGGTCGCCGTACACGGAGACGGAGACTTCTGCGGACACGTCCGTGTGCAGAGCCACCAGCACGGTAGCGTCGCCAACCATCTTCAGAGGACCGTTGGGCATGCGAACCTGTGCCTTGTGCACTTCGAAGCCTGCCTTTTGCAGTTCTTCGGCGATGTCGGCGTTGGTGATGGAACCAAACAGACGACCGTCAACACCGGCCTTCTGAGTGATCTTCACGCTGGCGCCGTTGAGCTTTTCGCCCAGGGCTTGAGCGGCGGCCAGCTTCTCGGCAGCAGCCTTTTCCAGTTCGGCGCGCTTGGCTTCGAACTCGGCCTTGGCTGCAGCCGTGGCGCGACGGGCAGCGCCCGTGGGGATCAGGAAGTTGCGGGCGTAGCCGTCCTTGACCTTGACGATATCGCCCAGGTTACCCAGGTTCACAACCTTGTCGAGCAGAATAATTTGCATGTTCGTGCTCCTTAGATCTTGTGCTGGTCAGAGTAGGGAACCAGAGCCAGGAAGCGAGCGCGCTTGATGGCAGTGTTCAGCTGACGCTGGTAGATGGCGCGCGTGCCGGTCAGGCGTGCGGGCACGATCTTGCCGTTTTCAGCGATGAAGTCGCGCAGGGTGTCGACATCCTTGTAGTCGATTTCTTCGACGCCGGCGACGGTGAAGCGGCAGAAGCGCTTGCGCTTGAACAGCAGCGACTGGGTGTTGCGCTTAGGACGCTTGTCCTTGTTGAATTTCTTGAACGTGGCCATTTCTGGACCTCTTGAAAATTAGTTTTGTTGAATGTCCTGAATGTGCAAAACCAGCATCTTGGTGTTGCGCGGCGTGGCCAGAAAACCTTGAAAGGTCCATTGGCTGCCGGGGGCCTGGCGGGCCAGCTTTTCAGCCAGCGAGCCAAAGGCAACAGCTTTGACAGATGCCGTGACGTTGCGCAGATTGCCTGCTTCCTGATGCTGAGAACTGTGTTCAATCCTCACGTCCAGGGCGGGCAGTCCGGCGGGCGTGTAGCGCAGAGCGGCTTGCTCGGCCAGTGTTCCCGTCAATACAACGCGGTTTTCCACTCCTTCAGAGTCTGGATGCTTTAAGCGTGCTCAGCCTGATTGGCCTTGCGGGCTTCTTCGCGCTCAACGGTCTTCATCATGGCGGAAGCGGCTGTGTCGGCCTTCTTCTTCTGCACAGTCAGGTGACGCAGCACGGCATCGTTGAACTTGAAGGCGTGTTCCAGTTCAGCCATCACAGCCTGGTCGGCTTCGATGTTCAGGCACAGGTAGTGGGCCTTGGCGAGCTTGTTGATCATGTAGGCCAGCTGACGACGGCCCCAGTCTTCTTCGCGATGCACCTTGCCGCCACCAGCGGCAATCATGCCCTTGTAGCGCTCCAGCATGGCGGGAACTTGCTCGCTTTGATCCGGATGGATCAACAAAACGATTTCGTAATGACGCATATCGACTCCTTTTGGGAAAACGCCGCCCACTGCGTCTTGAAGTGGTGCGGCAAGGCAAAACGTTGGATTCTAGCCG
Organism: Comamonas guangdongensis; assembly: GCF_041079535.1. NCBI lineage: Bacteria > Pseudomonadati > Pseudomonadota > Betaproteobacteria > Burkholderiales > Comamonadaceae > Comamonas > Comamonas guangdongensis. The sequence goes on along the minus strand of NZ_JBFYGN010000001.1, from coordinate 130,396 downwards.
AGTGCTCGACTGTCTGTACACTTAGGCCCACATAAACCTGCACACACCCCAGGTCAATGCGAGGCCGGACCGCTTCTCACCAGCGGCTCCCGCTCGCGCACGCCAGGGCCGGGAAGACTGCAAATCCGAGCGGAATGGCACTTTTTGCAGGCCCGCGCTCTCACAAGGCTTGAAATAGACTCGGGTGAGCACATCTAGTTCCTAGATTGTCCTAAGTTTTGCGAAACCTTCACCACCTATGACCGAGAACAACAATCCCACCCCATTCAATGACGCCAGCCCTGAGGAAGTGGAGGCCGCCATGGCCGCCAACGCGTCGGACGAACTGGAGCGCCTGAAGGCTGAGCTCGAGCAACTCAAGGCCAAGAGCAGCGAACTGGCCGACCAGTATCTGCGCGCCAAGGCCGAGGCCGAGAACATGCGCCGCCGCGCCGATGAGGATGTGGCCAAGGCCCGCAAGTTCGGCATCGAGGGCTTTGCCGAAAGCCTGCTGCCCGTGATCGACAGCCTGGACGCCGCCCTGTCCATCCAGAACGCCACGCCCGAGCAACTGCGCGAAGGCTCGGACGCCACGCTGCGCCAGCTGACATCGGCACTGGAGCGCAACAAGGTGCTGGCCATCAACCCGCCCGCAGGCGAGAAGTTCGACCCCCACCACCACCAGGCCATCTCCATGGTCCCGGCAGACCAGCCCGCCAACACGGTGGTCAACGTGCTGCAAAAGGGTTATGTGATCGCCGACCGCATTCTGCGCCCGGCCCTGGTGACCGTGGCCCAGGGCTGAGCCACGGACGGCCAAACGCGTCAGACGGGCAAAATTGCGAGCGATGACTCTTGAAGAGCGGGCCAACGCCCACAACTGACGAATCAAGCGAACATTCAACAAGTTACGGAGAGAAAAATGGGAAAAATCATCGGTATTGACCTGGGCACCACCAATAGCTGCGTCGCCATCATGGAAGGGAACAACACCCGCGTGATCGAGAACAGCGAAGGCGCCCGCACCACCCCCTCCATCGTCGCCTATCAGGAAGACGGCGAGATTCTGGTTGGTGCTTCCGCCAAGCGCCAGGCCGTTACCAACCCCAAGAACACCATCTACGCCGCCAAGCGCCTGATCGGTCGCAAGTTCGACGAAGCCGAGGTGCAGAAAGACATCGGCCTGATGCCTTTCCAGATCATGAAGGCCGACAACGGCGACGCCTGGGTCCAGGTGCGCGACCAGAAGCTGGCGCCTCCCCAGATCAGCGCCGAAGTGCTGCGCAAGATGAAGAAGACCGCCGAGGACTTCCTGGGCGAGGCCGTGACCGAGGCCGTGATCACCGTGCCCGCCTACTTCAACGACGCCCAGCGCCAGGCCACCAAGGACGCTGGCCGCATCGCGGGCCTGGAAGTCAAGCGCATCATCAACGAACCCACGGCTGCGGCCCTGGCCTTCGGCTTGGACAAGGTCGGCAAGGGCGACCGCAAGGTGGCCGTGTATGACCTGGGCGGCGGCACTTTCGACGTCTCCATCATCGAAATCGCCGACGTGGACGGCGAAAAGCAGTTCGAAGTGCTGTCGACCAACGGCGACACCTTCCTGGGCGGCGAAGACTTCGACCAGCGCATCATCAACTACATCATCGACGAGTTCAAGAAGGAACAAGGCGTCGACCTGTCCAAGGACGTGCTGGCCCTGCAGCGCCTGAAGGAAGCCGCCGAAAAGGCCAAGATCGAGCTGTCGAACTCGGCCCAGACCGACATCAACCTGCCCTACATCACGGCCGACGCCACGGGTCCCAAGCACCTGAACATCAAGCTGACCCGCGCCAAGCTGGAGTCGCTGGTGGAAGACCTGATCGAGCGCACCATCGCTCCCTGCCGCACGGCCATCAAGGACGCCGGCATCTCCGTATCCGACATCAACGACGTGATCCTGGTCGGCGGCATGAGCCGCATGCCCAAGGTGCAGGAAAAGGTCAAGGAATTCTTCGGCAAGGATCCCCGCAAGGATGTGAACCCCGACGAAGCCGTGGCCGTGGGCGCTGCCGTGCAAGGTCAGGTGCTGGGCGGTGAGCGCTCGGACGTGCTGCTGCTGGACGTGACTCCGCTGTCCCTGGGCATCGAGACCCTGGGCGGCGTGATGACCAAGATGATCAGCAAGAACACGACCATCCCCACCAAGTTCGCGCAGACCTTCTCGACCGCCGAGGACAACCAGCCCGCCGTGACCATCAAGGTGTTCCAGGGTGAACGCGAGATCGCCAGCGCCAACAAGCTGCTGGGCGAGTTCAACCTGGAAGGTATTCCGCCCGCCGGCCGCGGCGTGCCCCAGATCGAGGTGAGCTTCGACATCGACGCCAACGGCATCCTGCACGTGGGCGCCAAGGACAAGGCCTCGGGCAAGGAAAACAAGATCACCATCAAGGCCAACTCCGGTCTGTCCGAGGACGAGATCCAGAAGATGGTCAAGGACGCCGAGCTCAACGCTGCCGACGACAAGAAGAAGCTGGAGCTGGTGCAGGCCAAGAACCAGGGCGAAGCCGCTGTCCACAGCGTCAAGAAGAGCCTGGGCGAACATGGCGACAAGCTCGATGCTGGCGAGAAGTCGGCCATCGAGGCAGCCGTAAAGGAACTGGAAGAAGCCCTCAAGGGTGACGACAAGGACGCCATCGACGCCAAGACCACGGCGCTGATGACCGTCAGCCAGAAGCTCGGCGAGAAGATGTACGCAGACGCTCAGGCCGCCGCCGGCGGTGCCGAGGCCGCTGCCGCCGCAGGTGCATCGACCGCAAGCGCTGCCGCTGGCGACGACAACGTGGTTGACGCAGAAGTCAAGGAAGTCAAGAAGGACTAAGCGCGGGCAGGTCCTGGCCTCAAACCATTGACCGCCTGCCGCCGCGCCGGCCCTGATATGGGCTGGCGCGGCGTTCCTGTTCTCTCCGACCGGAAATCCAGATGTCCAAACGTGACTACTATGAAGTTCTGGGCGTTGCCAAAAGCGCCTCGGACGACGAAATCAAGAAGGCTTATCGCAAGCTCGCGATGAAGCACCACCCCGACCGCAACCAGGGTGACAAGGCCAAGGCGGCCGAAGAGCAGTTCAAGGAGGTCAAAGAGGCCTACGAGATGCTGTCCGACGCCCAGAAGCGCGCCGCCTATGACCAGTACGGCCATGCGGGCGTGGACCCCAACCGCGGCATGGGCGGCGGCGAAGGCTTTGGCGGTTTCGCCGAGGCCTTCGGCGACATCTTCGGCGATATGTTCAGCGGTGGCGGCCGCGGCCGTGGCGGCCGCCAGGTCTACCGCGGCAACGACCTCAGCTACTCCATGGAAATCACCCTGGAGGAAGCGGCCAAGGGCAAGGATGCGCAGATCCGCATTCCCAGCTGGGACAGCTGCGACACCTGCCACGGCAGCGGCGCCAAGCCCGGCACCAGCCCCAAGACCTGCACCACCTGCAACGGCATGGGCAGCGTGCAGATGCGCCAGGGCTTCTTCAGCGTGCAGCAGACCTGCCCGCACTGCCGCGGCACGGGCAAGATCATTCCCGAGCCCTGCACCAGCTGCGGCGGCCAGGGCAAGATCAAGCGCCAGAAGACGCTGGAGGTCAAGGTGCCGGCCGGCATCGACGACGGCATGCGGATTCGCTCCGCGGGCAACGGCGAGCCCGGCACCAACGGCGGCCCGGCCGGCGACCTCTATATCGAGATTCGCGTCAAGGACCACGATATCTTCGAGCGCGACGGCGACGACCTGCACTGCAACGTGCCCGTGAGTTTCATCACTGCGGCCCTGGGCGGCGAGATCGAAGTGCCGACCCTGGCTGGCAAGGCCGCGATCGACATCCCCGAAGGCACCCAGGCCGGCAAGCAGTTCCGCCTGCGCGGCAAGGGCATCAAGGGCATACGCTCCAGCTACCCCGGCGACCTGTACTGCCACATCGTGGTCGAGACCCCGGTCAAGCTCACCGAGTACCAGCGCAAGCTGCTCAAGGATCTGGACGAATCGCTCAAGAAAGGCGGCTCCAAGCATTCCCCCAGCGGCGAGAGCTGGACGGATCGCCTCAAGAGCCTCTTCAGCTAAGCGCTAGCCGCTCACAAAAAAGCCCATCCGGCATGGCCGATGGGCTTTTTTCATGCGTGGGCCGGATTCACTGCTTGACCGGCTTCCAGGCCTGCGCCTCGCGCTGTATGCGCAGCTTTTCCGCGGAGCCCAGGTCCTGCTCCGCCGTGCGCACGCGGCTTTGCAGCGATGCATCCTTGGTCTTCGCGATCAACAGCCAGTAATAGGCCTTGGCCATGCTTTTCTCTACGCCCTGGCCGCTCGCATACATGGCCGCCAGATTGGACTGCGCCACGGTATCGCCCTGTTTTGCCGCACGCTCGAACCAGCGTGCCGCGGTCGCCGGGTTCTGACCGACCCCCTGGCCATTCGCGTACAGAAAGCCCAGCGTGGACTGAGCCGAGGCATTGCCCTGATTCGCCGACTTTTCCAGCCAGCCCGCCGCACGCGGCATATCCTGCGGCACCACCGCGCCTTCCGCATACATCATGCCCGCGTTGTACTGGGCATCGGCATGGCCTTTCTCGCCGGCCTGCTCGAACCACTGCAATGCGCTGCGGCTGTCTTCCTTGACGCCGCGGCCGCTGGCCAGCATCACGCCCAGGCTGTACTGGCCCGCAGCCTCGCCGCTCTGCGCCGAGCGCTGGAACCACTGCACGGCCTGGGCATCGTCCTTGGCGACGCCGCGCCCCTCGGCATACATCAGGCCCAAATTGTTCTGGGCAATCCCATCTCCCTGATCCGCGGCCTTGCGATACCACTGCACGGCCTGGCGCTCGTCCTGAGACACGCCGCGGCCATTCGCATAGAGCACACCCAGATCGGACTGCGCCGGGGCATAGCCCTGATCGGCGGACTTACGAAACCACTGCACGGCCTGCGCCAAGTCCTGATTCACGCCGCGGCCGAAGCGGTAGCGCGAGCCCAGCAGGTACTGGGCCTTGGCATCTCCGGACTGGGCCGTGCTGCGCAGGGCTGCCAGCTCCTTGGCGTCTTCGGCCTGATCGGGCTTGTCGCTGCTGGGCGCCCAGTGTTCCAGCCCCACGGGAGCGGCGGCCGCCGCCGCGCCGGCCGCCACATGGGCCGCACGGCCGCCACGGCTGCCCTTCTTGCCTGCCGACTTGGCTGAGGCCTTGCCGCCGCCTGCGCTCTTTGCCGCCTTGCCCGCGGCAGCTGTTTTGCCGGACTTGACCGCATGGGCGGCCGCCTTGTCGTGGCCGGCCGTCTTGCCCTTGGCCATGGCGGGAGACACGGCACCCAGAGCCAGCGCCGCGGCCAGCAGGCAGACCTGGGTCAAGCGCGATGGAACAAGCCTCATCGCAGAGGCGGGCAGACCGGGGGTTTCGCTTTCAGGCATCTCGGGAACAGGGACTCTCATGACTCACATTTTTGCAGCAAATAGCCGAAGCGGCACGCCACTTTACTGACGCTTGACACTTGTATCCCGGGCTTCTCGCGCGAGATCGGCAGTCTTTTGACGCAGCCGCGATCTTTGCGCATCGCCTCTGCACGCACGGCCGTAATTTTGCCGCCCAGCGGCAAAGCGACACTTTTGCCGCGGAACTTCAGCCCAGCCATCTGCAAGCGAGAAAAGCCCCATCGCCAAGCATGACCCATCGCGAACCAAGACATCTCATCCAAAGATGGATTCCGGGTAATTTATCGGTAAAAATGCTTATAACTTCTCGAAACGAGAAGACTGAGACTAGGCCCCATGAAGAATTCAGAGCGCAGTTTTGCGCGCCGCATAGACCTTACCTCGCTGCAATTGTTCGTCGCCGTGTGCGAACTGGGCAGCATCGGCCGCGCCGCGGAGCGCGAGTTCATTGCCGCTTCGGCCGTCAGCAAACGCCTGTCCGACCTCGAAGCCACCGTCGATACCGCCCTGCTCTATCGTCACAGCCGCGGCGTGACCCTGACCCCCGCCGGCGAAAGCCTGCTGCACCATGCACGCAATGTGCTCTACGGGCTGGAGCGCATGCAGGGCGAACTCTCCGAATACGCCGACGGCGTGCGCGGCCATGTGCGCATGCACGCCAATATGTCGGCCATCGTGCAGTTTCTGCCCGAAGACCTGGGCGCGTTCACGCGCGAACACAGCCAGATCAAGATCGATCTGCAGGAGCACCTGAGCCCCGACGTGCTGAGCGCCGTGGCCGAGGGCACGGCCGACATCGGCATCTGCACGCTGGGCAATATCAAGAACGGCGACGGCCACCAGGCCACCGTGCAGCTCTCGCAAGGCAATGTGCCGCTGCAGTACCGCAATTACCGCGAGGACCGGCTGGTCGTCGTCGTGCCCGAGCGCCATGCCTTGGCGGATCGCGAGAGCGTGGCCTTTGCCGAAGTGCTGGAATGGGACATCGTCAGCCTGCATGCGGGCTCTTCCATCAGCCTGGCCATGCGCGCCGCCGCGGCCCAGGCCGGCCATGCGCTGCACCAGCGCATCCAGGTCACCAGCCTGGACGCCATGTGCCGCATGATAGACAACGGCCTGGGACTGGGCCTGCTACCGGACCGCGCCTTCGAACTCATGCATGGCGTGGGCCATCTGCGCGCCGTGCAGCTCAGCGACGACTGGGCCCGCCGCGAACTCTGCGTGGTGGCGCGCGACTTCGACGCCCTGCCCGTCACCACCCGCCTGCTGGTCGACCATCTCTGCCCGGCCAAGGCCTGAGGCACCAGCCTGTACCGCATTCACTACCCGACATCTACAAACTCACGAGGCCACCATGGGACGCACCCTCTACGACAAGATTTTTGACGAGCACGTCGTGCATACCGAGGAAGACGGGACTTCCATCCTCTATATCGACCGCCATCTGGTGCACGAGGTGACCAGCCCCCAGGCCTTCGAAGGCCTGCGCGAAGCCGGCCGCAAGCTGTGGCGCGTGAGCTCCGTGGTGGCGACCGCCGACCACAACACGCCCACCGACGGCTGGGAGCGCGGCTATGACGGCATTGCCGACCCGATCAGCAAAGAGCAGATCATCACGCTGAACAGCAACATCGCCGATTTCGGTGCTGCGGCCTTCTTCCCCTTCATGGACAAGGGCCAGGGCATCGTCCACGTGATGGGCCCCGAGCAGGGCGCAACCCTGCCCGGCATGACCGTGGTCTGCGGCGACAGCCACACCTCCACGCACGGCGCGTTCGGCGCGCTGGCCCACGGCATCGGCACCTCCGAGGTCGAGCATGTGATGGCCACCCAGACCCTGCTGGCCAAGAAGGCCAAGAACATGCTGGTGCAGGTCAAAGGCAAGGTCGCGCCCGGCATCACGGCCAAGGACATCGTGCTGGCCATCATCGGCAAGATCGGCACCGCCGGCGGCACGGGCTACACCATCGAATTCGCGGGCGAGGCGATCCGCGATCTGTCCATGGAAGGCCGCATGACCGTCTGCAACATGGCCATCGAAGGCGGCGCGCGCGCCGGCCTCGTGGCCGTAGACGAGAAGACCATCCACTACATCAAGGGTCGCCCTCTGGCCCCCACGGGTACTGAATGGGATGCGGCCGTCGCCTACTGGAAGACGCTGCATTCCGATGCCGACGCCACGTTCGACCGCGTGGTCGAGCTCAACGCGGCCGACATCGTGCCCCAGGTCACCTGGGGCACCAGCCCCGAGATGGTGCTGGGCATCGATGCCGCCGTGCCCGATCCCGACAAGGAAAAGGATGCCAGCAAGCGCGGCGCCATCGAGCGTGCACTGACCTATATGGCGCTGGAGCCCGGCAAGCCCATCAACGACATCTTCGTGGACAAGGTCTTCATCGGCTCCTGCACCAACAGCCGCATCGAGGACATGCGCGAGGCCGCAGCCGTGGTCAAGAAGCTGGGCCAGAAAGTGGCCAAGAACATCAAGCTGGCCATGGTCGTGCCCGGTTCCGGTCTGGTCAAGGAACAGGCCGAGCGCGAAGGCCTGGACCAGATCTTCAAGGCCGCAGGCTTTGAGTGGCGCGAGCCCGGCTGCTCCATGTGCCTGGCCATGAACGCCGACCGTCTGGAGCCCGGCGAGCGCTGCGCCTCGACCAGCAACCGCAACTTCGAAGGCCGTCAGGGCGCGGGTGGCCGCACCCATCTGGTCAGCCCCGCCATGGCCGCTGCGGCCGCCATCCACGGCCACTTTGTCGATATCCGTAAATTTGCGTAACCCCCTGAGTCGCTGCGCGCCTTCCCCCAAGGGGGACGACGGCCTTTGCTGCGGGACGGCCCTTGCTGGCCGTCTCTGACGCAAGACGCGAACGTCGCTAAGACTAAAGATTCTGGAATCACACCATGCAAAAATTCACCGTGCACAAGGGCCTTGTCGCCCCCATGGACCGCGAGAACGTCGACACCGACGCCATCATCCCCAAGCAGTTCCTCAAGTCCATCAAGAAGACCGGCTTCGGCCCCAATCTGTTTGACGAGTGGCGCTATCTGGACCAGCCCGGCCAGCCCGGCGTGCCCGAAGCCGACCGCAAGCCCAACCCCGACTTCGTGCTCAACCAGCCGCGCTACAAGGGCGCCTCCATCCTGATCGCGCGCAAGAACTTCGGCTGCGGCTCCAGCCGCGAGCACGCCCCCTGGGCCCTGGACCAGTACGGCTTCCGCGCCATCCTGGCGCCCAGCTTTGCCGATATCTTCTTCAACAACAGCTTCAAGAACGGCCTGCTGCCCATCGTGCTGCCCGAGTCCACGATCGACCTGCTGTTCCACGAGGTGCAGGCCTTCCCCGGCTACGAACTGACCATCGACCTGGAACGCCAGGTCATTGTCCGCCCCCAGGGCGAAGAGATTGCCTTCGACGTGATCGCCTTCCGCAAGTACTGCCTGCTCAACGGCTTCGACGACATCGGCCTGACCATGCGCCATGCCGACAAGATCAAGGCCTTCGAGGCCGAGCGTCTGGCGCAAAAGCCCTGGCTGGCGCATACGTTGATTCAGAAATAACCCCCTGAGCCGCTACGCGGCTTCCCCCAAGGGGGACGACGGCCTTTGCCGCGAGGCGGCGGGGCCGCCCAGGCTCTTGCTTGATGCCCTCTCGCTTAGGGCATGCCTTGCTTGAATTAGCTACCAATAAATGAGCTGCTAGCGCTTTTTATTCATAGACTTTGCGATGTATTTGATCTGAAGTCTATGAATACCAGGCGATGGTAGCTATCAAATTAATCAAAGGAACATCATGAAGATTGCAGTTTTGCCCGGTGATGGCATCGGTCCCGAAATCGTCGCGGAAGCCGTCAAGGTGCTCGAGGCCCTGAATCTGGGTCTGGAGATGGAAACCGCTCCCGTGGGCGGCGCTGGCTACGAAGCCGCCGGCCACCCCCTGCCTCCCGCCACGCTGAAGCTGGCCCAGGAAGCCGATGCCATCCTGTTCGGCGCCGTGGGCGACTGGAAGTACGACACGCTGGACCGTCCGCTGCGCCCCGAGCAGGCCATCCTCGGCCTGCGCAAGGCCCTGGGCCTGTTCGCCAACTTCCGCCCCGCCATCTGCTACAAGGAACTGACCCACGCCTCCAGCCTCAAGCCCGAGCTGGTTGCAGGCCTCGACATCCTCATCATCCGCGAGCTGACCGGCGACATCTACTTCGGCCAGCCGCGCGGCCGCCGCGTGGCTCCCGATGGCCACTTCCCCGGCGCCGAGGAAGCCTTCGACACCATGCGCTACACCCGCCCCGAGATCGAGCGCATAGCCCACGTCGCCTTCCAGGCCGCGCAAAAGCGCAGCAAGCGCGTGACCAGCGTGGACAAGGCCAATGTGCTCGAGACCTTCCAGCTGTGGAAGGATGTGGTCAGCGAAGTCGCCAAGCAGTACCCCGACGTGGCCCTGGACCATATGTACGTGGACAACGCCGCCATGCAGCTGGTCAAGGAACCCAAGCGCTTCGACGTGGTGGTCACCGGTAATATGTTCGGCGACATCCTGTCCGACGAAGCATCGATGCTGACCGGCTCCATCGGCATGCTGCCCTCGGCCTCGCTCAACGACAAGAAGCAGGGCCTGTACGAACCCAGCCACGGCTCGGCCCCCGACATCGCCGGCAAGGGCATCGCCAATCCGCTGGCCACCATCCTCTCGGCCGCGATGATGCTGCGCTTCTCGCTGAACCAGGAAGCCGCGGCCCAGAAGATCGAAGCCGCCGTGCAGAAGGTGCTGGCCCAGGGCCTGCGCACCGCCGACATCTACAGCGAAGGCACGACCAAGGTCAGCACTGCCCAGATGGGCGATGCCGTGGTCAAGGCGCTGGCCAGCATCTGACTGATGGCCATCAAATGGCCATGAACGACTGATGCGAAGCCACCGCCGCAAATGCGGTGGCTTTTCGTTTGACGTATTTATCGACTCCAAATAAAACAAAACGTCAAAAAATAAATCATTTATTTCGACGTTTTGACTAGAAATTTAAGCGATTTTAATTCTTCACGCTTTTGCTCTAGTCGCTAGAATGACAACTCTTATGTTTGCCGCACGCACCTTCAACACTGAAACCGCCACACCTGCAATGCTTGCCGGTCTGGACGCGCGCGCAATCACCATTAAGACGATTACAGGCTGACCCAGCCCGGTTCGTCGCGCGCCCTTTCCGGCCCTGACGAGCCGGACGAAGCAGTCTCAAGCTACTGTTTTCAAAACTGAAAAGGCGTTTCAAATGAGCAAGCAATTGGTAGGTTTGGTGGGCTGGCGCGGCATGGTTGGCTCCGTGCTGATGGACCGCATGCAGGCCGAAGGCGACTTCGCGCTGATCGAGCCGGTGTTTTTCTCCACCTCCAACGCCGGCGGCAAGGCCCCGGCCATGGCCACGGTCCACACCCAGCTCAAGGATGCCAACGACATCGCCGAGCTGTCCAAGTGCGACATCATCATCACCTGCCAGGGCGGCGACTACACCAAGGAAGTCTTCCCCAAGATCCGCGCCGCGGGCTGGAACGGCCACTGGATCGACGCAGCCTCCTCGCTGCGCATGGAGAGCGATGCCGTCATCGTGCTGGATCCCGTCAACGAAGGCCTGATCCAGCAGAAACTGGCCGCGGGCGGCAAGAACTGGATCGGCGGCAACTGCACCAACTCCATCCTGCTGATGGGCCTGGGCGGTCTGTTCAAGGCCGGTCTCGTGGAGTGGGTCTCCTCCATGACCTACCAGGCGGCCTCGGGCGGCGGCGCCAACCATATGCGCGAACTGCTCAAGGGCATGGGCGTGGTGCACGCGGCCGTCGCCGACGAGCTGGCAACCCCTGCTTCGGCCATTCTCGAAATCGATCGCAAGGTAGCCGCCACCATCCGTGAAGACGTACCCACCGAATTCTTCGGCGCGCCTCTGGCCGGCGGCCTGATCCCCTGGATCGACGTGCAACTGCCCAACGGCCAGTCCAAGGAAGAATGGAAGGGCCAGGCCGAGGTCAACAAGATCCTGGGCACCGAAGCCACCATCCCCGTCGACGGTCTATGCGTGCGCATCGGCGCCATGCGCTGCCACAGCCTGGCGCTGACCCTGAAGCTCAAGAAGGATATGCCCCTGGAAGAGATCGAAGCCCTGATCAAGGGCGGCAATCCCTGGGTCAAGTTCGTGGCCAACGACCGCGCCCTGACCGTCAAGGAACTGACTCCCGCAGCGACCACCGGCGGCCTTAACGTCGCCGTGGGTCGCGTGCGCAAGCTCAATATGGGCCCCGAATACGTCTCGGCCTTCGTGATCGGTGACCAGCTGCTATGGGGTGCTGCCGAGCCGCTGCGCCGCATGCTGCGCATCCTGCTGGCCGCCTAAAGCGACTTGCCTCTGACGCTGGCTTGCGCCAGCTCAAACAGCGCCATGCCATCCCTGCGATGCATGGCGCTTTTTCATGTTCAAGCCCGGGGCTGGGCCACAATCGACCATCTGTTCGGATGACCGAATTGCCGCATCGTAGATACATTAAGTTTCATCTCGTTGCCAATCGACAACATTCCAAAGCCTTGTCAAGCACGCTTTTGCTCGCCATGCAATAGCGTCGCCGACAATGGCGGCGTGTCCTGCGGCCTTGGAGACTATTTGCCGACCGCAGGAAATTTCAATGACAAGTGCACCGGTCCACCGGCCTCGCGAGAAGAATTACAGGGTGGACTGGGTGCGCAGAAAAATTTGATGCCTTATGCAACGCTGGAAACTCTCTGCGCTCGCCGCAGCCTCCCTCGCTCTGTCAAGCCTAGCGGCCACTGATGCATGGGCCTTGGCGCTGGGCCGGATCACCGTTCAATCGGCTCTGGGCGAGCCCCTGCGTGCCGAAGTCGAGATCCCCCAGCTGAGCGCCGCAGAGGCCGACAGCCTGCAGGCCGCAATTGCCTCGCCGGCCGCCTTCCGGGCCCAGGGCATGGAATACACGGGCACGGCCAATTCGGTGCGCGTCAAGGTGCAAAAGCGCACCAATGGCACGGCCGTGCTGCAGCTGAGCAGCGCCCAGCCCGTCAACGACCCGTTTGTGGATCTGGTGATCGACACCAACTGGGCCTCGGGCAAGCTACAGCGCAATTACACACTGCTGCTGGATCCTCCCGCCTCTCGCCGTCCGGCTCCCGCCCCCGTGGCTGCAGCTCAGGTGGCGCCGGCCGAGCCAGCCGCCCGCCCGGTCCGTCCGGCCGTCGTGGAGCCAGCTCCCGCTGCCGCAGCGGGCCGCGATCTGCGCAACGACCGCGACCAGGGCGAGGCCTCGGCCAAACGCAAGCGACAGGCCAGCGCGGCTGCACCGGCCGCTGGCAGCGGCGAGTTGCGTGTCAAGACCGGCGACACCGCGGGCCGGATTGCGGCCGCCTACAAGCCTGCAGGCGTCTCGCTGGACCAGATGCTGGTGGCCATGCTGCGCAGCAACCCGCAGGCCTTTGTCGACGGCAACGTCAACCGCATGCGCAGCGGCGCCGTGGTTCAGCTGCCCGACGAAGCCGCGGCCCAGGCCACCTCGGCCAAGGAAGCGCGCCAGATCATGGCCGCCCAGTCGCGCGATTTCAATCAGTTCCGCCGTCAGCTGGCCGGTGTGGCACCGGTTGCCCCCGTCGAAGCCGCATCGCGCGCGGCCTCCGGCCAGGTCCAGGCCCATGTGGAAGACAGCAAGGCCGGCACGGCCGCACCCGACAAGCTGACCCTGTCCAAGGGCTCGGTCAAGGGCGCTGCAGCCGACGAACACCTGGCTCAGCAGAAGCAGGCCGTCGAGCAATCGGCACGCACCGACGAGCTCAAGCGCAATATGGCGGAACTCAGCCAGATTGCTGCGGCCACCAAGCCCGCGGGCAGCGCCGCAGCGCCTGCGGCTGGCGGCTCCGCCCCCTCGGCGGCTCCCGGCCTCGCCGTGCCTGCGGCCACCGTCGCCGGCAATGCGGCTGCAAGCACCACTCCTGCAGCCCCGGCCGCCGCGCCCGCTGCTGCAGCTGAAACCGCCAAACCCGAAGCCGCACCGGCGGCAGAGCCCGCAGCCGCGGCAACGCCCGCCGCGAACGCCCCGGCCGCAGACGCCAGCCCCGTACCGGCGGCCGAAGCTCCGGCTCCAGCGCCAGCCCCCGCAGCGAAACCCAAGCCTGCACCGGCCCCCCTGGCGCCCCCGGAAGAGCCCAGCTTCATCGACGGTTTGATGGACGACCCAGCGATTCCCCTCGCCGGTGCGGCCCTGCTGGCCCTGCTGCTGGGCTACGGCGGCTACCGTGTTGCGCAGCGCCGCAAGGCCGCGGCCGCGGCCAGCACCGACAGCTCGCTAGGTGACAGCCAACTGGCCGCCGACTCCTTCTTCGGTGCCAGCGGCGGCCAGCGCGTGGACACGACCACCACCAACAGCAGCCAGCTGTCGGGCCAGTCCATGCATTATTCGCCCAGCCAGCTCGATGCCGGCGATGTGGACCCGCTGGCCGAGGCCGATGTCTATCTGGCCTATGGCCGCGATCTGCAGGCCGAGGAAATCCTCAAGGAAGCCCTGCGCAGCGACCCGAACCGCCTGGTCCTGCATCAGAAGCTGGCCGAGATCTATGCCAAGCGCCATGACCGCATCGCCTACGCTGCGGTGGCCAACAACCTCTATGCGCTGACCCAGGGCAAGGGTCCGGAATGGCTGCGCCTGGCCGATCAGGGCCGCATTCTCGACCCCGACAACCAGCTGTACCAGCCTGGCGGCTCTCCCCTGGCTCAGTCCGCCGCCGCATCGGCAGCCGGCCCGGTCGAAGCGGCTTCCGGCCTGATGGGCGCTGCCACCGCGGGCATGGGCTTTGGCGCCGCACTGGCTTCCGCCCACAGCGCGGCCGACGACAGGGAAGGCCCTCCCACCATGCCTAGCGGCCTGGAATTCGACCTCAACCGTCCCGAGCCCCAGGCGGTACAGCCTGCTGCGCCCCAGAACCTGGGCGCCCAGCCTCAGTGGGAAGCGCCTGCCGCAGCGGCAGAGCCCTCGGCCGCGGCAGACAACAGCCTGAATATCGACCTCAACGATCTGGCCTCGTTCAGCCTGCCCACGGCCCAGGCGCCCGTGGCTGAGCCCGTAACGGAGGCTCCGGTCAGCTCGCTGAATGCGCTGGAGTTCGACCTCGACAGCTTCTCCCTGCCGCTCACGTCCGAAGCAGCGCCCGCAACCGCACCAGCCTCGACGGACCAGACCTTGAGCCTGGACGAAGAGACTGGCGCCGCCGAGCCCATGGTTCCGCCGAGCATCGGCTCCGCTTCCCAGTCCGAGCCCAGCTTCGACCTGAGCGGCCTGTCGCTGGATCTGGGTACGCCCGAGACGGCCTCCGGTGCCGGCCCGACCAGCCTCCCCGCCGAACCCGAAGACCCGCTGGCAACCAAGCTGGCGCTGGCCGAAGAGTTCAACGCCATCGGCGACAGCGACGGAGCGCGTACACTCATGGAAGAAGTGATCGCCGAAGCCCATGGCGATCTCAAGGCCAGGGCCCAGAGCCTGCTTTCCCAGATTGGTTGAAATTTGATGCGTTTGAACCCCACGCCAGCGCCCGTGCCATGCGCATAGCTCTTGGCGTCAGCTACAACGGTCAGGCCTATAACGGCTGGCAGAGCCAGCCTTCAGGCAAGACCGTACAAGATCATCTCGAAGCGGCCCTGGGCCGCTTTGCTGCTCAAGAGGTGTCCACAATCTGCGCAGGCCGTACCGATGCCGGCGTGCACGGTCTGATGCAGGTCGTGCATTTCGACACCGAGCTGCAGCGTGCGCCATTTTCCTGGGTGCGCGGCACCAACACCTTTTTGCCGCCCGACATTGCCGTGCAATGGGCGCAGCCGGTATCCGACGAATTCCACTCCCGCGCCTGCGCCACGGGCCGCCGCTATGCCTATGTGCTGCTCCAGTCGCCCGTGCGCCCCAGCGTGGAGGCCGGCCGCGTGGGCTGGGTATTCCATGCTCTGGACGGCGAGGCCATGCAGCAGGCCGCCCGCAATCTGATCGGCGAGCACGACTTCAGCTCCTTCCGGGCCTCGGGCTGCCAGGCCAAGACGCCGGTCAAGACGCTGTACGACATCCGCGTCAGCCGGCGCATGACCGATGGCGGCTCCAAGCAGGCTGCTGCCAGCTCCATGCGCCCCGGCGACACCGAGCCCATGGAATGCTGCTACTGGCGTTTCGAGTTCGACGGCAGCGCCTTCCTCCACCATATGGTGCGCAACATCATGGGCTGCCTGATCGCCATCGGCCAGGGCCTGTATCCGCCCGAGTGGATGGAGCAGGTGCTGGCGGCGCGCTCACGCGATGCGGCGGCTCCCACCTTCGCCCCTGACGGCCTGTATTTCCTCGGCCCCATGTACGATGAGAAATGGGGCCTGCCCACGCGCACGGCCGCTTTTGACTGGCTGCCATGAACCATTCGCAACGAACCCGTATCAAGATCTGCGGCCTGACCCGCGAGCAGGACGTCGATGCCGCGGTCCAGGCCGGGGCCGATGCCATAGGCTTTGTGCTCTATGCGGCCAGCCCGCGCGCCGTCACGCTGGAGCGCGCCGCCGAGCTGGCGCGACGCCTGCCCCCGTTCGTCACGCCGGTTTTGCTGTTCGTGAATGAAAGCGCGAGCAATGTCCGGGCCGCCTGCGCCAGGATTCCCAATGCCTGCGTGCAGTTTCATGGCGATGAGTCGCCCGAGGACTGCGCGACCGCAACGCGGGGCGTGCAGCCATGGCTGAAGGCGGCACGCATACCCCTGGGGGACGATGCGGCGCGGTTCGACCTCGTAGAATATGCGCAACGTTATTCAGAAGCCCAGGCCATCTTGCTCGACGCCCATGTCGACGGATATGGCGGCGGCGGGAAAGCATTCAATTGGTCACTTCTGCCAACAAGCGTCGCCTCTCACCTCGTTTTGTCTGGTGGACTCACGCCTGCAAACGTGACCGATGGCATCTTGCAGGTACGCCCGCGCGGGCTGTCGCTGGCCGTTGATGTGAGCTCGGGCGTCGAGGCCGACGGCCCCGACGGCAAGCCCCTCAAAGGCATCAAGGATGCCCACAAGATTCACCGCTTCATGGCTGCCGTACGCGCAGCCGATGCCCAATATTTGCAGACAAGCACATGTTTGAATACCAATACCCCGACGTCCACGGCCACTTCGGCCGCTACGGCGGCAGCTTCGCCAGCGAAACCCTGACCCATGCGCTGGCCGAGCTGCGCGACGCTTACGCCAAGTACCAGAACGATCCCGAATTCATCGCCGAATTCCAGTCCGAGCTGGCCCACTACGTAGGCCGTCCCTCGCCCGTCTACCACGCGGACCGCATGTCGCGCGAGATGGGCGGCGCGCAGATCTACCTCAAGCGCGAAGACCTGAACCACACGGGCGCGCACAAGATCAACAATGTGATCGGCCAGGCCATGCTCGCCAAGCGCATGGGCAAGCCGCGCATCATTGCCGAGACAGGAGCCGGCCAGCACGGCGTGGCCACGGCCACCATCTGTGCGCGCTACGGTCTCGAATGCATCGTCTACATGGGTGCCGAGGACGTGAAGCGCCAGAGCCCCAACGTCTATCGCATGAAGCTGCTGGGCGCCACCGTGGTGCCCGTGGAATCGGGCAGCAAGACGCTGAAGGACGCGCTCAACGAAGCCATGCGCGACTGGGTGGCCAACGTGGACAACACCTTCTACATCATCGGCACCGTGGCCGGCCCCCACCCCTACCCCATGATGGTGCGCGACTTCCAGAAGGTCATAGGCGACGAGTGCCTGACGCAAATGCCCGAATTCCTGGGCGCAGGCCATCAGCCCGATGCCGTGGTCGCCTGCGTGGGCGGCGGCAGCAATGCCATGGGCATCTTCTACCCCTACATTCCCTTCGAGAACACCCATCTGATCGGCGTGGAAGCTGCGGGCGAAGGCCTGGACAGCGGCAAGCACTCGGCCAGCCTGCAGCGCGGCTCCTCAGGCGTGCTGCACGGCAACCGTACCTTCATCCTGCAGGACGAGAACGGCCAGATCACCGAAACCCATTCGGTCAGCGCCGGCCTCGACTACCCGGGCGTGGGCCCGGAACACGCCTGGCTGCAGGAGATCGGCCGGGCCCAGTATGTGGGCATCACCGACCAGGAGGCACTGGAAGCCTTCCACTATCTGTGCCGCGCCGAAGGCATCATCCCGGCCCTGGAATCCAGCCATGCCGTGGCCTATGCCATGAAGCTGGCCAAGACCATGCGAGCCGACCAGTCCATCCTCGTCAACCTCTCGGGCCGTGGCGACAAGGACATCGGCACCGTGGCCGATCTGTCGGGCGCCGAGTATTTCGACCGACCCTCCATGCGCGGCCTCACCGTCAAGGGCGCGCCCGGCCACGAGGCCGCCAAGGCCGCAACCCATGGCAGCACAGCGGGAGGCAACAAGCAATGAGCCGTATCTCAGACACTTTCAGCAAACTCCAGCAAGAGGGCCGCAAGGCGCTGATTCCCTATGTGACCGCCGGTTTTCCGTTCGCGGCCATCACCCCTTCGCTCATGCATGGCATGGTGGAGGCCGGTGCCGACGTGATCGAGCTGGGCGTGCCGTTTTCCGACCCCATGGCCGACGGCCCCACCATCCAGCGCGCCGGCGACAAGGCGATTGCCAACGGCGTGGGCCTCAAGCAGGTGCTGGCCTATGTGGCCGAGTTCCGCAAGAAAGACCAGAGCACGCCCGTGGTGCTGATGGGCTATGCCAACCCCGTGGAGCGCTATGACCAGATCCACGGCGAGGATGCCTTCGTCAACCAGGCGGCCGAAGCCGGTGTGGACGGCGTGCTCATCGTGGACTACCCGCCCGAGGAATGCGAGGAGTTTGCGGCCAAGCTGCGCGAGCGCAACATGGACCTGATCTTTTTGCTGGCCCCCACCAGCACCGAGGAGCGCATGCAGCAGGTGGCCCGCGTGGCCAGCGGCTATGTCTACTATGTCTCGCTCAAGGGCGTGACGGGCTCGGGCGCGCTGGACACCTCGGCCGTGGAAGCCATGCTGCCGCGCATCCGCCAGCATGTGAGCATTCCCGTGGGCGTGGGCTTCGGCATCCGCGACGCCCAGACCGCCCAGGCCGTGGGCCGCGTATCGGACGCCGTCATCATCGGCAGCCGCATCATCGATCTGCTCGACAACCAGCCGCATGAGAAGATCGTGCCCCTGGCAATAGACTTCCTGCGCGGTGTGCGTAAGGCTCTCGACGCATAATGCAGCCCTGAAATCAGCCACCCCCTGAGCGGCTTCGCCGCTTCCCCCTTGAAAGGGGACGACAGCCTCGCAGCGGGGCGGCCCTTGCTCGCTGTCCCTGACCGGGATTGTGCCAGTGCCTGCGCCGCGCCGCCCTCATGGGTTGCGGGTGGCGCGCAGTGCAGTGGAAACTGAAAAGGAAATAACCATGTCCTGGCTTGAAAAACTTCTGCCCGCAAAAATCCAGCAGACCAACCCGACGGAGCGCCACCAGCAGATTCCCGAAGGTCTGTGGATCAAATGCCCCAGCTGTGAAACCGTTCTGTACAAGACCGATCTGGAAAAGAACCAGAACGTCTGCCCGACCTGCGGCCACCATCACCGCATCGGCGCACGCGCGCGGCTGAACCATTTCCTCGATGCCGAGGGCCGCTACGAAATCGGCCAGGAGGTCATTCCAGTCGACCCGCTCAAATTCAAGGACAGCCGCAAGTACCCCGAGCGTCTGAAGGAAGCGCTGGAGAACACCGGCGAGACCGATGCGCTGATCGTCATGGGCGGTGCCGTCAAGAGCATCAACGTGGTCGTGGCCTGCTTCGAGTTCGACTTCATGGGCGGCTCCATGGGCTCCGTGGTCGGCGAGCGCTTTGTGCGCGGCGTGGAAACCGCCATCGAACAGAAAGTGCCGTTCATCTGCTTTACCGCCACCGGCGGCGCGCGCATGCAGGAAGGCCTGCTGTCGCTGATGCAAATGGCCAAGACCAATGCCGCGCTGACCCGTCTGGCCAAGAAAGGCCTGCCCTATATCTCGGTGCTGACCGACCCCACCATGGGCGGCGTGTCGGCCGGTTTCGCCTTTGTCGGCGATATCGTGATTGCCGAACCCAAGGCCTTGATCGGCTTTGCGGGCCCGCGCGTGATCGAGACCACGGTGCGCGTGAAGCTGCCCGAAGGCTTCCAGCGCGCCGAGTTCCTGCAGGACAAGGGTGCCGTGGACATGATCGTGGACCGCCGCGAGCTGCGCGACCGCGTCTCCAGCTCCCTGGCCATGCTGCAGCGCCTGCCCGCCGACGCCGTGGCATAAGCGCCCACGCGCCCCAAAAACAAACAGCCCGCGCAGACCCAGTCTGCGCGGGCTGTTTGCTTGCTGCCGGGCTTAGAGACTGCTTTGCGCAATCACCATCAAGCCGGCCGCCTGCACATAATTGAGCACCATCAACAGCACCTGCAGCGCGATCAGGCCGATCAGCGCAGAGAAGTCCACATTGCCGATCAGGGGCACGAACTTGCGTATGGGCGCCACCAGCGGATCCGACAGGCGCTGCAGCACGCCATAGATCGGCGAATACGGCTGCACCCAGGACAGGATGGCATAGACCAGCAGGATGCCCATCATGCCGGACAGGGCCACCTTGACCAGGCCGCAGAGGGCCAGCCAGGGCAGAGCCAGCAATGCGCCCTTGGCACCCAGCAGCAGCCAGACCAGCAGCACCTCCACGAACTGCAGCAGCAGGGCTGCCAGCAGGCTGAGCATATCCCAGCGCCCCTTGCTGGACATGACCTTGCGCAGCGGCAGCACGATCCAGTCGCTGAGCGCAAAGACCAGCTGCCCCACGGGATTGGAAAACGGCACGCGCTGGGCCTGCATATACATGCGCAGCAGGCTGGCGCCGCTGATCAGCCCCACGACAACGTCCAGCAGAAACGAAACAATCTCAAACAGCATGTGACTTGATCCGAAAAATAGCGGCATTTCGCCCATTCGTGGGATGATAGCCGGGCACCATGACTGAAACATCAAGTCTGCACTCTCTGCCGCTGTTCCCACTGGGAGCTGTCCTGTTTCCCGGCGGCCAGCTAAGCCTGCGGGTCTTCGAGGTGCGCTACCTCGACATGGTGCGTAAATGCCTGAGCACCGGCGCCCCATTCGGCGTAGTGGCGCTGCACAGCGGACAGGAGGTGCGCCAGGCCGGAGCCCAGCCGGAGCAGCTGTTTGCCGAAGGCGTGCTGGCCCGTATCGAGAAGCTGGAAACCGTGCAGACCGGTCTGCTGCATCTGCAATGCCATGGCATGCAGCGCTTTCACATCGAAAACAGCTGGCGGCTGCCGCACGGGCTCTGGGTGGCCGATGTGAACCTGCAGCCCCCCGACGTCGTCGTACCGGTGCCGCCCCATCTGCGCAGCATGGCCCATGCGCTGTTCCAGGTGCTGATGAATATGCATGGCCAGGATATCGGCCGCGTGCAGCTGCCGACGCTGGCACAGATGAACGACTGCGGCTGGGTGGCCAACCGCTGGGCCGAGATGCTGCCGCTGTCCGTGAACATCAAGCAGCAGCTCATGACCCTGGACAGCCCGCTGGTGCGGCTGGAACTCGTGGCCGATGTGCTGGAACAGAACGGCATAGGCGGCTCGGGCCCGCAGGCCCGCCAGCAATAAATCCAGCCATATTGGCTTTGCGGCCATGCCGGGCTGGCGCTGCAGACTCTGTTTTCAATAGCACAACCAGGGCTGCAAACTGCGACGCCCCCGACCCAGGGATGCCCATACCTCAGCCTGGGTCGGCACTTTGCCCGCCCGCTCTCCCCAGATTTGGCAAAAAACTTAAAATGTCCGGTTCCGGACCGCGGCAGCCACTGCCGCTCCATACCTTGTGGTCTCCAACCGGCGCTTGGCGCTGGCGCTCATTTTCATGACTGAACAAAACACCTCTTCTGCGGCAGAAATCACCGCCCCTCAGGACGAAAACAAACTCATCGCCGAGCGCCGCGAAAAACTCAAAGCCCTGCGCGAGTCTTCCAAGGCCAACGGCGGCGTCGCCTTCCCCAACGACTTCAAGCCCGAGCACCGCGCCGCGGCCCTGATCGCCGAACACAGCGACAAGGACGCCGAAGCCCTGGACGCCGCAGCCATCGCCGTCAGCGTGGCCGGCCGCATGATGCTCAAGCGCGTCATGGGCAAGGCCAGCTTTGCCACCGTGCAGGACGCCACGGGCCGCATCCAGGCCTATGTGACCCGCGACGCCGTGGGCGAAGAGCTGTACGCCGATTTCAAGAAGTGGGACCTGGGCGACATCATCGCCGTCGAAGGCCAGCTGATGAAGACCAAGACCGGCGAGCTGTCGATCAAGGCCACGCGCATCCGCCTGCTGACCAAGAGCCTGCGCCCCATGCCCGACAAGTTCCACGGCATGGCCGACCTCGAGCAGAAGGTGCGCCAGCGCTATGTGGACCTGATGACGGACGAGGAGGCCCGCAAGCGCTTCGTGGCCCGCAGCAAGGCCGTGGCCGGCATCCGTGACTTCATGGTCGAGCATGGCTTCCTCGAGGTCGAGACGCCCATGCTCCACCCCATCCCCGGCGGTGCCAACGCCAAGCCCTTCATCACCCACCACAATGCGCTGGACCAGGAGATGTACCTGCGCATCGCGCCCGAGCTCTACCTCAAGCGCCTGATCGTCGGTGGCTTCGAGCGCGTGTTCGAGATCAACCGCAACTTCCGCAACGAAGGCATCTCGGTGCGCCACAACCCCGAGTTCACGATGATGGAGTTCTACGCGGCCTACTGGAACTACCGCGACCTGATGAACTACACCGAGCAGCTGATCCGCGACGCCGCCATGAAGGCCGTGGGCACGCTGGAGCTCAGCTATGGCGGCAAGCCCGTGGACCTGAGCAAGCCCTTCGAGCGCCTGACCATCGTGGAGGCCATCGTCAAGTACACCGACGCCGGCGAGAACGTGGCCAACCGCGACTGGCTGATCAATGCCCTCAAGAAGCTGGGCATGAAGGAAGACAAGGACAAGCTGTCCACGCGCACGCTGGCCAGCCTGCAAGTGCTGTACTTCGAGGAAGTGGTCGAGGACAAGCTCTGGAACCCCACTTTCATCATGGAGCACCCCACGGAAATCTCGCCGCTGGCCCGCGCCAACGACGAGCGCCCCGAGGTGACCGAGCGCTTCGAGCTCTACATCACGGGTCGTGAGTTCGGCAACGGCTTCTCCGAGCTCAACGACGCCGAAGACCAGGCCGCGCGCTTCAATGCCCAGGTGGAGGCCAAGGACAGCGGCGACGACGAAGCCATGTACTTCGACCACGACTTTGTGCGCGCCCTCGAGTACGGCATGCCTCCCACCGGCGGCTGCGGCATCGGCATCGACCGTTTCATGATGCTGCTGACCGACAGCCCCAGCATCCGCGACGTGATCCTGTTCCCCGCCCTGCGCCGCGAGCAGTAAGCCAGCCGCCAGATTGATAGCTGTCAGCGCTTGATAGCCCTTGCACTCATAGACTTTCATCTCTGAAAGCCAATCAATACAAGCGCTACCAGCTATCAAAAAAGCGACCACGCCCGCCGCTTAGCCCTAAGCCGGCACAGATGAAACCATAGCTGCCATCCCTTGAATGCAAAGGGATCGCAGCTATTTTCATGGGGTCTACACAAGCCGGTGACCCGGCGCTGTTCCGTCCCTGTACCGCGGTAACCACCAGGATCTTCGGCGCCCAGGGCACGGAGCTTTTATCCATAGGCCCGCTCACGGCTCGCATTGCGGGCCATGTTTTTTTATGGATCCGGTCAGATACAGTAGAGACCCTGCTCATCCAGGACATCTGCTGGAGGTCGGACATGCATGGACCGGACAAATCGGCTCGACGTGGGGTGACCGAACTGGATGTGCACCCGGCGCGGCTCATGGATGAGTCTGCAGCAGCCACCTGATTGACGCGTGCCCCGGCAGATGCCGGCGGCATGCGGCGGTGCCAGGCCGGGCCAGTCTTGCCGAAGCGAGGAGAGCGCCATGTGTCGTTGGCTAGCCTATACGGGCAATCCTGTTTCTCTGGAAACGATGCTGTTCCATGCGCGCCATTCGCTGATCGACCAAAGCCTGCATTCGAGGCTGGGTGCGACGACGACCAATGGCGACGGCTTCGGGCTGGGCTGGTACCAGCATCCGCACGATATGCCCTTCCGCTATCGCAGCATCCAGCCGGCCTGGCGCGATCACAACTTGCGCGAGCTGGCTCGCGCCATCTCGGCGCCCATGTTTCTTGCGCATGTTCGCGCGGCGACGCATACGCCGGTGCAGGAGACCAACTGCCATCCGTTCCGCCACCGGCGCTGGATGTTCATGCACAACGGGATGATCGAGGACTTTCCTCTCGTGCGGCGCGATCTGCTCGTGGCCATCGATCCGCAGCTCTTCGCTTCGCTGGAGGGCTCGACGGACTCGGAGACCATGTTCCTTCTGGCCATGACTTTCGGGCTGGAGCGCGATCCGGTGCCGGCCATCGCGCGCATGGCGGGCTTTGTCGAGGCCACGGCGCGCCGGTATGGGATAGCACACCCGCTCAGCATGACCGTGTGCGCCAGCGATGGCGAGCAACTGGTGGCCGTGCGCTACGCGAGCGAAGGCCAGTCGCCGCGCTCGCTCTATCACAGCACCTCCTTCAAACATCTTCACGCGCTCTACCCCGACGACCCGCGCATCGCGGCCGTCGGCGACGATGCGTATTTGATTGTTTCCGAACCTCTGGTCGATCTGCCGCAGGCCTGGGCCCAGGTGCCCGAGTCCACGGCAATCGTCGTGCGCGACGCGCAGGTCGATTACCTGCCGTTCGCACCCATTCAAGCCTTATAGGCGGCCTGGATCCTGGCCCTTCATGCCTGCCGCGCCCGCACCCATGCAAACCGAAGCCCCGTGCCCGTTCATCCAATCCCTGCTGGCCCTCT
The DNA here is from genome assembly GCF_041079535.1 of Comamonas guangdongensis. Classification (NCBI taxonomy): domain Bacteria; kingdom Pseudomonadati; phylum Pseudomonadota; class Betaproteobacteria; order Burkholderiales; family Comamonadaceae; genus Comamonas; species Comamonas guangdongensis. The sequence continues at coordinate 106,024 of NZ_JBFYGN010000001.1, read as the reverse complement.
GAGCATCACCGGCGACATCGTCCTGCTCTTCGCACTGCGCCGCGCACAGCAAGCCTCATCGCTTTCCGAACCATAGCTGCCAGCCCTTTACCAGCAAGGGCTGCCAGCTGTTTTCAGCGGCAATGCATAAAACCGGCCGGTCACGGTCCGTGGCTATACTGGCCCACCATGCATATCCCTCAATACTGGGCGCAAGCGCGGCTGCGCCATGCAACCGGCCAACGCCACGGCGCTACCGTCCAGCGTTGGGGCTGGTCCGACCACAGCCAGCAGGAAGCCGAAACCCATGCCCGGCAGCGGGCGCAACAAGCACTCGACGCTTTGCTGGCCGCACCCAAGACGCGAAATCCGGATGCGAGCTTCGAGCGCATGGAGTGGCGCGGCGAATACGGACTCGATGGCGCCACGCCCATCCGCGAGGAGGTGCTGGAGCGCCGCGGCAACACCGTGCTGACGCGCAACAGCTATGGCGCCCATTGCCTGAACACCGAGCAGGTGGCCATTGCCGATATGGACTACCCGGTACCGGCCAGGCCCGCCAGCCTGCCATGGCTGTCCAGCCTGCTGCTGTTGGCCGCGCTCGCCGTCACCGCGACACAACCGGCCGCCTGGGATGCGCGCATGCTGATCGGCGTCGTCGCCGCGGCAGCGCTGGGCCTGTTCTGCCTGCGCCGCTGGCAAAGCTGGGCGCGCGACCGCAGCGCCGGCGCCAAGGCCCTGCCCCCGCGCCAGACCGCGCTGGAGCACATCCGGAATCTGTCCCAACAGCACCCCGACTGGGGCCTGCGCGTCTACGAAACCCCCAAGGGCCTGCGCGTCATCGTGACCCACGCCCTCCTCCATGCCCAGGCCCCCGAGGTCAAGACCCTGTTCGAGGGCCTGCGCGTGGACCCGCTCTACGCCATGCTTTGCGAACGGCAGCAGTGCTTTCGCGCACGCGTCAGCGCCAAGCCCTGGCGCATGAAGATGAGCGGCCTGTCCACCATGGAGCGCGGCTGGCCCCTGGAGGCGCAGCGCCTGCCGGCCCGCCAGCAATGGGTGAGCGACTACGAACAGGCGGCCGCCAGGTTCGCGGCCTGCCGCTTTGTGATGCGGCTGGGCAACCCCGAGTCCTGTGCCGAGGCCAGCGAGTTCGTGGCCTGGCATGACGCGGCCTGCCGCGCCCAAAGCAGCCTGCCACTGGCTTGAAGACGAGCCAGATCAAACCCCTGCGCAATCCTGGGCACGGCACGCTTATTTTTTGAAAATAGCGTATAAAGTAACGATAACTTACATGAACATGCTGCCAATGCCTACGGTCTTCGCACTGGCTTGCGTTCTTTCCTCTGCCTCATGACAGTCTTGCAGCCTCCCGCTTTGGCGTCTTCGGCCACAGAATCCAGCGGCGCCAACTTTGGCTCGCCCGAGTCTTCCGCACCTTTCTCCGTACTGGTGGTGGAGGATCAGGCCATGATGCGCGCGGCCCTGGTGGCCGAGCTGCGCCAGGCGGGCGTGACCCGGGTGCTGGAAGCGGAAAACGGCCGCGCCGCGCTGGCCCTGTTCAGCAGCGGACGTCCCGATCTGGTGCTGCTCGACATCCGCCTGCCCGGCGAAGACGGCTACTGGGTGGCCCGCCAGCTGCGCGAGGCCGAGCCCGGAGAGTGGACTCCCATCATCTTCCTGTCCGGCCTGGACAACGACCTCGACGTCTGGCGCGGCATCGAGGCCGGCGGCGACGACTACCTGGTCAAGCCCGTCAAGCCCATCGTGCTGGTGGCCAAGCTGCGCGCCATGCGCCGCCTGCTGGACATGCGCCGCCGCCTGGTGACTGTGTCCGCGGAACTGCATCTGGCCAACCAGAAGCTCAACGAAATGGTCGAGCTCGATGCCCTCACCGGCCTGGTCAACCGCCGCGGCATGGACCGGATTCTGCATGCGGAGATCGCGGCCGCGCGGCGCGAAGGCAAGCCGCTGACGCTGATGCTCTGCGACCTGGACCACTTCAAGCAGTTCAACGACACCCACGGCCATGTGCAGGGTGACGAATGTCTGAAACAGGTGGGCCGCCTGCTGCGCGAAGTCTGCGTACGCCCGCGCGATATCGCCGCACGCTATGGCGGCGAGGAGTTCGCGCTGATCCTGCCGAACACACCGCGTTCGGGCTCCATGACTTTTGCGCGTGCCCTGGGCCAGATGCTGAAGTTCCTCAAGATCCGCCCGCCTGGAGCCACGGAAGACCTGCAGCTGACCCTGTCCGGCGGCATCACCACCTGCATTCCCGACGAGCACACCAGCGCCGAATCCATGCTGATGCGCGCCGACGAAGCCCTGTATGCGGCCAAGACCCAGGGGCGCAACCGCTTCTTCAGCTTCGAGATGCAGATGGATACCGTCGAACAGCGGCAGCTTTGATCCGCTTGGCCGCCAAGAACCGCTAGGATGCCCTCCTGGCTTTTTTTATGGTCTTGGTTATGCGTCGTTTTCAAATGAGCCTGCCCGAATGGATGCAGGAATGGCTGGAAGTCCTGATCCCTGGGGCCCAGATTTTTCTCATCATCCTGGTGGCCTGGCTGATCAACCGGCTGCTCAAACGCATCATCTCACGCGTGGGCCAGGCCTATGACCTGCCGCACGAGCTGCTGCTGCCGCTGCGCGGCGTGTTCCGCTGGATCATCATCGGTGGCGCCGTGCTGGCCGTTCTGGAACGCCTTGGCATGTCGGCCACCGTGCTGTGGACGGCCTTCACGGGCTTTGCCACCGTCGGCGCCGTGGCTTTTTTCGCGGCCTGGAGCGTGCTGTCCAATCTGTTCTGCGCCATGCTCATCGTCACCGTCGGTCCGTTCAGGCTCGGCGACCATATCGAGCTGCTGGACTCGGCCGACAAGCCCGGCGCCAAGGGCCGCGTGATCGACCTGAACATGCTCTACACCACGCTGCAGGACGACAGCGCTCCCGAAGGCATGCCCAATCTGCTGCAGATTCCGAATTCCCTGATCTTCCAGCGCGTGCTCCGCCGCTGGAAGGGCGGCATGCCGACCGCGACGGAAAACACCCCGGCCACGAGTAACGAGGAGGCCTGCGCCATTGCGCTGACCACGCCGAGCAGCGCCGGCGAAAACGGCAGGGCCGCAACCTGAAGCGCTGCCGGCTGCAGCAAAAAGGGCTTCTTGCGAAGCCCTTTTTTGCTACCTGCCTCAGGGCAGACGCGGCCTGACCTTGCTGGCCGCCAGCTTGGCGTTCGTGCGCGCCTGCTCCAGATCCTCGGCGCGCGCCAGCGCCACGCCCATGCGGCGCTTGACGAAGCTCTCGGGCTTGCCGAACAGACGCAGGTCCGCGCCGGACACGGCCAGGGCCTCGGCCACGCCGTCAAACACCAGGCCTTGGGCGTCCTGGCCGCCGTAGATCACGGCGCTGGCACCGGGATTGCGCAGGCTGGCATCCACGGGCAGGCCCAGAATCGCGCGTGCATGCAGCTCGAACTCGCTTTGCCACTGAGTGGCCAGCGTGACCAGGCCCGTGTCGTGAGGACGTGGCGAGACCTCGCTGAACCAGACCTGCTCGCCCTTGACGAACAGCTCCACGCCGAACAGGCCCAGACCGCCCAGATCGTCGGTCACGGCCTTGGCGATCCGACGTGCCTGTTCCAGGGCTGCCGCATGCATGGGCTGGGGCTGCCAGCTTTCCACATAGTCGCCGGCCTGCTGGATATGGCCTATGGGGTCGCAGAAATGCGTCTGGACCTGACCGTCGGCGCCCTTGGCGCGCACGGTGAGCTGGGTGATTTCATAGTCGAAGTCGATAAAGCCCTCGACGATCACCCGACCCTTGGCCACGCGGCCACCGGCCATGGCGTAGTCCCAGGCCTTGGCCACATCGGCCGGAGCGTCGATCTTGCTCTGGCCCTTGCCCGAGCTGCTCATCACGGGCTTGACCACGCAGGGGTAGCCGATGGCCGGCTGTCCGTCGCTGCCGTCGATGGCAGCCTGCAGCTCGGCCAGCGAGTCACAAAAGCGGTAAGGACTGGTGGCCAGACCCAGGGTCTCGGCCGCCAGGCGGCGAATGCCTTCGCGGTCCATGGTCAGACGCGTTGCCCGGGCCGTGGGAATGCAGGTGATGACGCCTGCGGCCTCCAGCTCTTCCAGCACGGGCGTGGCAATGGCCTCGATCTCGGGCACGACCAGGTCGGGCTTTTCGTCCTCGATCAGCGCCCTGAGCTGCACCGGATCGCTCATGGTGATGGTGCGCGCATGGTGGGAGACCTGCTGGCCGGGCGCATTCTCGTAGCGGTCCACGGCAATCGTCTCCACGCCCAGGCGCTGCAGCGCCATCAGCACTTCCTTGCCCAGTTCGCCGCTGCCCAGCAGCATGACTTTGGTGGCATTGGGAGAGAGAGGTGTTCCTAAGGTGGTCATCAATGCATCCTGCAGGTGTGGCGCCAGGCTGGTGCGCCATGAAAAAAGCCCCGGCGGAGCCATCTACGCCAGGGCCCCGATCATAGGCCAGCCTCAATGCCCACTGGGCACTCCGGCTGCTGCGGCAGCACCACGGCCTGCGTGCCCACCTGCACCACCTGCCCGCCCTGCTCTGCGGCATGGGCCATGGCCTGCTCGGGCGTGGAGAACCAGTGATTGGGATAGCCCGCCTTAAGGGCCACAGCCTCCAAAGGCATATGGACCGGGGCCGCGCTGTCGGCCAGCACCTCACGATAGCCGGCCCAGTCGTCAAAGCCCGCTTCCCTGCCCAGCATCAGCAGCACATGTTTGCGCTGGACCATGGCTTTTTGCGCAAACAGCTGCGGCAGACTCAGACCCTGCAGTACCTGGCTGGACAGCAGACGCCTGAGCACAGGCAGAGCTTGCGCGCGCGAATCGGCCACGGCATCGCGATGCAGCAGCTTGGCCGCGCGCAGCAAGGCCACCACGCGCTCCGGCGCGCGGGATTCAAACGGATGGAATAAGGCTGGGGTAGGCATACCAACTCCTGTGTGCTGGACTTGCCTCGCTGCGTGCCCGGATTGGTATGCAAGCAGGATGCTTGCGCTGAACGATGATGAAGGTGCGTCTGCTTTTGCGAGATGGGCGGCCTCTCAGCCCGGGCCGCATTCTAGCGCAGAGCTTCGGGCAGGCCTCGAGCCCCCGATATCGCGAACCAATCAGCAGCGCATAGCGCTTGAGCGAACCGGGTTTCAGCGCAATACCGGCGAGTAATGCTGTATGCGGCAGGGGCCGCGCTCCTTGCATTCGCCATCGAGATAGCGGTAGCGCACGTTCACCGTCTTGCCGGGCCGGGGCCACTGGCTGCGCGGCAGCTCGCTCTGGTAGTCCTCGGCCTCGGGCCTGAAGCTCAGCGCCGAACCGGGCTGCGGGCATTCGGCCTGGGCCTGGGGTTTGGCCTCGATCACCCGGGTCTGCAATTCCGCGCGATTGCTCTGCTTGTCGCGCACCTGCACCTTGAGATCGCAGCTCTCCCAGTTGCCGGCCGATGCGTTGTGGCAGATGGCCAAGATTGCCGCGGCAATAAACAGGGCTTTATTCATAGACATGATCGAGAAAGTACCGCGGCGGCTGCGCGGCGGGTTGGAAAAAGCGGTGTGCTCCAGGGGGGCGCCATCAATGCGCCAGACCCGAGGGCCTGAGAGTCCGCTGGGGGATGACACCGCCCGCAAACTCCATCTCGGCGGTCCAGACCGCATCGCCCCAGTTCCAAGGGCTGCTGGCCTGCTCCAGGCTCAGCACATGCACCCCGCTCAAATCCTTGACGCGCTCCCTGAGCCAGTCGGCCTGATCGCCGCGCACGAACACCAGGCAGCCAATCTCCCAGTCGGACTGGGTGATACCCAGTCCGTGCAGCTGGGACAGCAGCGGCGCATACCACTTCTCGACTCTTTCATTGAGACGGTTGACCAGCGCCAGCGGATAACCGGAGGCCGACACCTCCACCACATAGACCTGGCGGCGCGCGGGGCGCAGAGCCACAAAGGCCGGGCATTGCCAGCCGTCGGCCACCTCGTACTTGGGGGCCACAAAGGTTTCACCGTTGGCCGTGAGCAATTGCATCACGGCTTCTTCATGTCGGTCCATGCTGTGTATCTCCGCTGCGCAGACAAAAAAGTGCGCACAAGCTCACACCTTAGCGCAGCTCAGGCCTCGCCAAAGCAAATCCCGATATCGCGCGCCATGGTCAGCAAAGGACTGTCCAGCGGCACGGTGCGCTGGGTGTTGGCCACATCAGCGATCGCCACGCTGCCTATCCTGCCGTTCTGCAGCGTGACCATATGGCCCAGCCGACCGCTCTGCACCAGCTGCGCCGCATGGTGGCCGAACTGCGTGGCCAGCACGCGGTCGAACGGCGTGGGATCGCCGCCGCGCTGCACATGGCCCAGCACCGTGGTCCGCACCTCGCTCTTGAGATGGGGCTGCAGACGTTCGCGCAGCACATGGCCCACGCCGCCCAGGCGCACCGGATCGGGGCTGGCCTCGATGCGCTCGCGCACCGTCAGATTCTGGCCGCTTTCCTTGGCACCCTCGCCTATGCAGATGATGGTGTAGCGCTGGCGCTGCTCGCGCTTCTGGCAGACCTGGATGATGGTCTGCAGGTCGTAGTCGATCTCCGGCAGCAGAATGATGTCGGCCGCGCCCGCAATGCCGGACTCCAGCGCCAGCCAGCCCGCGTGGCGCCCCATGGTCTCCACGATCATCACGCGGTGATGACTCATGGCCGTGTTCTCTATGCGGCGCAGGCTTTCCGCCACCGTGGCCACGGCGGTATCGAAGCCGAAGCTGCGCTCGCAGTTGGCGATGTCGTTGTCAATGGTCTTGGGCACGCCCACGCAGTGCAGGCCGATCCGGCGCAGGCCGTGGGCCAGGCTCATGGTGCCGTCGCCGCCTATGACCACCACCACATCCAGGCCCAGCGTCTTTACATTGCGTTCCACCTGCTCCAGCGTCGCCTCGTCGCGCAGCGGATTGGCGCTGTTGCTGGTGCCCAAGATGGTGCCGCCCAGATGCAGGATGCCGCTGACCTCGTCCCAGCTCAAGGGCTTGACATGGGGCTTCTTGCCCATCAGGCCTTCAAAGCCGTCGGCAATGCCCAGCACCTCGCACTGGCCATGGTTGATCAAGGACTTGGTGACCGCACGGATCACCGCATTCAGACCGGGGCAGTCGCCGCCGCCGGTCAGCACACCAACACGCATTCGCAAGCTCTCCAACATGGACTGCACCCACCGGGTACGACCAAGGCCAAACCGCCTCGGCAGCGCCCGGCTCGGCGCAGGTCCTACAAAAATCAGGGCCGGCCATCATCATCCCACGCCGCAGGCCGGTTTGCACCCTGGCGCGCGGATCAAAACACTGGAAACATGCTCTTAGACCATGGCGGAAAGAGCGGTCGCGCAGACCTTGCCGGTTTCGGCATCGAGCAGCCAGCGCGTCTCGTGAAAGCGCGCCACGCTGTCGCGGTGGGCCACGGAAACCAGCGCCCCGCCGCGCTCGTTCACCAGTTGCACCAGGCGCGCATAGACCTCGGCCTCGGCCGGGCCGTCCAGCGCGCTGCTGGCCTCGTCGGCAAACACCCAGGCCGGGCGCTTGAGCAGCACGCGCGCAATCGCCAGACGCTGGCGCTCGCCGCCCGAGAGCACCGCATTCCAGGCGGCCTGCCGGTCCAGCTGACCCACCAGCCGCGGCAGCTGCGCGTCTATCAGCGCCTGCTCCAGCGCCGTATCGGCATAGTGCGAGGCGGGCTCGGGATAGGCCAGCGCATCGCGCAGGCTGCCGTCGGGGAAATAGGGACGCTGGGGAATGAACATGGCGTCCGCGGGCCGCTGCAGCCTTCCCTTGGCGAACGGCCAGATGCCCGCAAACACGCGCAGCAGCGTGGACTTGCCGCTGCCCGAGGGGCCGCTGATCAACAGCCGCTCGCCGGGCTGCACGCTGAGATCGCCGGCCCGCATGATGGGCTCGCCACTGGGCAGATCCACCTCCAGTGCCTGGGCCAGCAACCGCGCACCGCTCTGCAGGCTGACGCCGTCGTGCGCGCTCTCCTCGCCCTGCAAGCTGGTCTCGAAGCCGCCCAGGCGATTGGTGGTGGCGCGCCAGGCCGCGATGTCGGCGTAGTTGTTGACGATCCAGCTCAGCGAGTCCTGCACCTGGTTGAAGGCCGAGGCAATCTGCATGAGCTGGCCCAGCTGGATGGCGCCGCTGAAAAAGCGCGGCGCCGCGATGATGAAAGGAAACACCACGGCCGCCTGGCCGAAGAAATTGGTGAACCAGACCAGGTTCTTCTGCTTGCGGATCAGCTGCAGATAGTTGGCCAGCGCATCCGAGAAGCGCAGCGACAGCTGGGCTCCCTCCACGCGCTCGCCGCCATCCAGCGCAATGGCTTCGGAATGCTCGCGCACGCGGATCATGTGGTGGCGGAAATTGGCCTCCAGCTGCTGCTGGCGGTTGTTCAGCCAGACCTGGGGCTTGCCTATCCAGAAGGTGATGGCGCTGCCTGCCAGGCAGTAGAGCACGGCCATCCAGACCATGAAGCCCGGAATATGCAGCTCGCCGCCGCCCAGCAGCTGCGGCAGGCTCACATCCATGGCCGCGCTCAGGCCCCAGAGAATGCCGACAAAGCTAACAAAGGTGACGCAGGCATTGAGCAGGCCCATGACCAGCGAGACCGTGTAGGTGGTGAAGAGGTTCAGGTCTTCCTGGATGCGCTGGTCGGGGTTGTCCGGCACGCCCGCACGCCTGCCCGCACCAGATCCGTAACGCCCCAGCTCCAGCCGGTAAAACGCCTGGTGGGCCAGCCAGCGCCCCATGATGTGCTGGGTGAGCCAGCGCCGCCAGTTCAGCTGCAGCAGCTGGGTCAGATAGAACTTGTAGACCGCGATGACGATATAGGCCAGAGCCAGCCAGAGAAAGCGCCACAACTGCTGCCAGAACACGTCAGCCTGCTTGTTCTGCAGCGCATCGTAGAACACGCGGTTCCACTCGTTGATCTGCACCAGCATGAACACGGCCGCCAGATTCAGCGCCACGATGGCGGCCAGCAGGCCCCAGGCCTTGGCTTTCTGATCGGAGACGAAATACGGCCGGCTCAGATCGAAGGCCTGCTTGAAAACATGGATGCGGCTGAGCCGGGCAGCAGATGCTGGCGCTGTGGTGGTCATGCGGCCTCTTCTGTGGAGTGTTTGCCCAGCACTTTACGCCTGCTGACTGAGGCCAGACTTAAGCCAGAAATTCTCAGAAATGTTTACCCTGCAAGCAGCTTAAGCACCTCCGCATGAGACGCCCCTTCGCCAGGGACGCCGAGCAAGAGCCGCCTCGCGGCGGGGACGCCGAGCCGAAGGCGTCGTCCCCTTGGGGGAAGGCGCTGCGCGCGCCTCAGGGAGCCTTGGATCAGGGCAGCAGATCCAGCGCCTGCAGATAGGCGGGCTGGCGCATCAGATCGTCCCAGGTCTGGGGTTCGGTCTCGGGCAGCAAGGCCAGGCGGCGCGCTTCGGAATCCTCGTCGGGCAGCCAGCGGCCCTCGCGCAGCGCCGCGTCCATGCCGTCCAGCAGCTCGTCCACATGCTCGCCCAGGCCCAGGCTCTGGTTGCACAGCAGCACCATGTCGCAGCCCGCATTGAGCGCGGCCAGGGCCGCGTCGGTGTAGCCGATCAGCTGGCCGTTGATGCGGCGAGCGCCCTCCATGCTCAGGTCGTCGCTGAAGATGGCGCCGTCATAGCGCAGGCGGCCGCGCAGCACGTCCTTCAGCCATTTCTCGCTGAAGCCCGCAGGGCGCTTGTCCACCTTGGGGTAGATCACATGGGCCGGCATGATCGCCGTGAGCACGCTGGACAGCCAGGGATAGGGAGCCGCGTCTTCGCCGAGAATCGCCGTGAGGCTGCGCGTATCGACGGGAATGTCCACATGCGAATCGGCCTTGACGAAGCCGTGGCCCGGGAAGTGCTTGCCGCAATTGCCCATGCCCGCCTGCAGCAGGCCGTGCATCAGGCTTTTGGCCAGGGCCGCCACCACGCGCGGGTCGCGGTGAAAGCTGCGGTCGCCAATCACGCTGCTTTCGCCGTAATCCAGGTCCAGCACCGGCGTGAAGCTGAAATCCACACCGCAGGCGCGCAGCTCCGTGCCCAGCACATATCCGGCCGCCGTGGCAGCATTCATGGCGCGCAGGGCACCGCTGCCTTCGCGGGATTTCTTGCCCTTGCCGCTGCGCACGCCGTCATCCATCCACAGCTCGCCAAAGGCGCGCATGGGCGGGATATGCGTGAAGCCGTCGGTGCGAAAGCGCTGCACGCGGCCGCCCTCGTGGTCCACGCAGATCAGCAGATCGGGCTTGACGGCCTTGATGTCGGCGCACAGCTGCACCAGCGCACAGCGGTCTTCCCAGTTGCGCTTGAAAAGAATGATGCCGCCCACCAGCGGGTGGGCCAGACGGGCGCGGTCCACATCGGTCAGCGATGTGCCTGCGATATCAATGATCAGAGGGGCGTGCATGCTCATGATTTAAAAATTTCTATAGCTGTCAGCGCCTATATATCAAGCACCAGAGGCTAATTTCACTCTTTTCTTTCGACGACGCAGAAGCTGGCCGCGTAATCGGATTCGTCGGTCACGGAAAGATGCGCCTGCAGCCCTTTCTGCTCGAACCATTCCTTGAGCTCGCCATGCAGGCGGATCGCGGGCTGGCCGCTGGGCAGCTTGATGACTTCGCAGAGCTTCCAGGTCATGGGCATGCGCATGCCCAGGCCTATGGCCTTGCTGAACGCTTCCTTGGCCGAAAAGCGCGTGGCCAGATAGCGGATGCCGCGCTCGGGCCAGCGCTCGCTGCGGGCCTTCCAGGTCGCCAGTTCGCCATCGGCCAGCACTTTTTGCGCAAAACGCTCGCCATGCCGCTCCAGACTGGCACGGATGCGGCGCACATCGCAGATATCCGTGCCTATGCCGTAGATCATTGCTTGCTCCTTCGCAGCCCAGCCGGGCTTTGGCGCCCATGCTTCAAGCACGGGCAGCCATGTTGTCAGGACTTCCGGCGCGCCACTCCGTCGTCGATGCAGGCCTGGTAGGCCTTGACGGTTTCGGCATAGCCCAGCTCCAGCGCATCGGCGATCAGCGCATGGCCGATGGAGACCTCGGCCAGGCCCGGCACGCGCGCCACAAAGGCCGCGAGATTGTCGCGGTTCAGGTCATGGCCGGCATTGATGCCCAGACCCACATCCAGCGCCGCCTGTGCGGCCTTCGCATAGACCTGCAGCTGGAGCTCCTGCCCGGCCTGGCCCCAGTTGGCGGCGAAAGGTTCGGTATACAGCTCCACGCGGTCCGCGCCCGCGGCCTTGGCCGCAGCCATCTGCTCGGGGACAGGGTCCATGAACAGGCTCACGCGCACGCCCAGGGCCTTGCACTCGGCGATCAGGGGCGCCAGGCGCTCGGCATCCTGCGGGAAGCTCCAGCCATGGTCGCTGGTGAACTGGTCTTCGCTGTCGGGCACGAAGGTGGCCTGGTGCGGACGCGTGCGGCGTATGAACTCCATCAGGTTCTGCGTGGGATTGCCTTCAATATTGAACTCGGCGCCAGGCCAGTTCTTGAGCAGATCGTGCAGTTCGAACACATCCTGGGCACGGATATGGCGCTCGTCGGGGCGCGGGTGGATGGTGATGCCCTGCGCGCCGGCTTGCAGGCAGATCTCTGCGGCACGCGTGACCGAGGGTATGCCCAGATGGCGGGTATTGCGCAGCAGCGCCACCTTGTTGACATTGACCGAGAGCGCGGTACGCAAAGAGGCGGAAGGTTTCATAGCGATTGCAGATCCATCATCAGCTGGCGGGTGCGCAGCATGGTTGAGCCGCAATGGTATTGCAGAAGATTCCGCAATTGCGGCTTCAGGGCCTGGGCCACTTCGGGCTCGGCCAGGGCATGGAGGGTGCGGGGAAAAGGCTGGTCGGCCTGCAGTGCCAGCTCTATGCTCTGCCACTGCCGGCCCGTGAGCGCCGCGCGCTCGTATTCCGAGGCCTGGCGCAGGCCGCCGTCGGCCACCAGGGTGTAGCGCAGACCGGCCTGCACCTCGCTTAACGTGGTGCTTTCCTGGGTCAGGTCGGGCAGGTGGCCCAGCTCGCGCAGCAGCACCAGTTCAAAGGCGCGCAGCACGGGCTCAATGGCCTCGGTCGTGCCGCCATGCTGGCCGGCCAGCACGCGCACCACGCCCGCATAGATGTCGAACAGCGCCGCATAGGGGTCGTCGCGCGCCAGCAGCCGCAGCAGCAGCTCGTTCAGATACATGCCCGACCACAGCGCATCGCCCTGGGGCATGACATGGCCGCCCACCCACTCCGCGCCCTTGAGCGTGTGAATCTCGGCATTGCCCTCGGCACCCAGGCTGTAATTGAGCTTGAGCGGCTGCAGCGGCAGCAGCACGGGCCGGAAGTTGGAGGTATGGCGCTTGACCCCCTTGGCGGCCAGCGCCACCCGCCCGCGATGGCGCGTGAACACCTCCAGAATCAGGCTGGATTCACTCCAGTCGTACTGGTGGAGTATGTAAGCGGGTTCGTCGCTGACGCGTTTGGCGCTAGCCATGCCGCACTCCTGCCTGAGTAGCAGCGCATGCCTGCGCCCGAAAACCGCGCGAAACCGAGAAGAAGGCGGTTTTGCCGCCGGGCCGCCCCAAGGCAAAACCCGGCCTAAGCCGGGTCAGGGCCCCCTCGGGGGGCAGCAAGCACACGCAGTGAGCGAGCGTGGGGGTCACTTATTCGTAGCCGAAGGATTTGACCCGGGCCTCGTCATCGGCCCAGCCCGACTTCACCTTGACCCAGATTTCCAGGAAGACCTTGGCGTTGAGCAGCTTTTCCAGCTCCTGCCGCGCTTCGGTGGAGATGCGCTTGAGGCGCTCGCCGCCCTGGCCGATGACCATGGCCTTGTGGCCGTCGCGCTCGACCACGATGGTGGCGGCGATGCGCATGAAGCGGCCATGCTTGGGGCTGGGCTCTTCGTCGAACTTGTCGATGACCACCGTGGAGGTGTAGGGCAGCTCGTCGCCCGTGAAGCGGAACAGCTTCTCGCGGATGGTCTCCGAGGCCAGGAACTTCTCGCTGCGGTCGGTCAGCTCGTCGGCGCTGTAGAACCAGGGCTGCTGGGGCAGGTACTTGGAGCAGATGCCGAACATGCGCTCGATGTCTTTCCGGTTCTTGGCCGACATGGGCACGAACTCGGCAAACGGGTGGCGCTCCTGCATGTCGCGCAGCCAGGGCGCGATCTCGGCGCGGCGACCCACGGTATCGAGCTTGTTGGCGATCAAGAGCGTGGGAATACCGGGCTTGAACAGCGACAGCACCTTGGCATCGGCCAGCGTGAAGCTGCCGGCCTCGACCACGAACAGGATCAGGTCCACATCGCCGATCGCGCCCATCACGGTCTTGTTCAGCGACTTGTTCAGCGCCGTCGAGTGCTTGGTCTGGAAGCCCGGCGTGTCCACGAACACGAACTGGGTCTCGTCCTTGGTGCGGATGCCGGTAATGCGGTGACGCGTGGTCTGGGCCTTGCGCGAGGTGATGGAGATCTTCTGCCCCACCAGCGCATTCATCAGCGTGGACTTGCCCACATTGGGCTTGCCGACGATGGCGATCAGGCCGCAGCGCTGCTCCTCGGGTGCATAGACGCGCGCGGGCTCGGCGCCCTCTTCCTCGCGGATGGCCGTGGGCGTGGCGCCGGGCTTGGCCGCCGCCAGCATGGCGCTGATGTAGTCCAGGCTGGGGTCGGCGATATCGGTGGCAGCCGTGGCAGAGCTCTTGCGGCCTTTGTTTTGGCTTTTAGCGCTTGCTGCACCTGCGGTGCCTGCTATCTTTTTCTTAGCAGCATCGGTCATGGATGTTTGGCTTTCAATTTGTCCAGAACGGCAGCCGCAGCTGCCTGCTCGCCCATACGGCGCGATCCGCCCGTACCTTGGGCGCTGATATTCCATTCGGCGATGGAGCACTCGACCTTGAAGGTCTGCTTGTGCGCCGCGCCGCTGATTTCCACCACATGGTATTGGGGCAGTTGCATGCGCTTGCCCTGTAACAATTCCTGCAGTGCGGTCTTGGGGTCCTTCTCGGCCGCGCGCATATGCGGGTTGATGTCCACGCCCTCGAAGAGATGGTGCACGACCTTCTCGCCCGCCGCAAAACCGGCGTCCAGGTAGACGGCCCCGATCAGGGCTTCCACGGCATCCGCGAGGATGGAGGGACGCAGCTTGCCGCCGGACTTGGACTCGCCCTCGCCCAGGCGCAGCAGCTCGGGCAGCTGCAGCTGCAGCGCGATCTTGTGCAGCGTGCCTTCCTTGACCAGATTGGCGCGCACGCGCGAGAGATCGCCTTCGGGCATGGAGGCCAGCTTGGCATACAGCAGGCTGGAGATGGCCAGGCTCAGCACCGAATCGCCGAGAAACTCCAGGCGTTCGTTGTTGTCGGCCGAGAAGCTGCGGTGCGTGAGCGCACGCTGCAGCAGGGCCGGATTCGAAAATTGATGTTGCAGCCTTTGCTGCAGTGCGACTAGGGCAGGTTCCACCTGAAAGGTCTATCTCTTGAAACGGTAAACAAGGTAGGCCGGGCCTACCAGATGAATCTCACGGGAGTACTCGAAGCCGACCACCACCTTGTCGTTGACCTTGCTCACCTGCAAATCGTTGCCGGAGATGGACTTGATGTCATCGATGGACGCGGCGCGGTCAAAGCTGGCCTTGACTTCGGCCACGGTATTGCCCTCGGCAGCGGCCTTGTTGGCAGCCTTGGTGATGGCCTGGTATTCCAGAAAGACGGGCACCGATTGTGAGCCAATCCCCACCACCGCCACCAGGATCGCAACCAGAAACACCAGGCCGATAAAGGACAGTCCGCGCTGGCGCGAACGCGATGCAACTCTCTTCATGCTTTTCTCCTCTCGAGGCGGGCATGTTCCTGCCCGCGCTTCCCTGAAAACCTGAAACCGGGGATGGCCGCTCTTAGTGGAAGCTGCCGATGCGTCCCAGATCGCCGAAGTTCATCCAGACAAAAAAGGCCTTGCCGACGATGTTCTGGTCGGGCACAAAGCCCCAGTAGCGCGAATCCAGCGAGTTGTCCCGGTTGTCGCCCATCATGAAGTAATGGCCTTCGGGCACCTTGCAGGTCACGCCCTCCACGCTGTAGCGGCAGTTCTCCTTGAACTCGAAGTTGCTCGCGCCCTGGATGAAGGCCGGCGCATCGTTGTTGACGATGATGCGGTGCGGCTTCTCGCCCAGGGTCTCGTCGAACTGCTTGAAGTAGCGCATCACGTCGCGGTCCAGGAAGTCCGGCAGCTCGCTCACGGGCAGTTCCTGGCCGTTGACGGTCAGGCGCTTGTTGAGATAGGCGATCTCGTCGCCGGGCACGCCCACCACGCGCTTGATGTAGTCCAGGCTGGGCTGGGGCGGGTAGCGGAACACCATCACGTCGCCGCGCTGGGGCTTGTTGCCTTCGGTGATCTTCTTGTTGATCACCGGCAGGCGTATGCCGTAGGTGAACTTGTTCACGAGGATCAGGTCGCCGACCAGCAGCGTGGGAATCATCGAGCCCGAAGGAATCTTGAACGGCTCGAACAGAAAGGAGCGCAGCACGAACACGATGGCGATCACCGGGAACAGCCCCGCGGTCCAGTCCAGCCACCAGGGCTGCATCAGGATGCGCTCGCGCGCATCCGCCGAGACCTCGATATCGGTCTTGGCGATGCCCATGCGGTCCAGTTCGGCGCGGCGCTCCACCGCGGCCTGCTCCACGGCGGCGGCCGCAGCCCTGCGCTGGGGCAGGAAGTAAAAGCGCTCGGCAAGCCAGTACAGGCCGGTCACCACGGTCGCCAGAAACAGCAGCAGCGCGAAGTTGCCTTCGATGGCCCCCGTGTACCAGGCGCCCACATAACCAACAAAGGCCGCCAGGATGACGGCCGTGATCCATTGCATGACTTGCATCAATCCTCCACTTGCAGAATGGCCAGAAACGCCTCCTGCGGCACTTCCACCGAACCGATCTGCTTCATACGCTTCTTGCCGGCCTTCTGCTTTTCGAGCAGCTTGCGCTTGCGCGTGATGTCGCCGCCGTAGCACTTGGCCAGCACGTTCTTGCGCATGGCCTTGACGGTTTCACGCGCGATGATGTTGGCGCCGATGGCGGCCTGGATCGCCACGTCGAACATCTGGCGGCTGATGATCTCGCGCATCTTGGCCACCACGGCGCGGCCGCGGTAGACCGACTGCGAACGGTGGACGATGATGGACAACGCATCCACCTTGTCGCCGTTGAGCAGGATGTCGACCTTCACCACATCGGAGGCGCGGTATTCCTTGAACTCGTAGTCCATGGACGCATAGCCGCGCGAGACGCTCTTGAGCTTGTCGAAGAAGTCCAGCACGATTTCGCCCAGCGGCATCTCATAGGTCAGCATGACCTGGCGGCCGTGGTACTGCATATTCATCTGCACGCCGCGCTTCTGGTTGGCCAGCGTCATCACCGGACCCACGTATTCCTGGGGCATGTACAGGTGCACGGTCACAATGGGCTCGCGGATCTCCTGGATGCGGCCGACATCGGGCATCTTGGAGGGGTTCTCCACGTCGATCAGCTCGCCGTCGCCCTTGATCACCTGGTAGACCACGCTGGGCGCCGTGGTGATCAGATCCTGGTCGAATTCGCGCTCCAGACGCTCCTGCACGATTTCCATGTGCAGCAGACCCAGGAAGCCACAGCGGAAGCCAAAGCCCAGAGCCTGCGAGACTTCGGGCTCGAACTGCAGCGCCGCGTCGTTGAGCTGCAGCTTTTCCAGCGCATCACGCAGCTGGTCGTATTCAGAGGCTTCGGTGGGATACAGACCCGCAAACACCTGGGGCTTGACTTCCTTGAAACCCGGCAGAGGCTTCTCGGCCGGGCCCAGGTTGTTGGGCAGCTTTTTTTCCAGCGTGATGGTGTCACCCACCTTGGCGGCCTTGAGCTCCTTGATGCCGGCAATGATGTAGCCCACCTCACCGGCCCTGAGCACGTCGCGCGGCGAGTTGGCAGGGGTGAACACGCCGATGCTGTTGGCTTCATAGGCAGCGCCGCTGGCCATCATCTTGAAGCGCTCGTTCTTCTTGAGCTCGCCATCCACCACGCGCACCAGCATCACGACGCCCACATAGGGGTCGAACCAGCTGTCCACAATCATGGCGCGCAGTGGTCCGTTCGGATTGCCCTTGGGGGCAGGCACCTTGGCCACGATGGCTTCGAGGATCTCGTCAATGCCCATGCCGGTCTTGGCCGAGCAGGGAATGGCGTCGCTGGCGTCAATACCGATCACGTCCTCGATCTCGGCCTTGGCGTTCTCGGGATCGGCCTGGGGCAGGTCCATCTTGTTGAGGACGGCGAATACCTCCACACCCAGATCCAGCGCGGTGTAGCAGTTGGCCACGGTCTGGGCTTCCACGCCCTGAGAGGCATCGACCACCAGCAGGCCGCCTTCGCAGGCCGACAGTGAACGCGAGACTTCGTACGAGAAGTCCACATGGCCCGGGGTATCGATCAGGTTCAGGTTGTAGATCTGGCCGTCCTTGGCCTTGTACTGCAGCGCAGCGGTCTGCGCCTTGATGGTGATGCCGCGCTCTTTCTCGATATCCATCGAGTCCAGCACCTGGGCTTCCATGTCGCGCTCGGCGAGGCCACCGCAGCGCTGGATCAGGCGGTCTGCGAGCGTGGACTTGCCATGGTCAATGTGCGCAATGATGGAGAAATTACGGATGTGATTCATCAACGAGAAAGACGACTTGGAATTGAAAAAACAGTGGCTAGGACAGGCAAGAAAAAAGGGCGCGTCCCTCAGCGGCGCGCCCTTAACCAACAATCTCTGGCAACTGCGATAGTTGGGACTTCATTGTAGGCAAAACTGGCCGCAAACCAAGACCCAGCAAGGCTTGACAAGTTTCGGTTTGTGCTTTTTGATTTCATTTATCAACAGTTTATTCACAAACCTGAAACCGCCGTTTGCCCATCAGCAGCCGGAGATTGCAAGGGCTTTTGCACCGCTTGAAAACCGCTCCTCAGCGCAGCTTTTTTGCGTCCAACCACCATGCATTTGCGTTGGATTCTACCCAATGGCATAGGGGCACTGGCGGGGCAGGGCTTGCAGCCATTCCAGATCATGAAATGGATGCCGCCGCTGCCGTGTTTGCAGCCCGCTTACTTGGCGGGACGGATCAGCACATACTGAGCCCAGTCGCCGCGGCGCACCAGCACATTGACGGGCTTGCTCTTGTCGGCCTTGGCCCAGGCGGCCTCGAAGCTCTTGAGATCGCCGACCTCGGCATTGGCCAGCTGCAGGATCACGTCGCCTTCGCGCAGGCCGGCACGGGCTGCAGCATCCACAGCCGACATCACGCGCACGCCGCCCTTGACCGCCAGTTCCTTCTTCTGGGCCGCCGTCAGCTCGCCCAGGGTCAGGCCCAGGGGCTTGTTCTCGAGCGAGCCCTGGGAGGGCTTGCCGCCGCTGCCGCCGGTCTTGACCTTGACAGCCTCGTCGGCCGGCACCTCGGCGATCACCAGGTTCAGATCCTTGAGCTTGCCGCGGCGCAGCACGGTCAGCGTGCTCTTGGTGCCGGGCTTGGTATTGCCCACCAGGCGCGGCAGATCGGAAACCTTCTCGATGGCCTTGCCGTCGAACTTGGTGATCACGTCGCCGGCCTCGACCCCCGCCTTGGCGGCCGGCGAATCGGGCTCGATCGCCGAGACCAGGGCGCCCTCGGGCTTGCCCAAGCCTATGGATTCAGCGACCTCCTTGGTCACCGGGCCGATCTGCACGCCGATGCGGCCGCGCGTGACCTTGCCCGAGGCGCGCAGCTGATCGCTGACGCGCGCGGCCTCGTCGATAGGAATGGCAAAGGAAATGCCCATGAAGCCGCCCGAACGCGAGTAGATCTGGCTGTTGATGCCCACCACCTCGCCGCGCATATTGATCAGCGGGCCGCCCGAATTGCCGGGGTTGATGGCCACATCGGTCTGGATGAAGGGCAGATAGTCGCCGGTGTCGCGCTGCTTGGCCGAGACAATGCCGGCCGTCACCGAGTTCTCGAGGCCGAACGGAGAGCCTATGGCCATCACCCATTCGCCGACGCGCAGCTTGCTCACATCGCCTATCTTCACGGCGGGCAGATTCTTGGCATCGATCTTGACCACGGCCACATCGGTGCGCTTGTCGCTGCCCACGATCTTGGCCTTGAACTCGCGCTTGTCGGTCAGCGTGACGACGACCTCGTCGGCGCCTTCCACCACATGGGCATTGGTCATCACATAGCCGTCGGCCGTGAGCACAAAGCCCGAGCCCACGCCGCGTGGTTGCTCCTCCTCGGACTGCCCCCCCTTGGGCGAGCGCTGGCGCGGCACATTGGGCACGGGCAGGCCGAAGCGGCGGAAGAACTCCAGCATGTCTTCATCCATGCCCAGCGAATCGGCTGCATTGTTGGAAACTTTCTCCAGCGTGCGGATATTGACCACCGACGGGCCGACCTGATCGACCAGATCCGTGAAGTCCGGCAGGCCACGTGTCGCGGCCGCGCTCTGGGCATGGGCGGTGGAAGCCGGCAGCAGGGCCGTGCCGGTCAAGGCGGCCGCAGCCATGGCGCTGGCCAGGGCAGTGGCAGAGACACGGGATTTGAGCGTCATCCAGGCAGCTGTGCGCATCGTTGTGGTTTCCTTGTTCGAGTCGTCTGACGGTCCAGGGCCTGCGGTTCAGGCGCTGCAATAAAGAAAAGCCGCAAAGCCTTCATTCTGGCAAAGCCGGGGCCAGACCGAAAGAGCCAGGCGCGGCAAGCCGGAGAGGCCGGCTGCGAACTATGGGGTGAGAAAACAATATTCTGGGGCCGGAGACAGCGAAATCAATAGCTGGCTACGCAGCCTGCAACCGGGTTTGAGGGCCAGAGCATCAATGCCTTGTGGCCGTGGCGAAGCTGGCATTGCGCAAAAAACTGGCCGGCATCTGCAGATTGGGCACGCTGCTGTACTGCGGGTGTGCGGCCAGCAGTTCGTCCAGGCGGGGATCGCGCAGCATCATCGTCTGCCCGTTGGGGCCGGAGACCGCCACCACGGTGGACGACTGAGCTTCAGCCCCCAGCGGCATCGCGACCTCCTGCGTGACGGAGGCCTCGGATGCGGGAGCTACAGCCACCACGGCCTGGGGACTGAGAGCGGCCAGCTGGGTGCCGCCCTGACGACCCGACAGGCCGCCCGCGCCGCCCAGCATCACCCCCCAGCCCACAGCGGCCACGGCGGCCACCGAGGCAAAGCCGGCCGCCATCTTCCAGCGGAAGACCGAGGCATTCGCAGCCTGGCGTGCGGGCAGGCCCGGCACCGAGCCCTTGGCCCGCTCCTCTGCACCCGCAGCGATCTGCTCCAGCCCGCCGCCTGCCAGCGCGTCGGAGGCTTCCGCCGTGACCCCGGGCAGATGAATACCCAGCACCGGCTCGCGCTCCATATGGGCACGCACGCCGCCGAGGATGTCGTGCTGGCTATGGTGGGCCAGTTCGGGCGAGCGCAGCACATCGCCGATCAAGTGGTACATGCGCCAGGACTGCTGGCCTTCATCGCTTTCCGCAAAGGAAAGCACGGCCTGCATATGCTGCGCCGCAGCCTCCCCATCCACCAGGGCCGACAGCTGTTCGCGCTTGATCAGTTCGTCATTCATGAAGTTCACCTGCTCCTGTCCTACCAACGCTTACCACTCTGACGCTCCAGCAGGGGCTTGACCCTGGCCGAAATCGCCTCGCGGGCCCGAAAAATGCGCGAGCGCACCGTGCCGATGGGGCAATCCATGGCCTGCGAGATTTCCTCGTAGCTCAGGCCCTCGATCTCGCGCAGCGTCACCGCCTGGCGCAGATCCTCGGGCAAGGCTTCCATGGCTGCGCTGACGGCTTCGGCGATTTCCTGGGCCGCGAGCACGGTTTCCGGGGTTTCCTGGGTGGTTAGTTCCTGTGCCAGGCCAGAAGTTTCATCCTCGTCGCCACCGGCATTCAGCGCGCTCTCGCTAATCACCGGTGAGCGGCGCATTTCCATCAAGGCTTTTTTGGCGGTATTGACGGCGATGCGGTACAGCCAGGTATAGAACTGCGCCTCGCCGCGAAACTGGTGCAAGGCCTTGTAGGCACGGATAAAGGTTTCCTGGGTGATGTCCTGCACCAGGTCCACATCGCGCACCATGCGCCCCACCAGTCTCTCGATGCGACGCTGGTATTTGATGACCAGCAGCTCGAAAGCCCGGGTATCACCTGCATTGGCACGTTCGACCAGGGCCAGATCGCTGTCTGCGGAGGGGGTGGGAAAATCGGGTGGTGTCATGAAAAGCCAAGCGGCGTGCCGCCATAACCGGCGGGCGTCAGCCCTGCTCTGCCAGCGGCACAATCGATGAATATACCGCACGCCGCAAGTCTCCCCATTGCGCAGGGCTGTGGTTTCGAGCTACGAAAATCCATAGCACCCGACGCCTGCCAGTCCTTGGCCTTGCAGCAGAAACATCCAAAAGCTGCAACCAGAGCCAGCTACCGCCGTCCAGCCCCATGCGCAGGTGCACGGACGTCGCCGTGGCGGACATGTGCAGCGGCGCCTCCACCTGCCAGCCCCCTCCATCCCAGAGCAGCCTGCCCTGCGGCCAGACTCGCCACTGCCGCCACAACAACCAGGCGGCGGCCAGCGAGGCCGAAACCGCCGCCGCGGCCTGCGCCCAGCCGGCCCACGCTTGTGCGCACCACAGCAGCATGACCGACAGCAGGGCCAGCCACAGCAACAACAAGCCGCCCGCGGCCCAGCCTGGCCGCTCGAACGCATAGGCCACAGCGGGAGCGTGATAGCGTGCACTCATAGCCTGACAGTGTGCAAACCTCACCGGGCCGGGCAGCTAGGGAAAGCACTGCCACCAGAAAGCACAAAGCCCGCAAGGCCAGGCCTGTGCGGGCTTGAGCAGCGGTCGGTTCGGCTTAGACGCGCTTGAAGACCAGCGTACCGTTGGTGCCGCCAAAGCCGAAGTTGTTCTTCACGGCTACCTCGAGCTTGGCATCACGCGCGGTATTCGCGCAGTAGTCCAGGTCGCACTCGGGGTCCTGGTTGAGCAGGTTGATGGTCGGCGGAATCTTCTGGTCGTGCAGCGCCATCACGGTGAACACGCTCTCGATGCCACCGGCGCCACCCAGCAGGTGGCCGGTCATGGACTTGGTCGAGCTGACCACCAGCTTCTTGGCGTGCTCGCCCATGGCGGCCTTGATGGCGTTGGACTCGTTGGCATCGCCCAGCGGGGTCGAGGTGCCGTGCGCATTCAGGTAATTGACCTGATCCTGGTTCACACCGGCGTTGCGCAGAGCATTGAGCATGGCGCGACGGGGGCCGTCCATGTTGGGAGCCGTCATATGACCGGCATCGGCGCTCATGCCGAAGCCTGCAAGCTCCGCGTAAATCTTGGCACCACGGGCCTTGGCATGTTCGTACTCCTCGAGCACCATCACGCCGGCACCTTCGCCGAGCACAAAGCCGTCACGGTCCTTGTCCCAGGGGCGCGAGGCTGCCTTGGGGTCGTCGTTGCGCGTGGAAAGCGCACGCATGGCAGCAAAGCCGCCCACACCCAGGGGAGATACGGTGGCTTCCGTACCACCGGCGACGACGATGTCGGCATCGCCATATTCGATCATGCGTCCCGCTTCGCCGATGCAGTGCAGACCTGTGGTGCAGGCGGTCACGATCGACAGATTCGGCCCCTTGAAGCCAAAGCGCATGGACACATGCCCTGCCACCATGTTGATGATGGAAGCAGGCACGAAGAACGGCGTGATGCGGCGCGGACCGCGGGCAGCCAGTTCTGCGTGGGTGTTCTCGATCAGCGGCAGGCCGCCAATACCCGAGCCGATCACGCAGGCGATGCGTGTGGCTAGGTCTTCGGACAGGGCTTCGCCTGTGGGCAGGCCTGCGTCCAGAACGGCTTGCTCCGCAGCCGCAATGCCGTAATGAATGAAGCTATCCATGGAGCGCGCATCCTTGGCGCTCATGTACTTCTCCACATCAAATCCCTTGACCTCACCCGCAATCTTGCAGGAGAAGTTCGACGCATCGAACTTGGTGATGAGGTCAATACCGGACTGGCCGGCCAAAAGATTGGCCCAGGCTTCGCCCACCGTGTTGCCCACGGGGGAAATGCAACCCAGGCCGGTCACGACAACGCGACGACGGCTCATGCGTTCAAACCTTTAACTGATCGCTGAAAAAAAGACCTTAGGCCTTTTGATGGGTGTTGGCGTAGTCGATGGCGTTTTGCACCGTCGTGATCTTCTCTGCGTCTTCGTCAGGAATCTCGATGCCGAATTCATCTTCCAGGGCCATCACCAGTTCCACTGTGTCCAGGGAGTCAGCGCCCAGGTCGGCCACGAAGGCCTTTTCGTTGGTCACTTGGGACTCTTCAACGCCGAGTTGTTCAGCAATGATTTTTTTGACACGTGCTTCGATATCGCTCATGGTTTCCCTCAGGGGGTTGTGAATGAACCCGCGATTCTAGCCGTTTCGGGCAAAGTCCCTTGGCGGCTGGCCGTCGCGAGGAAACGGCCACTGAACTTGCAAAAATGTTCAGCTTCTGGCAGCAAGTGCGACAAACGCCGCCCCAACTGTCGAAATTTTTTACATGTACATGCCGCCGTTGACGTGCAGTTCCTGGCCCGTCACATAGCCTGCACCGACAGATGCCAGATAGGCCACGGCGTGCGCGATGTCGCTGGGCTGGCCCAGGTCGCCCATGGCGATCTGCGCCTTGAGCGCGGCCTTCTGCGCCTCTGGCAGATCGGCCGTCATATCGGTGGCGATAAAGCCCGGGGCCACGCAGTTCACGGTGATGCCGCGGCTGCCCAGCTCCTTGGCCAAGGCACGCGTCATGCCGGCCACGCCGGCCTTGGCGGCCGCGTAGTTGGCCTGACCCGCATTGCCCGAGGCGCCGACCACGCTGGTGATGCTGATGATGCGGCCGAAACGCTGCTTCATCATGGGGCGAATAGCCGCACGGCTGACTCGGAAAACGGCCTTCAGATTGGTGTCCTGCACCGCATCCCAGTCGTCGTCCTTCATGCGCATGGCCAGGGTGTCGCGGGTGATGCCGGCGTTGTTGACCAGCACATGCAGGCCGCCGTCGTTCTTGACGATGGAGTCGATCAACGCCTCCACGGCTGCGCCGTCGGTCACGTTGAGCGTGACGCCGCGGCCGCCGAAGGCGGACAGCGCCTGGGAAATTTTCTCGGCGCCCGCATCGGAGGTGGCGGTACCGATCACTTGATAGCCACGCGAGGCCAGCTCCTGTGCAATGGCAGCGCCGATGCCACGGGTGGCACCGGTCACCAGGGCAATCTGAGGCTTGGTCTGGTTATCAGTCATGCGAGCAATTCTTTCACGTCAGCGAGAGTCGCTGTGTCATACAGGGGCGCACCCGTCAGGTCCGCGTCAATACGCTTGGTCATACCGGCCAGCACCTTGCCGGGGCCGCATTCGACCAGATGGCTCACGCCGCGGGCCTTGATGGCCTGCACGCATTCCACCCAGCGCACGGGGCCGAAGGCCTGACGATACAGGGCGTCGCGAATGGCGGCGGCGTCCGTTTGGACGGCGACATCGATGTTGTTGATGACGGGGATCAGGGGCGCGGCCAGCGTCAGCTCCGCCAGCGCGGCCTTGAGCTTCTCGGCCGCGGGCTTCATCAGGCTGGAGTGGAAAGGCGCGGACACGGGCAGGGGCAGAGCGCGCTTGGCACCTGCGGCCTTCACGGCTTCGCAGGCCTTTTCCACGGCCAGCTTGCTGCCGGCAATCACGGTCTGGCCCGGGTCGTTGAAATTGACGGCCTCCACAACCTCGGCACCGCCGAGCTGGGCCGTCACTTCGGCGCAGACGGCCTTGACCTTTTCCGCATCCAGAGCCAGCACCGCGGCCATGCCGCCCGTGCCCACGGGCACGGCGTCCTGCATGGCGGCGGCGCGCAGGCGAACCAGGGGCGCGGCCTGGGCCAGCGTCAGCACGCCGGAGGCCACCAGGGCCGAATACTCACCCAGCGAGTGGCCGGCCACCGCATCGGGCAGCGCACCGCCCTCGGCCTGCCAGACGCGCCAGGCAGCCACACCGGCCACCAGCATCACGGGCTGGGTATTGGTGGTCAGCGCCAGCGCTTCCTTGGGGCCTTGCTTGATCAGCAGGCCCAGGTCCTCGCCCAGGGCTTCCGAGGCTTCGGCCACGGTCTGAGCGACCACGGGGTGATCGCCCCAGCCGTCCAGCATGCCCACGGATTGCGAACCCTGGCCGGGAAATACAAATGCGAACTTCTTCATATTTCTTAGTATAGAAAATACTTGAAACGCCTGCATAGCAAGCGCTTACAGCTACATCTTGAGGAGCACCGCACCCCAGGTGAAACCGCCGCCCACGCCTTCGAGCAGAACGGTCTGGCCGGGCTTGACCTGGCCCGAGCGTACGCCATGGTCCAGCGCCAGCGGAATCGATGCCGCCGAGGTATTGCCGTGCTGGTCGACGGTGACCACCACCTTGTCCATGGACAGCTTGAGCTTGCGTGCCGTGCTCTGCATGATGCGGATATTGGCCTGGTGCGGGATCAGCCAGTCCACGTCCGACTCCTGCAGACCCGCTTTTTCCAGCGCCGCGCGAGCCGCCTTGTCCAGCACGCCCACGGCCAGCTTGAACACGGCCTGGCCGTCCATCTTCAGCAGCGGATCGCCCAGCACATTGCCACCCGAGACATTGCCCGGCACACAGAGAATGCCCACATGGCTGCCGTCGGCGTGCAACTCGGCCGACAGAATGCCCGGCTTCTCCGAAGCCTCCAGCACCACGGCGCCGGCGCCATCGCCGAACAGCACGCAGGTCGTGCGGTCGTTGAAATCCAGAATGCGGCTGAACACCTCGGATCCCACCACCAGCGCGCGCTTGGCCGCGCCGGTCTGGATCATAGAGTCCGCCACCGTCAGCGCATAGACAAAGCCGCTGCAAACGGCCTGCACGTCGAAGGCCGGGCAGCCATTCGAGATGCCCAGCTTGTGCTGCAGGATGGCTGCGGTCGAAGGGAAGACCATGTCCGGCGTGGACGTGGCGACGATGATCAGGTCGATGTCCTGCGCCGCGATGCCCGCGGCCTCGATGGCCTTGCGGCTGGCTTCCAGCGCCAGATCGCTGCTGGCCACATCGGGAGCCGCAAAATGACGCGCGCGGATGCCGGTGCGCTCGACGATCCACTCGTCCGAGGTTTCGATGCCGCGCTGAGCCAGTTCTGCAGCCAGGTCATTATTGGTCAGGCGACGGGGCGGCAGATAGCTGCCGGTGCCGATGATGCGTGCGTAGCGTCTCATGTCTTCTATCAGGGCGCCGCCGTGCCTTGCTCCGCCTGCGCCGCCAGCAACAAAGGTGCGGCGGCGGCAATACGGCTACGGACACGGTCAAGCAGGTTGTTGCGTGCCGCATCATACGCGCGGTTGAGCGCATGCTCGAAAGCCATTGCATCCGCCGAACCATGGCTTTTGAAAACCAGGCCGCGCAGGCCGAGCAGCGCCGCGCCGTTGTAACGGCGGTGATCCACGCGCTTCATCAGCGCAGATAGCACCGGATAGGCAATGATGGCCGCAACTTTGGTGAAGATATTGCGTTTGAATTCTTCCTTGAGAATGCCCGAAATCATCGACGCCACGCCTTCGGTGGTCTTGAGCGCCACATTCCCGACAAAACCGTCGCAGACCACGATGTCCACCACGCCCTTGAAGGTGTCGTTGCCTTCCACATTGCCGTAGAAATTGAGGTTGCCGGCCTCTCCCGCGGCGCGCAGCAGCTCGCCCGCACGCTTGATGACCTCGCTACCCTTGATCAGCTCTTCGCCGATATTGAGCAGACCCACGCTGGGCGCTTCCGCGTTCTTGAGCGCCGAAACCAGGGCCGAACCCATGACCGCGAACTGCAGCAGATGCTCCGCCGTGCAGTCCACATTGGCGCCCAGGTCCAGCATGGTGGTGTCGCTGCCCTTGGCATTGGGCAGACCGAAAGCGATGGCGGGACGGTCAATGCCCTCGAGCGTCTTGAGCAGATAGCGCGAAATCGCCATCAGCGCCCCGGTGTTGCCCGCAGAGACGGCGGCCTGGGCCGCGCCATCCTTGACCTGCTGCACCGCCACGCGCATGGACGAATCCTTTTTCTTGCGCAAAGCCACTTCCACCGGGTCATCCATGCTCACCACCTCGGTGGCGGCCACCAGCGTGGCACGTTCATGCTGGAAATTTGCCAACTCTTCGGCCCTGCCCACCAGCAGCAGCCGGGCATCGGGGTGAGAGTTCAGAAACTGACGGCACGCAGCCAGCGTGACGCGGGGGCCGTGGTCGCCCCCCATGCAGTCAACAGCCAAAGTGATCATGGGCGACTGACAAGTCCATGCGGACCTGGGTTAAGGGTTGAACGGCCTAGAGACCGCAACAGGAGTTATCTGCAAAACCCGCCCGGGCATTGTGCGGCAAGACCGCAGCCGGACTGATTTTGCAGATATCTCTTCATAAACACAAAGGCCCGCGCTACAAATAATGTAGCAACGGGCCTTGCGAGAACAGTCGTCGCTTAGGCTTCGGACTTGTTCTTCAGCACTTGGCGGCCGCGGTACACGCCGTTGGGGCTGATGTGGTGGCGCAGATGGGTCTCACCGGTGGTGGGCTCCACAGCGATGCCGGGCACATTCAGTGCGTTGTGCGAACGGTGCATGCCGCGCTTGGAGGGAGACTTCTTGTTTTGCTGAACAGCCATGATGGCTCCTGTGTATCTTGAAAGGGTTGGTAACACGACCCACGCATAAAGGTCAGGCAAAAACTTTTGCCTTAGCGACGCACCATAGATGCATCCTTGTTTGCGTAAGTCCTAAAAAAACGCGATCAGCCCATTAAAGACACGAGGGGGATTCGCGCGAAGCTCATGATTATAGCGCAAACGCTTTTCATGACCTAGGCTGTCTCAAATCCCCATCGCATCGCTGGAGTGATCAGTCGGCAGACTTGCCCACATTGAGGGACTGCAGCACGGCAAAAGGATTCTCCTTCTGCTCGTTGGCCTGCTCGAAATCGGCGTCGCTGGATTCGAGCTTGACCGGCACCGGGCAGGTCTCATGGCGCGGCACCACAGGCACCTCCATCAGCAGCTCGTCCTCGATCAGCTCCAGCAGGTCGAACTCGCGGCTCAGCGCCAGCACGTCCTCCTCGCTGTCGTCATCTTCCAGTTCCGCCGTCGCCTCGTCGCTCACGAAGCGGAATGACCGGTCCACAAAAAGGGGAATACGCGCCGCCGTCAGGCAGCGCTGGCAGGTCATGGGCAGCTCCACCTCGGCCGTCACATGCAGCCACACATGGCCGTTGCCGCCGGTCTGGGTCACCAGTTCGCCCTCGGCCTCCCAGCGCACCAGGGGCGGTTCGCCTTCGACGACCAGCGCATCCGCGGCCAGACGTTTGAAGTCCGACAATGGGGCCTGGCCTTGCAAATGACCGGCGGCCTGGGCGAAAGCACGCACATCCAGCCGGGTCGCAGAAAAATCCTTGCTCATGCAGCCAGTGTAAGAGAATCCCGCCATGCCCGACTCCTTGATTGCCGGACGCCTTGAGCGCCCATTGATCCTCGGCTCCACCTCCCGCTATCGCCGTGAGCTGCTCAGCCGCCTGCAACTGCCGTTCGAAACCGTCTCGCCCGAAGTGGACGAAACCCCTCTGAACGGCGAAACCCCGTACGATCTGAGCCTGCGCCTGGCGCGCGCCAAGGCCCGGGCCGTGGCCCGGCTGCACCCCAGCGCCCTCGTCATCGGCTCCGACCAGGTTCCCGAACTCGACGGCCAGCCGCTGTCCAAGCCCGGCACGCACGAGCGCGCCACAGAACAGCTGCGCCTGATGAGCGGGCGCCAGATGAATTTCCACACCGGCGTCTGCGTGAGCTGCGCCGAAACCGGCTTTACCGACGCCGGCGTGGTCACCGTGCAGGTACGTTTTCGCACGCTGAACGACGCCGAGATCGAGCGCTATCTGCGCGCCGAGCAGCCTTATGACTGCGCGGGCTCGGCCAAGAGCGAGGGCCTGGGCATCGCGCTGCTGGACGCCATCGTGAGCGACGACCCCACGGCGCTGATAGGCCTGCCGCTGATCCGCACCTGCCAGCTGCTGCGCGCCGCCGGAGTGGTGCTGCCATGAGTTCCGCCACCAACCACCAGGTCGGCACCCTGTATCTGGTCCCGGCCCCGCTGGATTTCGGCTGCGAAAGCCAGACCGCGCTGACCGAGGTGCTGCCCGAGGGCACGCTGCGCCGCGCCGCGGGGATCACCCACTGGATCAGCGAGAACGCCAAGACCGCGCGCGCCTATCTCAAGCGCATAGATGCGCTGTTTCCACTGGCCGCTGCGCTGCAGGCCCAGAACATTGCCGAGCTGCCGCGCGAAGCCCATAAAAAAGGCGATCACGGCAACAAGGGCAGCGCCATGTTCGACCCCAAGCCGCTGCTGGCTCCGGCTCTGGCAGGCCAGGACATGGGACTGATCAGCGAGGCCGGCATGCCCGCCGTGGCCGACCCCGGCAGTTCCATCGTGCGCGCCGCCCATGACCTGGGCATACGCGTCGTCCCCCTGGTCGGCCCCGTGTCGCTGCTGCTGGGCCTGGCCGCCAGCGGCCTCAATGGCCAGAACTTTGCTTTTGTCGGCTATGTGCCCCAGGATGGCGCCGAGCGCACGGCCCGCATCAAGGAGCTGGAGGGACTGGCCCTGCGCCACGGCCAGACCCAGCAGTTCATCGAGACCCCCTACCGCAACGCCGCGCTGTGGCAGGCGCTGCTGCAGACGCTGCAGCCCAATACGCGGCTGGCCCTGGCCAGCGGGCTGACGCTGGAGACGGCTCGCATCGAAAGCCACCTGGTGCGCGAATGGCGCCAGCGCAACGCGCCGCCGGACAACCGCACACCCGTGGTGTTCTCCATCGGCCGCTAGAGCACATGAAAAAAAGCCCGCTGCAAGTACAGCGGGCTTTTGCTTCAACGATAGCTGGCAGCGCCTGCCCTACCCGGGCTTGAGGCGCTTGTACGCCAGAATCAGTGAATCGTCGGCAGCATGCCGCGCATGGCCTGGACCGAGCCCGAACCTATGGCCGCACCGAACTTCTTGGCCAGACGCTCGGCCACATTGTCGCGACGGGTGTAGTCAATGACCTCCTCGGCCTTGACCACTTCACGCGCCACATAGTCCAGGCTGCCCAGCTTGTCGGCCAGGCCCATTTCCACGGCCTGCTCGCCGGTCCAGAACAGGCCGCTGAAGATTTCCGGCGTCTCGTGCAGACGCTCGCCACGCCCCTTCTTCACCGCGCCAATGAACTGCTCATGGATCTGGTCAAGCATCTGCTGCGCATACTGATGCTGCTTCTCGGACATGGGGCTGAAAGGATCGAGAAAACCCTTGTTCTCGCCGGCGGTCAGCAGGCGGCGTTCCACGCCCAGCTTGTTCATGGTGCCGGTGAAGCCAAAGCCGTCCATGAGCACGCCGATGCTGCCCACGATGCTGGCCTTGTCCACAAAGATCTCGTCGGCCGCCGCCGCGATGTAGTAAGCCGCCGAAGCGCAGCTTTCTTCCACCACCGCATACAGAGGCTTGTTGTACTTGGCCTTGAGCCGGGTCATCTCGTCATTGATGATGCCGGCCTGCACCGGGCTGCCGCCAGGCGAGTTGATCAGCAGCACCACGGCGCGCGAGCCCGAGTCCTCGAAAGCGCTGCGCATGGCGGCCACCACGAACTCGGCACTGGCGTCCGCTCCCGAGGCGATCTCGCCCTTGATCTCCACCACGGCCGTATGCGGAGCGGAGCTGGTCTTGGTGGCAGTGTCCTTGAAGAACACCAGCCACAATGCCAGCAGCACCACCACCGACCACAGCAGGCGGCCATAGAAGCGCCAGCGGCGTGCGGCACGCTGCTCCTTGATAGAGGCGAACACCAGCTTCTCCAGCACGTCGCGCTCCCAGCCGGCGGTCGGAGCACTGGCGGCAGCCGGCGCCGCGGGAGCAGCAGAAGCCTTGGACCACAGGTCCGCACCCGGCGTCACAGGAGGCTGGGAGTCATTGTTCTCGGGAGGAATTGGGGAACTCATGTCAAAACTCGACTGGTTTCAGTTGTGGTCCAGTATGCCAGCGCACCACGCCGTTGCCCTCACTTAGTGCAATTTTCACCAAACCGCCACGGCAGGGGCCGCCGGCACAGGCTCCGCTGTCAGGTTCGTAGGCGGCTCCGTGGGTAGAACACAACAGCCAGCGCCCCGAATCATCGAAAAACTGAGCTTCCCTGTAGTCCATTTCCATGGGCACATGGCTGCAACGGTTCAGATAGGCATGAACCCGCCCCTCATAGCGGATCGCAAATGCCCGGCTGGGCTGCCCGCCATAGAGCACATCGAAGGCGACCGCAGGGCCGCCGTCGACCAGATCGGCACTGGAGCACAGCTCCACGCTTTCGTTCATACCGTCCTCAGGCATTGGCCTGCAGCCACTGATGCAGCTGAAGCGCCGAATCCGCCACGAACAGGGGCTGGAACTGCCCAAAATCGTCGGGCGCATGGGCGCCGTACGAAACGCCCACGCAGGCGCAGCCCGCATTCACCGCCATCTGCAGATCGTGCGTGGTGTCGCCGATCATCAGCGTGCGCTCGGGCTCCACACCGAACTCGGCCATCAACTCCTGCAGCATCAGCGGGCTGGGCTTGCCGGCGGTTTCATCGGCCGTGCGCGAACCATCGAACAGGCCTTTGAGCTGCGGATCCTGCAGCGCGTGGTTGAGCCCCATGCGGCTCTTGCCCGTGGCCACGGCCAGCCAGTGGCCGCGGCGGCGCAGGTCCGCCAGCAGGGGCAGCATGCCATCGAACACGCAGATGTCGTCCTGATGCTTGAAGAAGTGATAGCGGTAGCGATTGGCCAGCTCCGCATACTTCTCGGCGGGCACATCGGGCGCGGCCCTGGCCAGGGCCGGCATCAGCGCCATGCCTATCACATAGGCGGCCTGCTCGTCGCTGGGCACGGTGCCGCCCACATCGCGCACGGCCTCCTGAATGCTGCGACCGATGATGGCCGTGGAGTCCGCCACCGTCCCGTCCCAGTCGAAAGCGATCAAATCAAAGCTGCGTGGGCGCTGTGCGCTATTGTTTTCGGTAGTCATAACCCTGTCAGTCCACAAAGGCCGCCAATTCCGGCGGCAATTCGGCACGCAGCTCCACACGCTCGCCGCTACCCGGATGGTTGAACTGCAGCCGCCAGGCGTGCAGAAACATGCGCTTGAGCCCTTGCTTCTGCACACGGCGGTTGAGATCAAAGTCCCCGTATTTGTCGTCGCCCACGATCGGATGGCCTTGGGAGGACAGGTGCACGCGGATCTGGTGGGTGCGCCCGGTCTTGATGGTCACCTCGAGCAGGCTCATGGCGGGCAGGCCCAGCATGGGGCGCGGCTCGATGAGCTTTCGGACCTTGACCAGCGTGATGGAGCGCATGCCGTCGGGATCATCCGCTGTGGTCACGCGCACGCGGCGCTCGCCGTCGGCCTGCAGGTATTTGTGCAGCGGCGCATCAATGACCTTCTTGCTGGCCGGCCAGGTACCCTGCACCAGAGCCAGATAGGTCTTGCCCGTCTCGCGCTCGCGGAACTGGTCCTGCAGATTCACCAGCGCCGAACGCTTCTTGGCCACCAGCAGGATGCCCGAGGTCTCACGGTCCAGCCGGTGCACCAGCTCCAGAAACCTTGCCTCGGGCCGCGCCTGGCGCAGTTGCTCGATCACGCCGAAGCTCACGCCCGAGCCGCCATGCACGGCCACGCCCGCAGGCTTGGACAGCGCGACCAGGTACTCGTCATCGAGCAATGCGGGAAAGTCCTTAGCCGGAGCCGGTCTCTCGGCTTTCTCGGCCACTTTTTCGGAAATCCGCACGGGCGGCAAGCGCACCATATCGCCTTGCTGCACGCGCGTCTCGGCGCTCACGCGGCCTTTGTTGATGCGCACCTCGCCACTGCGGATGATGCGGTAGACATGGGTTTTGGGCACGCCCTTGAGATGGCGCAAAAGAAAGTTGTCCAGACGCTGTCCGGCGGAGTCTTCATCGACCTCGATCAGCCGTACCGAGGCCGCGGCTGTATTTTGGGAGCGGTCCTGTGCCGGTTTGCCCTCTATAATGTGTTTCACCTGTGCCGAGCTAGTTGTAAGTGGTTGATTCGCATGGAGTTTAGTCCAAACAGCCATTTCCCACCGCACAGGCAGGTCGATGCCCGCCGGTTTTGCACGCATAAATTGCAGTAATAGATGGACTGCAGCAGTCCGTGAAAGGCTGGCAAAGGCTGACGCATTGAAACACTGATACGGAATCCCGAACCAGCAGTTGCCCCAGGCCAAAGCAGCCTGCAACTGCTGGTCAATCACAACGAGCATGTGGATCTTTTGGACATGGATGATCAACCTCTGGGGCAAGGCAAGACCTGCGGCCGGGGTGAACCGTGTCCAAAAGCGACCACCCACCTCCCTAGCACGCGCCGCAGCCTCTTTTGTACCTCGCCTGCATGCGCGTCCTCTCCCGCTCGCCCCCCGGCCTGTACCTCCGCTGCTGACTTGATCCCAAGATCAGTAGCGCAGCCCTGTACCGCCCACGATTCCTGTTTCGTTTCAACGCGTCCGTCTGGCATCTCGGCTCCTATTGAGCCTGTCTTTGATTACCGGTCAAAGGCGCGTTGGTCTGACGGCATGTGCCCATGACCGGCGCGCCCTATAAAACGAATAGAGGAAACGCATCATGAAACGGATGCTGATTAACGCCACGCAGTCCGAAGAACGCCGCTTGGCCATCGTGGACGGCCAAAAGCTGCTGGACTACGAAATCGAAATCGAGGGACGCGAACAGCGCAAGGGCAATATCTACAAGGCGGTCGTGACCCGCGTCGAGCCCTCGCTCGAAGCCTGCTTCGTCGATTACGGCGAGGACCGCCACGGCTTCCTGCCGTTCAAGGAAATCTCCAAGCAGTATTTCGCCGAAGGCGTATCGCCCAGCCAGGCCCGCATCAACGACGTGATCCGCGAAGGCCAGGAACTGATCGTCCAGGTCGAGAAGGAAGAGCGCGGCAACAAGGGCGCGGCCCTGACCACCTTCATCTCCCTGGCCGGCCGCTATGTGGTGCTGATGCCCAACAACCCGCGTGGCGGTGGCGTCTCGCGCCGCATCGAGGGCGAGGACCGTGCCGAGCTCAAGGAGGCCATGGACCAGCTCGAGTACCCCAAGGGCATGTCCATCATCGCGCGCACCGCCGGCATCGGCCGCACCGCGCCCGAGCTGCAGTGGGACCTCAACTACCTGCTCAAGCTCTGGAACGCCATCGACGGCGCCGCCAAAGCCTCCAAGGGTGCTTTCCTGATCTATCAGGAATCCAGCCTGGTGATCCGCGCCATCCGCGACTACTTCAACAACGACATCGGCGACATCCTCATCGACACCGATGACATCTACGAGCAGGCCCAGCAGTTCATGGCGCATGTCATGCCCGAGCATGCGGCCCGTGTGAAGCGCTATCGCGACGATGCGCCGCTGTTCAGCCGCTTCCAGATCGAGCACCAGATCGAGTCGGCCTACTCGCGCACCGTGACCCTGCCCTCGGGCGGCGCCATCGTGATCGACCACACCGAAGCCCTGGTCTCCGTGGACGTGAACTCGGCCCGCGCCATCAAGGGCGGCGACATCGAGGAGACCGCGACCCGCACCAACCTCGAAGCCGCCGACGAAGTGGCGCGCCAGATGCGTCTGCGCGACCTCGGCGGCCTGATCGTGATCGACTTCATCGACATGGAAGAGTCGAAGAACCGCCGCGAAGTGGAAAACCGCCTGCGCGACGCGCTGCGCCAGGACCGCGCCCGCGTGCAGTTCGGCACCATCAGCAAGTTCGGCCTCATGGAGATGAGCCGCCAGCGCCTCAAGCCCGCCCTCTCCGAAGGCGCGCACATCAACTGCCCGCGCTGCGGCGGCTCCGGCCATATCCGCGACACCGAATCCTCGGCGCTGCAAATCCTGCGCATCATCCAGGAAGAGTCCATGAAGGACAACACGGCCGCCGTGCACTGCCAGGTGCCCGTGGAAGTAGCCTCCTTCCTGCTCAACGAGAAGCGCAGCGAAATCACCAAGATCGAGCTCAAGCAGCGCGTCAACGTGATCATGGTGCCCAACAAGTCCATGGACACGCCGCACTACAAGCTCGAACGCCTCAAGCACGATGACGCGCGCCTCGAATCCATGGAGGCCAGCTACAAGCTGGCCGACGAGCCCGAGGATGTGGCCACCGTCACGCGCCGCTCGCAGGAGCCCACCAACAAGCAGACTCCGGTGATCAAGGGCGTGCTGCCCGACGCACCCGCACCGGTGGCCGAGCCCCGTCCGCCCCGCACCACCAACCAGCCGCGCCCCCAGACCGGCACGGCAGCGCCGGCACCCGTCGCCGCAGCCCGCCCCGCGGTGCGCGAGCAGGGCTTCTTCGCCTGGCTCAAGAACCTGTTCGGCTTTGGCACGCCGGCCCCTGTGGCAGCCCCTGCCCCCGTGGTGGAGACGCCGGCCCGCGAAGCGCGCGAAGGCAGCCGCGACGGCCGCCGCAGCGAAGGCCGCGCCGAGCGTGGCGAACGCAGCCGTGATGGCCGCCGCAGCGAACGCAGTGGCGGCGAGCGCGCCGAACGCGGTGACCGCAGCCGCCGTAACGCCCCCGGCCGCGATGGCGAGCAGCAGCGCAGCGAGCGTCCGGAGCAACGCCAGGATCGCCCCGAGCGCGGCAGCCGCCGTGGCGGCGAGCGCAACGAGCGCCGCGACGAGCGTCAGCCCCAGGTCGCCGAAGCCGCTCTGAACGCCGGCGAGGAACTCAACGCACAGGCAGCAGCGCCCAAGCCCGAGCGCAATCGCCAGGAACGTGGCGAGCGCGGCGAACGCGGTGAAGGCCGTCGTGAGCGCCAGCCGCGCCACGTCGATGTCCAGCCCGTGACCGACGAAGCCGCCCTGCAGTCCGCGCCGCTCGAAGGCGCGGAAGCCCAGGACGCGCAAGGCGAGCAGGCCGGACGCGAACCGCGCCAGCGCCGTTCGCGTGACCGCTACGGCCGCGATCGCCGCGACCGTGCACCGCGCGATGCGCAGGCCGAAGGCTTGGCCGAACAGGCGGCTGAAGCCCAGCCCGTGGTGGAAGCTCCGGCAGAGGAGTCCGGCGAGCAGCCCGCGCGCCGCAGCTATTTCGATGCTGTAGCCCCGCAAACCGAGGCAGAGGCAGCGCCTGCTGCTACGGAAGTGCAAGCACCTGTGGTGATCGCAGAAGCTGCGCCCGTCCAGGAAAGCGCGGCTCCCGTGGTCCAGGCCGAGCCGGCAGTTGCCGAACCCCAGGCGGCAGCCCCCGCGGCCGAGCCCGTGGCTGCAGAGCCTGTGGCACCGGCCACGCCCAAGGTCCAGGCCTATGAGCTGCCCATCGCTCAGCTGCAGGATCTGGCCGCCGCATCGGGTCTGCAATGGATCAACTCCGACGCCGACAAGATCGCAGCCGTGCAGGCCGCCATTGCCGCCGAGCCCAAGCCCTTGCGCATTCCACGCGAGCGTCCGCCCGTGGTTGTGCTCGACGAAGGTCCGCTGGTGCTGGTCGAGACCCGCAAGGATCTGAGCCTGATGCAGCTGCCGTTCGAGAAGGAAGAGCAGGCTGCCGGCAGCAACGCCTAAGCAGACCGCCATCCGGCATCACAGGGCCAAGGCGCTGTCCACTGCGGTGGGCGGGCCCTGGCCCTTTTTCATCGCCGGGCCGCTCCAGCAAGCCCCCTCGGGGCCGCTGCCACCTTGGCGACCTTTTCATTCACCGCTATCCGATTTCCGAGCACCAGCCATGCTGTTTCTGATCTCTCCGGCCAAGTCGCTGGACTATGAAAGCCCTGTTCCCGCCGATCTGCCGCACACCTTGCCCGTCTTCAAAAAGCAGCCGCTGGAGCTGATCGAGCTGCTGCGCGCGAAGTCGCCGCAGCAGCTCTCCGAGCTCATGAGCATCAGCGACAAGCTGGCCGTGTTGAACGTGGGCCGCTACGAAGCCTTCAGCCCCAGGTTCACGGCCCGGAACTCGCGCCAGGCCGTGCTGGCCTTCAACGGCGACGTCTATGAGGGGCTGGACGCGCATTCGCTCAAGCCCAGGGAGCTGGACTGGGCCCAGGAGCATGTGGTGATCCTCAGCGGCCTCTACGGCGTGCTGCGCCCGCTGGACCTGCTGCAGCCCTATCGCCTGGAGATGGGCACCCGGCTCGAGAACGCCAGCGGCAGCAATCTCTACCAGTTCTGGGGCACGCAGATCGCCGACTATCTCAACGAGCGCGGCACGGAGCAGCAAAAGGCCGAGCCACAAGCCGAACACGTGGTGGTCAACCTGGCCTCGCAGGAATACTTCAAGTCCGTGGACCGCGGGGCGCTGCAGGCGCCCGTGGTCGAATGCGTGTTCGAGGATTTCAAGGGCGGCAAATACAAGATCATCAGCTTCCACGCCAAGCGCGCGCGCGGGCTGATGGTGCGCTGGGCCGTGCAGCACAAGGCCAGAAAAGTCGCGGACCTGCGTCGCTTCGACCTCGAAGGCTATGCCCTGGCCGAAGCCGCCTCCACGCCCGAGAAGCTGGTGTTCCGCCGCCGGCTCGAAGACTGACGACGCATTGAAATTGGCATCGCTGCACACTAGCATTGTCGGCATGAGCACATCCACCCAAGACGAGTTCGCCATCCCACCCGGCTTGACCCCCGAGCTGATGCAATGGGTGCGCACGCAGAGCGCGGCCGGTGTTCCCCTGCCCGCGCTGCTGCAATCCATGCGCACCGCGGGCTGGGCCGAACATCTGGCGCGCCGGGCGCTGGCTCTGCCGGAGGTGGGTGAGCTGCCCTACCCGTTCGCCGCGGCCAAGCCCCAGGCCGGCGTGCAGGTCCAGGCCCACGCGTCCGGCGTGCCCGAGCCGCAGCTGCAGAGCGATCCCTGCAGCGTCGACGCGGGCGACCGCGAGGTCCATGTGCTGCTGAGCATGCGCAACCCGCGCGTGGTGGTGTTCGGCAACCTGCTCTCCGACGAGGAATGCGAGGCCATCATCGCGGCGGCGCGTCCGCGCATGCAGCGCTCGCTGACCGTGGACAACCAGAGCGGCGGCGAGGCCGTCAACGACGACCGCACCAGCAACGGCATGTTTTTTCAGCGCGGCGAAAACGAGGTCATCGCCCGCGTGGAAAAGCGCATCGCCCGCCTGCTCAACTGGCCGCTGGAAAACGGCGAAGGCCTGCAGGTGCTGCATTACCGGCCGGGCGCCGAGTACAAGCCGCATTACGACTATTTCTCGCCCAACGAGCCCGGCACGCCGACGATTCTCAAACGCGGCGGCCAGCGCGTAGGCACCCTGGTCATGTACCTGAACGAGCCCGCGCGCGGCGGCGCCACCATTTTTCCCGATGTGGCCCTGCAGGTCGTGCCGCGCCGCGGCAATGCCGTGTTCTTCAGCTACAGCCAGCCCGACCCGGCCACACGCACGCTGCACGGCGGCACTCCCGTGCTCGAAGGCGAAAAGTGGATTGCCACCAAATGGCTACGGGAACGCGAATTCAAGTAAAAAGCGGCCCAAGCCCCTCTTCATCAGGTGCCAGCAGCCTGGCCGCCCGCACCTCACTGCTTCAAGTCATGCATACACCCGAACAATCGCAGCTGGGCAAAAGCTCGGCCTATGTGGACCAGTACGATGCGTCCCTGCTCTTTCCCCTGCCGCGCAAAGTCAAGCGCGAGGAAATCGGCGCAGGCAGCAATCCCCCGTTCTTCGGCGCCGACCTGTGGACGGCCTTCGAGCTGTCCTGGCTCAATCCGCGCGGCAAGCCTCAGGTGGCATTGGCGCACTTCACGATTCCCTGCGAAACGCCCAATCTGATCGAGAGCAAGTCCTTCAAGCTGTATCTGAACAGCTTCAACAACACCCGCTTTGCGGATGCCGGCGAGGTGCTGGCCCGCCTGCGCACCGACCTCTCGGAAGCGGCCTGGCGCGGCAGCGCGAGCCAGGGCAGCGTGGGCGTGCGGCTGCTGGAAGTGGACAAGTTCGATGCCGAGCAGGTGCATGAGCTGGACGGCCTGCTGCTGGATCGCCTGGATGTGGAATGCACCCGCTACACGCCCGCTCCCGAGCTGCTGCGCGCCCACCACGACGAAGCTCCGGTCAATGAAACCCTGGTCAGCCATCTGCTCAAGAGCAACTGCCTGGTCACCGGCCAACCCGACTGGGGCAGCGTGCAGATCCAGTACAGCGGCGCGCAGATCGAGCAGGAAGGCCTGCTGCAGTATCTGGTGAGTTTCCGCAACCACAACGAATTCCACGAGCAGTGCGTGGAACGCATCTTCATGGACATCTGGACCCGCTGCCGGCCCATCAAGCTCGCGGTCTACGCGCGCTACACGCGCCGCGGCGGCCTGGATATCAATCCCTTCCGCACCAGCCACCCGGGCGCCCTGCCCGCCAATGTGCGCACGGCCCGCCAGTAACGGCAAATACCGGCGTCAACCAACTCAGGGGCAGCAAGGGCCGCCCCGTAGCAAAGCTGCCACCCCTCGCCAGGGAAAGCCGCAAAGCGGCTCAGGGGGTCAAGTCCGCCACGGGCAATCGTCCTGGCCCAGCAAGGTCTCCGCATAGCGCAGGTCCTGCTTGCGCAGCCACAGGCCGTTCATGCCCTGGCGCAGCTGCTCCACGGCAGCGCGCTGCCAGGCTTGCTGAACAATCAGCTGGCGCGGCTTGCTCTCAGCGGCCGGCGTGCCGCCATCCACGCCATCGGCGTCCGGCGCGGGCTGATCCAGCCAGTGCAGGCCCTGCGCATCCCAGGCCTGCAGCACAGGCATGCGCGCCCTGAGCTCCAGCGTGCGGACTTCCTTTTCCACGGGGTTGAGCCAGTGCAGATGCCACAGGCCCAACTCGCCATAGCGGCTTTGCTGCAGCTCCAGCATGGCCCAGCCCTCGCCCGAAGGATGGGGGCAGGCGCAGGGACCTACGCCGCAGAACGCAGTGCCGCTGCGCGTCATGGCCACGCCGTCGATGCGCGGCGAGTTCTGCTGCCAGTAATTGTTGACGCCCTCGTGCACCCCGCCCCACCACCACAAGGTGTCGCCGCGGACCTCGTCGCGCCAGACATAGTCGCCATCGGCACAGGGATGCTGGATCTGCCGCACGGAACGCCAGCGCGGCAGCAGCTGCCAGCGGCCCTGGACATCGGGAGCCAGTTCGCGCTCGCTGTACAGCGGCCTCCAGTCCGGCCGCGCCAGATGGCTGGCCGAGACGGATTGCAAAGGCCAGCGCCAGGAAGCCGTGGCCGGATCCCAGTCCTTGTCGGCCAGGCTGGCCGTCAGCGCCATCACACGCACGCGCGCGGCCATGCCGCCGCGCGGCGCGGGCACGGCCGACAGCCGCACCACGGGCCAGGGCAGGTCCACCGCCTGCAGGCGCTCGCCATCCCAGACCTGCAGGCCACCGCTGCCGCCGCGGATAGGCGCGCGCCCATGGGGCATGAGCAGCGCCCAGCGGCCCTGCACCAGCAGATGCTCCAGAGCCCAGGTGCCGGGCAGATGCCGCTCGCCCCATTGCAGGTTGTAGGCCGCGGTTTCGCCAATCTCTTCTCTCGCGGGCTTGGCCAGGGTCCAGATCAGGCGCTGTCCCTTGAAAGAATCGCTTTGCGCACGCCACAGCGCGGGCTGGACCGGATCGCGCAGCCAGTCGAACGCCACGCGCAGCGAGGGCTTGACCAGGGGCAGTCCATCGGCCTGGTGACCCGCACAGACCTCCACCTCGCTCATGGCGCAGCTGAGGCTGGTGCCGTCATGCAGGCGCTCGGTCTGCGGCGTATCCAGCTCCACCCTCTGCAGCACCAGCTCGTCGGACCAGCTCAGCTGCGGCCCCTGAGTCGATGCCTCTTCGTGTGGCGAGAACAGGCCCAGCGCCCAGGGTTTACGGTCTTCGGGCATCAGCTCGGGCCACTGCTGCCAGCCGCGCTCCATGCTCCAGACCGCCAAGCGCAAGCTGGCCTGGCTGCTGTCTTCCTGGCTGGAGCTGGCATAGAGCGCAAAGGCCTGGGCATCGGCGCGCCAGACCAGGCCATGGTTGTCGTCCACCAGCCAGGGCTGCGGCGCCTCGCCCAGCATCAGCTGCCAATGCGGGTTGCACAGCGGATCCATGGGATAGCGCAGCTTGCGCAGCGATGCGGGCCAGTGCCGCCTCAGGCCCAGTGCGGGCACCGGCGTGGGCTGTGCGGGCTGGGGCAGGACCGGCATGGGCCTGGCGGCCTCGGCCGGAATGCTGTCGTGGGGAATCCAGAGATCACAGACCTGAACCAGGGGCTGGGCCGGCTGGCTCAGGTTCTCGCCCAGCCAGGCCTCAAAGCTGGCATCGGACATGATCACATGCGCGTCGTCGGCGATGCCGCTTTCGTTGATGGTCTCGCCGCTCCAGCGCGGCATGCGCCAGTGCAGCGCGTCCAGGATCTCCCCTTCCACGGCATTGATGCTCCAGCTGCGCCGGGATTTGCGGTCCACCAGATGCGCGGTTTCGCTCTGATAAAAGCCCGTGCGCAGCCAACGCCCGTCGAAGGAGGTATGCATGTCCCGTTCCCACACATGGGGCAGATAGACACCGTCCGCACAGAGCACATCGCCATACACCGGGCCGCCCATGCCGCGCTCGCCCTGGGCGCGGAAATTCACATCCTTGCCGCCTTCATCGGCCTTCTCGGCGGCCGGTTCGGCATTCGAGGACATTTTTCTGTATGCGGGAAGCAGGGGAGCCAGCGGCTCTGCGGGCGTCTCGGTCTCTGGCGGCGTCTGCACGCCCGCAGCTCTGAAGCCATCGCGCAGGCGCGACAGCAGCCAGACCAACAGGCACAAGGCCAGCACCGCGATGGCCATCAGGGTCAGCACAACATTCATGCAGCAATCCTAACCAAAGCTGAGGCAAAAAAAAGGCAGCTGTACACGCCAGCTGCCCAGGGTTCACGTCATCGATCCATCATAGATGGAATACATCCACCGAACGCTCCAGCGTCTTGGCACTCAGGCGCAGCGAATCGGCAGCGCCCGTGGACTGCTCCACCAGGGCCGCATTCTGCTGGGTCACGGAATCCAGCTGGGCCACGGCCTCGTTGACCTGCGAGATGCCTATGGACTGCTCGCGCGTGGCGATGCTGATCTGGTGCACCAGGGCGCTGACCTTGTCCACGGCCTCGACCATGCCGTCAATGGTCTGGCCCGCGGCACGCATGCGTGCATTGCCGTCGTTGATGCCGTCGACCGTGCGGTTGATGAGCACACCGATCTCCTTGGCAGCCTCGGCGCTGCGCTGGGCCAGCGCCCGCACCTCGCCCGCCACGACGGCAAAGCCGCGGCCCTGCTCGCCCGCACGCGCTGCCTCCACGGCCGCATTGAGCGCCAGCAGATTGGTCTGGAAGGCAATGCTTTCGATCACGCCGATGATTTCGCTCATGCGCGTGGACGAGCCACGGATATGTTCCATGGCCGAGCCCACTTCGCTGATGGCGGTGCCGCTGCGGCTGGCCACGGCACGGCTTTCATCGCTGGCGCCCGCCATGAACTGGGCGGTATCTGCGGTCTGCGCGACCGTGCCCGAGATTTCCTCCATGGAGGCCGCGGTCAGCTGCAGGCTGCCGGCCTGCGCTTCCGTGCGCCCCGCGAGGTCGAAGCTGCTCTGCGCGATCTCGTGCGCCGTCTCGGCAAAACCGCGCACCTCGGTGCGCACATCGCCCACCACCGCGCGCAGATTGATCTGGATCTGCTGCAGCCTGAGCATCAAAGCTCCCATGGCACCGTTGTAGCTCTGGCTGCAGTCGGTGCTCAGATTGCAGGCCGCCACATCGGCCGCAAAGCGGCTGGCCTCCTCCAGTCCGGCCACGCAGCGGCGATAGAAGCGCCAGAGCACGAAAGCACCGCCAAGCACTAGGCTGGCCCCGCGCCAGCCCCAGGCCGCGGCGCCCTGCCAGCCCAGCATATCGGGCAGCATGGCGATCAGCGCCAGCACCGCCAGCAGCCAGGCCATGCGCGCCACCAAGCCCACGTCCCGGCGGCTGTCCCATAGGCCCAGCAGGCCCAGCCGGCGCACCTCTCCGGCACGCAGGCGAAAGCTGAGCCCGCCTTTTTCCTCCTCGCTGCGCATGCGTGCATACAGCGCTTCGGCGCCCGCAATTTCCTGCGCGGTCGGCTTGGTACGCACCGACAGATAGCCGCTGGGCTTGCCGCCTTCCATGATGGGCGTGACATTGGCCCGCACCCAGTAATGGTCGCCGTTCTTGCGGCGGTTCTTGACCAGGGCCGTCCAGGGGTAGCCGTGGGCAATGGTGCGCCACATGTCCTTGAAGGCGGCGGCCGGCATGTCGGGGTGGCGGATCAGATTGTGGGGCTGACCGATCAGCTCCTCGTACGCATAGCCGCTGACCCGCACGAACGCGGGATTGCAATGGGTGATCTCGCCCTTGGTGTTGGTGCTGGAGACCAGCAGCTCATCGCCCGGAAAGTCGTAGTTGTGTTGGGATACCGGTAGATTCAGGCGCATGCCTTCCACTCCTCCTATGTGCCTGTATTTTTATAGTTCGAGACTGGAAACCCGCGCGATCAGCAACCGCTGACATCAAAGATACACAATCTCACACTTGGCATCATCGCACAGCATGCATGCCCATATACAGCGGCTCAGAACAGAGAAGCGGTATAGGGATCCGAATCCTTGACCAGGGTCAAGATATTCGATCGCAGCAGCGCTTCCCGCGCTGCCGGATTCCGGGCACTGGCCTCCCAGTCCGCCGCGCGGATCAGGCCCGAAACCTTGACCCCCAGCAGCCTGATGCGCTTGGCCAGCGGCACGCGCTTGAGGCATTGGCCTGCGGCCAATCGGATGGCGGCCGCATCCTGCACCGGCAGATTCAAGGTCTGGTCCCGTGTGGCGATCTTGAAATCGTCATAGCGCAGCTTGATGCCCACGGTGCGTCCCACATAACCCTTGCGCTGCAGATCCTCGGCCAGACGCGCGCACAGGTCCGTGAAGATGGCACCCAGCTCGGCCTTGTCGCGCACGGCATGCAGATCACGCTCGAAGGTGGTCTCGCGGCTCATGGACACCGGCTCGCTCTCTGTCACCACGGCGCGCTCGTCCCGCCCCCAGGCCGATTCATGCAGCCAGTGGCCGTAGGACTTGCCGAACCAGTGCAGCAGCTGCGGCAGGCTTTGCGCGGCCAGTTGGCCTATGGTTTCTATGCCCAGGCTTTTGAGCTTGGCGTCGGCCTTGGGGCCTATGCCGTTGACCTTGCGGCAGGCCAGCGGCCAGATCTGCGTCTGCAGATCCTCGGGCTGGACGATGGAGATGCCGTTGGGTTTGTTGAACTCGCTGGCCATCTTGGCCAGCAGCTTGTTGGGTGCGACGCCCACCGAGCAGGTCAGTCCCGTGGCGTCGAAGATGGATTTCTGGATCAGCCGGGCCAGCACGCGGCCGCCTTCGCGCTGGCCGCCGGGCACGTCGGTGAAGTCGATGTAGACCTCGTCCACGCCGCGGTTCTCCATGACCGGCGCAATGGACAGGATCACTTCCTTGAAGACCTTGGAAAAGCGCCGGTACTCGCCAAAGTCCACGGGCAGAAGAATCGCCTGCGGGCACAGCCTGGCGGCCTTCATCATGCCCATGGCCGAGCCCACGCCAAACTGCCGGGCCGCATAGGTGGCCGTGGTGATCACGCCCCGCCCCGTGTAATCGCGCAGCAGCGGAAAGTCC
This sequence comes from Comamonas guangdongensis, assembly GCF_041079535.1. Classification (NCBI taxonomy): domain Bacteria; kingdom Pseudomonadati; phylum Pseudomonadota; class Betaproteobacteria; order Burkholderiales; family Comamonadaceae; genus Comamonas; species Comamonas guangdongensis. The sequence continues at coordinate 61,224 of NZ_JBFYGN010000001.1, read as the reverse complement.
GCGACCGGGATCTCGGACAGCGGCCGCCCCGCATGGCGTGCCAGCAGCTCCTCGTCAAAGCTGCGCCGCCCGCCGCCGATCACCACCGGCAGCCCCTTGAGCTGCGGGTAGCGCAGCAGCTCCACGGAGGCGTAGAACGCATCCATGTCCAGATGCGCTATGCGCCTGGGCCTGGACTCGGGGCTGGGGGAAAGATCGCTCACAGTGCCGATTTTGCCTGCGCTGGCAAGAACCGGCCTTGATGCCTAAAACAAGCACACATGCGCCGAGAAACAGCCAGCACGCCCCCCGGCAATGCTGTTGTCCCCCGGGGGAGGACCAAAAGCGCCTCAGGAGGAAACCTTGCCCTGCTTGATGTCTTCGAGCTCGTCAAAGCGCATATCGGCATAGCTGACCCAGGTCTTGCGCTTGACCAGCCAGTAGCCCAGCCAGAACAGCAGGAACAGCGGAATGCCCAGATAGGTCGAAACCACGCCGCCCCAATCGATGCGCTCTTCCAGGAAGGCCTGATAGTTCTGGCCCAGCGTCACCACCAGACACAGCACAAAGGCAAAAATGGGTCCGAAGGGGAAGGCGCCGGCCTTGTAAGGCAGCAGGCCCACATCATGGCCATGCATGACATAGCCACGACGGAAGCGGTAGTGGCTGACGGCAATGCCCAGCCAGACGATGAACTCCGTCATGCCGGCCAGATTCAACAGCCAGATATAGACGGCCTGCGGGCTGTAGAGCGAGGAAAGCAGGCACAGGCTGGCGACCAGCGTGCTGCCGATCAAGGCCACCAGCGGCACGCCGTTCTGGGTCAGACGGGAGAAGATGCGCGGTGCATTGCCCTCGGTCGCCATGTTGTAGAGCATGCGCGTGGCCGCATACATGCCAGAGTTGCCGGCCGACAGCACCGAGGTCAGGATCACCGCATTCATCACCGTGGCCGCCGAGAGCAGGCCCGCATGCTGGAACACCAGCGTGAACGGGCTCACGGCAATATCGGCCACATCGGTGCGCAGCAGCTGCGGGTCGGTATAGGGAATCAGAAAGCCGATGACGACAATGGCCAGCACATAGAACAGCAGAATGCGCCAGAACACCTGGCGAATGGCACGCGGCACGTTCTCGCGCGGATTCTCGGATTCGCCCGCCGCCACGCCCACCAGCTCCGTGCCCTGGAAGGAATAGGCCACGATCATGGCCACGCCCACAAAGGTCGCGAAATTGCCGACGAAGGGCGCATCGCCCGTGGTCCAGTTCTCGAAACCGGGGACATGGCCGTTGCTGATGATGCGGAACAGAATCAGCACGCCGGTGATCAGAAAGGCCACTACGGCCAGCACCTTGATCAGCGCGAACCAGTACTCGGCCTCGGCAAAGCCGCGCGCGGAAAACGCGTTCAGCCCCACCATCAGCAGCAGGAACAGGCCGCTCCAGAGGATGCCGGGCACATTGGGGAACCAGTAGGCCATGACCAGTTGCGAGGCCACCAGGTCCACGGCCACCACCACGGCCCAGCTGAACCAGAAGTTCCAGCCCAGCGCAAAGCCGAAGCCGCGATCCACATAGCGCGAGGCATAGGTAGAGAAAGAGCCGGCCACCGGCATGAAGGCGGCCAGCTCGCCCAGGCTGGTCATGATGTAGTAGACCATGATGCCGATGAGCAGATAGGTGAGCACGGCGCCGCCCGGGCCGATCTGGGCAATGGCCGAGCCGGAGGCCACAAACAGGCCCGTGCCGATGGCGCCGCCGATGGCGATCATGCTCAGGTGGCGCTGCTTGAGCACGCGGTGCAGATGCGGCTCGGACGCTGGCGCGCTGTCGCTGCAGCCGTCTGCGGTCTGCTGGCTGGAGGGAGATGGAGACATGGGTCTTGTGATCTGGGTTTGCGCCCATCAGGCAAAGTCACCAGACCATCTCTTGCGCATTGCAGGCCGCAACGCAAAAAAGCGATCACATTGATCGCTGCAACGAGGACAAAGGAATCAAGCCAACAGACAGAAGATTGGGCGCACAGTCCTGCAACCACCTGCACCAGCAGCCACCCCGGCCGGGTGCTTCAACAGCCAAGCGGTGCGGCCGCTGAGCCAATTGACGAGCAAAACCGTCATTTTGCCCAAATCCTTCAATGACTATGGCACGCACCATCAATGCAATGACGGATTCTGGGGCTGCTCAGCTCCACTTGACAGATGGTATCGCTATTAAATTGAGGGCATCCTGCGCTTGAAAATCAAGCACTATCCCGCAATCAAGCTCCCAAACCAACAGGACCGTGACGCATGGCGCCGTCAAACTGGCCGATCCGCAAAAAACGGCCACGCCGGCACTTTGCCCGGTAAGTCTAGAAAACCCGTATATCCAAGCCATGGCGTTCTTCTTACATTCGCCCTCGGGCCCTTAGCCCAGTGATGCCGAGAGAGACTGCAGCGCAGCGCCGAAGGAGCAACCGCCCCGGAAACTCTCAGGCAAAAGGATCGGCATCACTTGTTTCATCACTCTGAAGAATGTCCGGCGCCATCGTCCGCCGGGCATACCGAAGGAGCAAGCGATCATCGCCCCGGCGATGCCTCGTGAATCTCTCAGGTCCAGAACAGAGGGGGCGTCCGCTGCGCATATTGCGCACGGACTCCACCTTTGACGCATCTGGAGCTGATCATCATGAAGACAATCGCCGTTATCGGAGGCGGCATCACGGGCGTGACCACGGCCTATGCCCTGGCCAAGCGCGGATTTTCCATCACCCTGTTCGAGAAGCAGCGCTATGCCGCCATGGAAACCTCATTTGCCAATGGCGGCCAGCTCTCGGCATCGAATGCCGAGGTCTGGACCCATTGGTCCACCGTCCTCAAGGGCCTCAAGTGGATGCTCAAGAGCGATGCTCCGCTGCTGCTCAATCCCAAGCCCAGCTGGCACAAGATTTCCTGGTTCTGCCAGTTCCTCGCGGCCATTCCTCACTACGAGAAAAACACGGTCGAAACCGCGCGCCTGGCGATTGCGGCGCGTGAACATCTGTTTGACTGGGCAGATGCCGAAGGCATTGACTTCGATCTGAAGAAGAAAGGCATTCTGCATATCTACCGTGACCAGGCGGGCTTCGAGCACGCAGGCAAGGTCTCGCAGCTGCTCGCCCTGGGCGGGCTGGAGCGCCGCGCCGTAACGCCCCAGGAAATGCGGGCCATCGAGCCCACGCTGTCCGGAACCTTCTATGGCGGCTACTTCACCGAGAGCGATTCCACCGGCGACATCCACAAGTTCACCAGCGGCCTCGCCGGCGCCTGCGAAAGGCTGGGCGTGCAATGCCGCTACGGTCAGGAGATCGTGGCAGTGAACAGCAATGGCAAGCAGGCCAGCGTGACCGTGCGCCAGGGTCTGGAAACCGAAGCCTTGACCTTCGACGCCATGGTGGTCTGCGCCGGCACGGCCAGCCGCGCGCTGGCCAGCCAGCTCGGTGACAGCGTCAACATCTATCCGGTCAAGGGCTACTCCATCACGGTCAATCTGCTCGACGAGACCAGCCGTGCCTCGGCCCCCATGGTGAGCCTGCTCGACGACGAGACCAAGCTGGTCACCAGCCGCCTCGGCGACGATCGCTTCCGCGTGGCGGGCACGGCCGAATTCAACGGCTACAACAAGGACATCCGCGCCGACCGCATCCGCCCACTCATCGAATGGGTGCAGCAATGCTTTCCGGGCGTCAGCACGCGCAGCGTCGTGCCCTGGGCCGGCCTGCGCCCCATGATGCCGGACATGCTGCCGCGCGTGGGTCGTGGTAGCAAACCCTGCGTGTTCTACAACACCGGCCACGGCCATCTGGGCTGGACCCTGTCGGCCATCACCGCCGATATGGTCGGCGACGTGGTACTGCAGTCCATGGGCAGCACCGGCAAACAGTCCCGACCGGCCACGCTGACCACCGCCAGCGCCTGATCTCAAGCTAACAACTTCAACCACAAGCCAGACACGGCAGCCGCAGCGCCCCGTGAGGGGCAGCTGTTGCCGTGCGAATGGCAAAACGGAGACATACAACATGAGCCGAAATCATCCAACCGCAGCCGGGGATTCGCTGCAACGCACAGGGGAACTGGAGCGCGGCCTCAAGGACCGGCATATCCAGCTGATCGCCCTGGGTGGCGCCATAGGCGTGGGCCTGTTCCTGGGCTCGGCCAAGGCGATTCACAAGGCGGGGCCGCTGCTGCTGCTCAGCTACGCCATCGCGGGGCTGGCCATCTTCTTCATCATGCGTGCACTGGGCGAGTTGCTGGTGCACCGCCCGGTGGCCGGCTCTTTTGCCACCTATGCCGAAACCTATGTCAGCCCCTGGGCCGGCTTTGTCACCGGCTGGACCTACTGGTTCACCTGGGTGGTGACGGGCATGGCCGAACTCACGGCCATAGGCATCTACACCCATTACTGGTTTCCGAGCATTCCGCAATGGGTTCCGGCGCTCGCCACCCTGGCCGTGCTGCTTGGAGTCAACCTGATCGCGGTCAAGGTCTTTGGCGAGCTGGAATTCTGGTTCGCGCTGATCAAGGTCGTGACCATCGTGGCCACGCTCGTGCTGGGCGTGGCCATCATCACCACGGGCTGGGGGCCGCTGGGCCAGACGGCGAGTTTCGCCAATCTCTGGTCGCATGGCGGCTTCGCGCCCATGGGCATGGTCGGCGTGGTCTTCACCTTGCAGATAGCCTGCTTTGCCTACACCGGCGTGGAACTGATAGGCGTGACCGCCGGCGAGGCCGAGTCGCCCGAGAAAGTGCTGCCGAAAGCCACCAACAGCATCGTCTACCGCATTCTGATCTTCTATGTCGGCGCCCTGGTCGTCATCATGTCGCTGGTGCCCTGGAACGAGCTCAGCCCCGACATGAGCCCCTTCGTCCATGTCTTCGACAAGCTGGGCATTCCCGCTGCGGCCGACATCATCAACTTCGTGGTCATCACCGCCGCCGCCTCTTCGTGCAACAGCGGCATCTTCAGCACCGGGCGCATGCTCTATACGCTGGCCCAGTTCAAGCAGGCGCCTGCCCGCTTGGGCAAGGTCAATTCACGCCATGTGCCTGCGGCCGGCATTGTGCTGTCGGCGGCCTTCATGCTGGTCGGCGTGGTGCTCAACTATCTGGTGCCCGAGGAAGCCTTCATCTATGTGACCAGCATTGCGACGATAGGCGCCGTGTGGACCTGGGGCATCATCGTCTTTGCCCATCTGCGCTACCGCCGCGCCGTCAAGTTGGGTCAGGCCGCTGCCGTGGCCTACCGCATGCCCGGCGCGCCGTTTACCAACTGGTTTGTGCTGGCCTTTCTGGCCGTGGTGCTGGTCTGCCTGTCGCTGGATGCCAGCACCCGCGTGGCGCTCTATATCGCGCCCCTGTGGTTTGCGCTGCTGACGCTTGGCTACCGTCTTTATGCGGCCCAGCCCGAGCGGCGCCCACGCCTGCCGCAAGCGCAGCAAGTCGCCTGAGATGCATGGCAGCCGCAATGTCGATGCCGAGCTAGCGGCATCCGATACTGCGGTATCCCGCTATTGATTCAAGAGCTTCTTGCGCTCATCCATAGTTCACTTCATCGATTTTTCAATACAGGAATGAGCTATAGAAAGCGCAGGCAGCTCTCAAAATCAGAGCTGCAAACAGATCAGCACCAGGCCCAGCATCATCAGCGCCATGCCCAGCTTCTCCATCAACGACAGCTTCTCGCTGAACACCTTGCGCGAGACGATATAGCTGAACACCACCTCCACCATGCCCAGCGTGCGCACCGGCGCTGCGCCCTGCATGGCATAGGCGGTGAACCAGGCCAGCGATGCGGCGGCGCCCATGCTGCCGGCCAGCAGCGAGATGCGCCAGGCCTTGAAGATGGGGCGCAGCCCCTGTTCATGGGTTTTGGCAATCCAGGCGCTCATGACCACGGACTGCATGGTCTGCGCAATCAGCACGCCCCAGGCCCCGGAAAGCCAGGGCGAGCTCACGCCCAGCCTGGCAATCTCTACCGCACCGCCGCGAAAGCCTATCGTGGCCAGCGCAAAACAGGCACCGCAGATCAGGCCGTAGACAGACGATTTGCTGGTCCAGGCCGAGAGCGTGAACAGCTGCCCGCGCGGCGGCAGCGACAGCATCAGCACGCCCACCGTGGCCAGCACCATGGCCAGCAGCGCCAGCCGGGTCGGCAGCTCGTGCAGGAACATGGCCGCAAACAAGGCCACTTGCAGCACCTCGGTCTTGGAGAGCGTGACCGCCACGGCAAAGTTGCGCTCCTTCATGGCCATCAGCAAGGCGGCCGTGGCCGCGACCTGAAAGAAGGCACCGAGCGCAATCCAGCCCAGATAGGCGGCACTGAACTGCGGCAGCACCAGGGACGGATCGCCCAGACCATAGAGCGCCAGCAGATAGATGGCGGCGAACGGCAAGCCATAGAGAAAGCGCACCAGCGTGGCCGGCAGCGTGCCGACCTGTGCCGTCAGCGAGCGCTGGGCCGTGTTGCGCACCGTCTGCGCCGCCGCCGCAAACAGCACCACGACCACCCACAAATATTCCATTCCTATGCCCGACATGACACGCTTTCTTTATCGTTAGCGCGCCAGCATAGCGCCGGCCGCCGGGCGGCGCTGACGCGATTCGTGCAGTCCACCCGCTCAAGCCAAGGCGACGTGAAGCGCGAGAGGCAACCGTCCCGACAGCGAAGTCTCTTTTCCTGAAAATAAACCTCATATCCAGGCCATTGCTGCATCTTTAGCTACAATTTCAGCCGGGTGCCCGTCACACAAGGTGGCGATGGCAGGTGAATGTTCATGCGCAGGTCGGGCCGCCAGCGCGCCAGTCGTTTGCAGTGCAGACGGCACCATAAGACATGGTGCTGCACATCTGTCTGCGGACGAGCTCAGACACCTACCGACACATGGACCCACAAACAATGGTGCAGGCCCCTGCACCTTTTGCATCCCAAAAATCGCCCCGCGTCCCCGCACTGCAATCCGCGACCGAACGCGTGCAGGCGCAAATCTCGCAGCTGCTGCATATCGAATCCTTCGCCGGCATGGTGCTCATGCTGGCCGCCGCCGCAGCCCTGATCTGGGCCAACTCCGCTGCAGCGCCAAGCTACTTTGCACTGTGGCATGCGCCCGTCGCGCTGACGCTGGGCCCATGGAGCTTCAGCACCGACCTGCACTTCATCGTCAACGATGTGCTGATGACGGTGTTCTTTCTGGTCGTTGGCATGGAGATCCGACGCGAGCTGCACAACGGCGCGCTGGCCAGCCTGCGCCAGGCCAGCCTCCCACTGATCGCGGCCATCGGCGGCGTGGCCGTGCCCGCGCTCATCTATGTGGCCCTGGCGGGCAGCGACAGCACGCTGCTCAAGGGCTGGGCGATCCCGACGGCGACCGACATCGCGTTTGCCGTGGGCGTGCTGGCCTTGCTGGGCCGCAATATCCCGGGCGCTCTGCGCATCTTCCTGCTGGCCCTGGCCATCATCGACGACATCGTGGCCGTGCTCATCATTGCCTTCTTCTACTCGGGCGGGCTGGAGCCCATGGGCTTTGTGGTTGCCGCAGCCGGCGTGCTGCTGGTGCTGCTGTTCCAGCACATGGGCATTGCCGCCGCCCCCCTGTATGTGCTGCCCGGAGCCATTCTGTGGTTCGGCCTGCTCAAGACCGGCGCTCACCCCACCTTGGCGGGCGTGGTGCTGGGCCTGATGACGCCCGTGTTTGTACGCTCCGCTCCCATGCCGCTGCTGATCACGGCACAGGCGGCCATGCGCAAGGCCGGCGAACAGATGCTGAGAGGCAGGCCCGATCCGCAACACCTGCTGCAGGACCTGCGCACCGCTCGACTTGCACAGCGCGATCTGCTGCCGCCCGCTCTGCGCCTGCCCATGATTCTTCACCCCTGGGTGGCATTTTGCGTCATGCCCATCTTTGCGCTGGCCAATGCCGGCGTGCAGTTCTCAGGCGTCGACCTGAGCGCAACCGCGCCGCAGACCACGGCCATGGCCGTGCTGATGGCACTGGTGCTGGGCAAGCCTCTGGGCGTCTTCATCTGCACATGGCTGGCCGTCAAGAGCGGGCTATGCAACCTGCCCGAAGGCCTGAACTGGCGCGGTGTGCTGCTGGTGGGTCTGCTGGCCGGCATCGGCTTCACCATGTCTATTTTTGTAGCCGGCCTGGCCTTTGCGGATGCCAGCTTGCTGGGCGCGGCCAAGCTGGGCATTTTGGCGGGCTCGGCCCTCGCCGCCTTGCTGGGGCTGGGCTATGGCTTTTCCATGCACAGGCGCCTGCAACACAAGTAAGCACTTCTCAATCCCGATGCCCGATGGGGCTGGGGGCAGAAAAAGCACCCTGATCAACGAGCTGCAGCCGCCAGTTGCGATGAGCGACTTGGCGGCTGCAGCTTGTTACGTGACTAGAATGCCTGCTCGCTCTGGCCCGCAGTCCGTACATCTGGAACCTGTTCCATGGGCTGCGGCGTCCGGCCCTCCAGAGTGCCATCCATCCCTGACCAAGCGTGAATAGGCAGGGTCCGGATGATCGGTCCGGCAGCGCTGTTTCACTGCACTCTCCGTGAACTGCCTCACGGTGGCAGCGCTCAAGAAGACATCGAGTTGCCAGAAGTCATGGCGAGCTTTGCAGTCACAGGCCGAACACACTTCCCTTTTCGCAAGACCATCAGGAAAAAATGAAGAAACACATGGTTCATCTTTACTCCGCTGCTGCGCTGCTGCTCGCCAGCACCTTGGCAATGGCGCAACCCGCGGACCTGCTGCGCAAAGCACAAGAGGGCGATGCCCAGGCTCAGCTTGATCTGGGCCAGATATACGTGGAAGGCCGTGGTGTGGCGCAAAGCGACGAGAAAGCCGCTCAATGGTTTAGCCTTGCCGCGGCGCAGGGCAATGCCTTGAGCCAGAGCAATCTCGGCTTGATGTATGACCAGGGCCGTGGTGTGAAGCAAAGCGACCAGGAGGCCGTCAAGTGGTATCGCCTTTCGGCGGCGCAAGGTGAGGCCAATGGCCAGTTCAATCTGGGTGTGATGTACGACGATGGGCGTGGCGTTGAGCAAAGCGATGAGGAGGCCGTCAAGTGGTACCGGCTCGCTGCAGCGCAAAACCTTCTCGATGCCCAGTACAACCTGGGACTGATGTATGTCAGCGGCCGCGGCGTGGAACAAAGCGATCAGGAGGCCGCCAGATGGTTTGGCATGGCGGCTGCAAAGGGCCACGACTCGGGGCAAGCCAACCTCGCCGTGATGTATGCCACCGGTCGCGGCGTGCCGCTCGATGAGAAGGAAGCAGCCAGACTGCTGGGACTGGCCGCAGCGCAAGGCAATGCGACGGCCCAGCTCAACCTCGGCACGATGTTGGAGGAAAGCCGCGGCGTCAGACGCAGCCTGTCCCAGGCCTATTTCTGGTATGCCTTGGCGGCCGCTCAGGGCCTGGAAGATGCTGTGCCGCTGCGCGATGCTGCGGCCCGCAAGCTCAAGCCTGCAGAGCGCTCTGCGCAGGACGCAAAAATCAACGCCTGGAAACCCAAGGCGAAAACTCGCTGAGTTTGCACGCTCGAAACCGCAACTCTTTATCGACAAGCAAGCCATGAAAAAACAATTCAGCCGTCTCCTTTGCGCAGCCACCTTGCTGCTCTCCAGCACTTTGGCCATCGCACAATCGCCCGACCTGCAACAAAAGGCCGAGGCCGGTGACGCCCAGTCACAGTTCAAACTCGCAGCCGCCTACCTCACAGGCCGTGGTGCTCCCAAAAATGATGATGAAGCAGCCAGGTGGTTCACGCTTGCGGCAAAGCAGGGTCATGCGGAAAGCCAGGCCAATCTCGGCTTGATGTACGGCCGCGGACGCGGCGTGCCGCAAAGCGACGAGGAGGCGGTGAAATGGTATCGCCTGGCGGCAGAACAAGACGATGTCGACGGCCTGTTCAACCTCGCAGTGATGTATGACGACGGCCGGGGCGTGGCTGAGAACCAGGAGGAAGCCGTCAGGCTGTATCGCCTTGCCGTGGCGCAAAACCATGTCTCGAGCCAGAGCAATCTCGGCTATATGTACGACCATGGCCGTGGCGTGGCGCAAGACAGCAAGGAAGCCTTCAAGTGGTACATGATGGCGGCAGAACAGGGCGATGCCAACAGCCAGTTCAACGTAGGCTCCATGTATGCGCTGGGCCGCGGTGTGGAGCAAAGCTGGCCTCAGGCCTATTTCTGGGCGCTGCTGGCAGCCAAGGATGGCGAGAAGGATTCGGCCAAGCAGCAGGAAATCATCGCCAAGAAATTGAAACCGGCACAGCGGGCCAAGATCCAGCAGCAGGTGCAGGCATGGAAGCCCAGGGCCAGCAACTCCTGACCTCCGGCCAGAGGTCGTGGCGGCTTGCAGCGCAGCAAGCCGCCGACAACACGGATCAGATCACTGCAAACGGTTTGGGATAGGTGCCGGGCAACAGAATCTCTTTGCCGACCTGGTTGATATTGGTGTGCCCGCAGAAGGCCATGGTGGTGTCCAGTTCCTTGTGGATGATCTGCAGTGCCTTGCTCACTCCGGCCTGCCCATAAGCACCCAGACCGTAGAGAAAGCTGCGGCCGATCATCGTGCCCTGCGCGCCCAATGCGCGGGCCTTGAGCACGTCCTGACCGCTGCGGATGCCGCCATCCATCCAGACCTCGATGGCCTTGCCCGCAGCCTCTGCAATCGATGGCAAGGCTTCAATCGACGAAGGCGCACCGTCGAGCTGACGGCCGCCGTGGTTGCTGACCACCAGCGCATCGGCCCCGCTCTGCGCGGCCAGGCGCGCGTCTTCGGCATCCATCACGCCCTTGAGAATGATCTTGCCGCCCCAGAGCTTCTTGATCCATTCCACGTCGCTCCAGTTCAGTGTCGGATCGAACTGCTCGGCCGTCCAGGACGACAGCGAGGACACATCGCCCACGCCATCCACATGGCCGACGATATTGCCGAAGCTGCGGCGACGGGTACCCAGCATGCCCAGGCACCAGTGCGGCTTGGTCGCCAGATTGATCAGGTTGGCAAGCGTGGGCTTGGGCGGGGTGGACAGCCCGTTCTTGATGTCCTTGTGGCGCTGGCCCAGGATTTGCAGGTCCAGCGTCACCACCAGGGCCGAACAGTTGGCCGCCTTGGCGCGGTTGATCAATCGCTCCATGAAGGCCTTGTCGCGCATCACATAGAGCTGGAACCAGAACGGATGGCGTCCGGTGTGTTCGGCAATGTCTTCCAGCGAGCAGATGCTCATGGTCGACAGGGTGAAGGGAATGCCGAAGGCCTTGGCGGCCCTGGCGCCCAGAATCTCGCCATCGGCATGCTGCATGCCGGTCAGGCCCGTGGGCGCGATCGCCACCGGCATGGCCACCTCCTGGCCGATCATGGTGCTGCGCGTGCTGCGCCCCTCCATGTTCACCGCCACGCGCTGGCGCAGCTTGATCTTCTGGAAGTCGTCTTCGTTGGCGCGGTAAGTGCCCTGGGTGTAGGAGCCAGAGTCCGCATAGTCATAGAACATGCGCGGAACGCGGCGCTTGGCCACCACGCGCAGATCTTCGATACAGGTGATTTTGGAAAGATCGGCCACGGACTAAACCCTTTGTTTTTCGTTGCAGCCGATGGTAGTGCGCCTGCGGCATTTGTGTCGGCCGCTCAGGTTTGAAGTGATTTGTGCGGGTTTTGAAATTTTCTGCACCCGCCGCAAACCAAGGGCTAACGCTAGTGTGGGAACGCGCGCACATCGCCACCATCGCAGCCATTAATACAGAGAGGAGCAACAGAGATGGTTTGGCAACAGGTCTACGACCCCTTATCGAATATGTGGCTGTCCACATTGCTGGCGGCGATTCCCGTCGTGGTGATGCTGGTAGGCCTGGGCTTTCTGCACATGAAGGCCCACTGGGCCGCAGGCGCGGGCCTGGTTGCGGCGCTGGTCATTGCGGTTTTCGTCTACAGCATGCCGGCCGGGATGGCGGGCCGCGCGGCCATGCTGGGCGGCCTCACCGGCCTGCTGCCCATAGGCTGGATCGTGCTCAACATCATCTTTTTGCACCAGCTGACCGAGAAGAACGGCAGCTTCAAGATCCTGCAGGACTCGATTGCCGGCATCACCGAGGACCGCCGCATCCAGCTGCTGCTGATCGCCTTTGCCTTCGGCGCCTTCTTCGAGGGCGCGGCCGGCTTCGGCACGCCCGTGGCCGTGACGGCCGCCATCCTGATCGGTTTGGGTTTTTCGCCGCTGGCCGCCTCGGGCCTGTCGCTGATCGCCAATACCGCGCCCGTGGCCTTTGGCGCCCTGGGCACGCCCGTGATCACGCTGGCCAAGGTGCACGGCTACGACCTGATGGAAGTGACGGCCATGATCGGCCGCCAGTTGCCCTTCTTCTCGGTACTGGTGCCGTTCTGGCTGATCTGGGCCTTTGCGGGCCGCAAGGCCATGATGGAGATCTGGCCCGCCATCTTGGTGACCGGCGTGTCCTTCGCGATCCCTCAATACCTGGTGTCCAACTTCATCGGCCCCGAGCTGGTGGACATCATCGCCGCCATCGTCTCCATGGTCTGCCTGGTCGCCTTCCTGCGCGTCTGGCAGCCCAAGAACATCTGGCGCACCACCACGCTTCGTGGCCATGAAAGCGGTCAGGGCGAGGGGGAAGCACCACGCGCCATCACCAAGCATTCGCGCGCCGATGTGATCCGTGCCTGGACCCCCTGGGCCATTCTCACGGTCTTCGTCTTCATCTGGGGCCTGCCCTCGGTCAAGACCGCACTCAACGGCATCTTCAGCCCCGCCTTCCCCATGGACGGCCTGCACAATCTGATCGAGAAGATGCCGCCCGTGGTCAAGCAGCCCACCAAGGAAGGCGCGGTCTACACGCTGAACCTGCTGTCGGCCACAGGCACCGGCATTCTGCTGTCGGCCATCGTTGGCGGCCTGGTCATGAAGTACAACCCCGTGCAGCTTGTAGGCCAGTTCTTCAAGACCATCTACATCGTGCGCTACTCGCTGCTGACCATCGTGCTGATGCTGGCCCTGGGCACGCTGACGCGCTACTCGGGTACCGACACCACGCTGGGCCTGGCGTTTGCCAACACCGGCGTGCTCTACCCCTTCTTCGGCACCTTGATGGGCTGGCTAGGCGTGGCGCTCACGGGCTCGGACACGGCATCGAACGTGCTGTTTGGCGGCATGCAGAAAGTGGCGGCCGACCAGTTGGGCCTGTCGCCCAATCTGATGGGCGCTGCCAACAGCTCGGGCGGCGTGATGGGCAAGATGATCGACGCCCAGTCCATCGTCGTGGCCTCCACCGCCACGCGCTGGTTCAACCATGAAGGCGACATCCTGCGCTATGTGTTCTTCCACTCGATCGCCCTGGCATGCCTGATGGGCATCTTCGTGACCCTGCAGGCCTATGTCTGGCCCTTCCATCTGATGGTGAACTAGTCCCCCCTGAGCCGCTTTGCGGCTTCCCCCCAGGGGGACGACGGCCTTTGCTGCGGGGCGGCCCTTGCTGGCCGTCTCTGGCTTGGGTGCCGCGGTTTTGAGCACCGCGCTCAAAACCCGCCGTCAGACCGGCAATGAGCTTGTCCATAAAAGCCGCAGCGCTCCAGGCCTGCGGCTTTTTTACGTCCTCCGGACGATGCTTCCCCACCATATTGGTATTACCAATAAATCCCAAAAATCAAGGGAAAACCATGAATTTCCTTATCAAATCCGGTTTCTATAATCCGCTCCACTTGAGAATTTCTCATATTGGTCATACCAATTTACAAACCAAGCCATGGCGAGCCAGCCCCCTGTTTCGGGTGTCGCGCGCCTGCTGCACGGTTTTTGCTGAAGAAAATTGACGGGGAGACTTCTGGACGCTCAGAAGGCTTGCCCTCCCCGCGCAAATCCAGGAGATCGAGGCAATGCAAGAAATCTGGTCGCAGAACTACGACCCCGCGGGCAATCTGTGGGTGTCGGCGCTGGTGGCGCTGATACCCATCATCTTTTTCTTTCTCGCGCTGACCAAGCTGCGGCTCAAGGGCTATGTGGCGGGCAGCATCACGGTGGTGCTGGCGCTGGCCGTGGCGCTGCTCTTCTACCGCATGCCGGTCGCCAACGCGCTGGCGGCCGGCGTCTACGGCTTCTTCTACGGCCTGTGGCCCATTGCCTGGATCATTGTTGCGGCGGTCTTTCTCTACAAGGTCTCGGTCAAGACCGGGCAGTTCGACATCATCCGCTCGTCCATTCTGTCGGTCACCGAAGACCAGCGCCTGCAGCTGATCCTGGTGGGCTTCTGCTTCGGCGCCTTCCTTGAAGGCGCGGCCGGCTTCGGCGCGCCCGTGGCCATCACGGCGGCGCTGCTGGTGGGCCTGGGCTTCAGGCCGCTGTACGCAGCCGGCCTGTGCCTGATCGGCAATACCGCGCCCGTGGCCTTCGGCGCCATGGGCATTCCCGTCATCGTGGCCGGCCAGGTCTCGGGCGTCGATGCCATGGCCATCAGCCAGATGGCCGGCCGCCAGCTGCCGTTCATGACCATCATCGTGCTGTTCTGGCTCATGGCCATCATGGACGGCTGGCGCGGCGTCAAGGAAACCTGGCCCGCCGTGCTGGTTGGCGGCGGAAGCTTTGCGCTCGGTCAGTTCCTGACGGCCAACTACATAGGCCCCGAACTGCCGGACATCACCTCGGCCATCTTCGCGCTGGTGACGCTGACGACCTTTCTCAAGTTCTGGCAACCCAGACGCATCTTCCGCTTCGACACCGAACCCGGCGCCGCGAAAATCCAGACGGCGGCCACCGTCAAGCTGACGGCCGGCGTGGTGCTCAAGGCCTGGTCGCCCTTCATCATCCTCACGGCCATGGTGACGATGTGGAGCCTCAAGCCCTTCAAGGCGCTGTTCGCCTCGGGCGGCGCGCTGGCCGGTACGGTCTTCAACCTTCCCGTGCCCATGCTGCACAACCTGGTGCAGAAGATGCCGCCCGTGGTGGCCGCTGCCACGCCCTATGGCGCGGTGTACTCCTTCAACTGGCTGTCAGCCACCGGCACGGCGATTCTGATCGGCGCCGTGCTCGCCATCCTCCTGCTGCGCCTCAAGCCTGCCGTGGCGGTCAAGACCCTGGGCGAGACCTTCAAGGAACTGGCCCTGCCCATCTACTCCATCGGCATGGTGCTGGCCTTTGCCTTCATCGCCAACTACTCGGGCCTGTCCACCACGCTGGCCATGGCGCTGGCCCACACCGGCAAGGCCTTTGCGTTCTTCTCGCCCTTCCTGGGCTGGGTCGGCGTGTTCCTCACGGGTTCGGACACCTCGGCCAACGCCTTGTTCGGCGCGCTGCAGGCCACCACGGCGGCGCAGCTGGGCCTGCCCGAGGTGCTGACGGTGACGGCCAACACCACGGGCGGCGTGACCGGCAAGATGATCTCGCCCCAGTCCATCGCCATCGCCTGCGCGGCCGTGGGCCTGGCCGGCAAGGAGTCGGACCTGTTCCGCTTCACCGTCAAGCACAGCCTGGCCTTCCTGGTGCTGATCGGCATCATCTGCACGCTGCAGGCTTATGTGTTTCCGTGGATGATTCCAACCACGTAAACCTGCCGAGAGATTCCATGCCCGCCCCACGCCTGTCCGATCGCGTTGCCCAGCAGCTGCTGGAGCTGATCCAGACCACCCAGCTCCAGAGCGGCGACAAGCTGCCGACCGAGCGGGCGCTGGCCGAGCAGCTGGGCGTGTCGCGCACGGCGCTGCGCGAGGCGATACAGAAGCTCGCCAGCCGCGGCGTGCTCGAAAGCCGCGTGGGCGCCGGCACCTTTGTCTGCGCCCCCGTACCGCTGTGGCACGAGCAGGCCGTCGCGCCGCTCGCGCCGCTGCTGCGCGACGACCCCCAGTACCGCTACGACGTGCTGGAAGCGCGCCAGGCGCTGGAGCTCAGCACCGCCTGGTACGCGGCCCAGCGCGCCACCGACAAGGATAGAGACCGCATCCGCCGCTGCTTCGACGACATGCTGCGCCACCAGCAGGCGCATGATGCCGCCAGCGCCGCCCGCTCCGACGCGCAGTTCCACCTGGCCATTGCCGAGGCCTCGCACAACGCCGTGCTGGTGCAGCTCATGGGCAGCCTCTTCGAGCTGGTGCTGGGCACCGTGGCCCAGAACCGGCGCCTGATGTTTGTGCATGACGATCTCTCGACGCTCGAGCACCTGACTGCCCAGCATCAGAATCTCATGCAAGCCATTCTCGACGGCCAGCCCGAGCAGGCCAGAAGCGCCATAGGCCAGCACCTGGCCTATGTTCACGACAAGCTGTCCGAGTCCGACGCGGAAGCCGCCCGGCGCAAGCGGCTGGATCGTTTCTCATCTTCCTCCGTCATTTTTTCATGATCATCTCCTCCACCACCGACTACCGCGCGGCCGCGCAAAAGCGCCTGCCGCCCTTTCTGTTTCACTACCTCGACGGCGGTGCCTACGCCGAGAAGACACTGGCGCGCAACGTCGGCGACCTGGCAGAGGTGGCGCTGCGCCAGCGCGTGCTCAAGGACATGAGCCAGCTCGACACCGGCATCGAGCTGTTCGGCGAGAAGTTCTCGATTCCCGTGGCGCTGGCTCCCGTGGGCCTGACCGGCATGTTCGCGCGCCGCGGCGAAGTGCAGGCCGCCATGGCCGCCGACAAGAAGGGCATTCCCTTCACCATGTCCAGCGTTTCGGTCTGCCCGATCGAGGAAGTCGCACCCAAGCTGGGCCGCCCGATGTGGTTCCAGCTCTATGTGCTCAAGGACCGGGGCTTCATGAAGAACGCGCTGGAGCGCGCCCAGGCCGCGGGCGTCTCCACCCTGGTCTTCACCGTGGACATGCCCGTGCCCGGCGCGCGCTACCGCGATGCACATTCGGGCATGAGCGGCCCCAACGCCGCCATGCGCCGCTACCTGCAGGCCGTGACCCATCCGCACTGGGCGCTGGACGTGGGCCTGCTGGGCCGCCCGCACACCCTGGGCAATATCTCCACCTACAAGGGCCAGAACGTCAGCCTCGAAGACTATATGGGCTATCTGGGCGCGAACTTCGACCCCTCGATCTCGTGGAAGGACCTGGAGTGGATCCGCGACTTCTGGAAAGGACCCATGCTCATCAAGGGCATTCTCGATCCCGAGGACGCCAGGGATGCGGTGCGTTTCGGCGCCGACGGCATCATCGTCTCCAACCATGGCGGCCGCCAGCTCGACGGCGTGCTCTCGTCGGCACGCGCACTGCCAGCCATTGCCGATGCCGTCAAGGGCCAGATCAAGATCCTGGCCGACTCGGGCGTGCGCAACGGCCTGGACATCGTGCGCCTGCTGGCCCTGGGCGCAGACTGCACCATGATAGGCCGCGCCTTCGTCTATGCGCTGGCCGCCGAGGGCGAAGCCGGCGTGAGCAATCTGCTGAACCTGCTCGAAAAGGAAATGCGCGTGGCCATGACGCTGACCAGCGTCAAGAACGTCTCTGAGATCACGGGCGATCTGCTGGTTCGGGGATGATTCCGCGCCAGTCCCCGGCCGGGCCTGGGTCTGGCGGGAATCAGCGCGCCACGCCCTTCTGCCCCAGCCAGATGCCGCCCAGGACCAGGGACACGCCGGCCATCTGCACGGCCGTCAGCGTCTGGCCCAGGACCGCCCATCCCAGCAAAATCGCCGTGAGCGGGCTCAGAAAGCCCAGCGGCGCCACCATCTCGGGCTCGAGGCGGGCAATGCCGCGAAACCACAGCACATAGGTCAGCGCCGCGCCCACCAGGCCCAGCCAGGCCAGCCCGATCAGATGGCCGGGCGTGGGCGCCGGAAAAGCCGGCCCGGCCCAGAGCGCCACGGGCAGCAGCAACAGGCCGCCGGCCGTGAGCTGCCAGGCGGTAAAGGTCAACAGCGGCACGGGCGGACGCCACTTGCGCGTGAGCACCGTGCCGCAGGCCATGGACAGCGCTGCGGCCAGGCCTGCCGCAATGCCGGTCGCATCCAGCGCCACGCCGGGCGTGAGCACCAGCAGGGCCACGCCCGCCAGTCCGGCCAGGGCTGCGAGCACCGAGGCCGGTCGCAGTGCACTGCCCAGCACCCAGGCCGCAAGAAACACCACCACCAGCGGCTGCACGGCTCCCACGGTGGCAGCCGCCCCGCCCGGCAAGCGGTAGGCCGAGATGAACAGCAGGCTCCAGAACACCGAGAAATTGAGCGCCCCCAGGATGAATACCCTCAGCCACCACACGCCCTGCGGCAGACGCCGCGCGAAGGCCAGCAGCAGCAGGCCCGCAGGCAGCGCGCGCAGCAGAGCCACCGTCATCGCGGGCACCTGCGGCAGCAGCTGCGTGGTGACGATGTAGCTGCTGCCCCAGATGGCGGGCGCCAGCCCCGTCAGCAGCAGATCCCATGCCCGAGTCTGCCCCGGTGTTCGCACAGCTTGCCGGGAGCTCATGCGAACTCCAGCACCTGCTCCAGCGGCCGGCGCGGCTTCTGCGGCCAGTTGCCGGCTGCGGCACGACCCACGGTGACGAGCATCACCGGCAGCTCCTCGCGGGCCAGGCCGAAGCTGCCTGCCACGCCTTCGGCGTCGAAGCCCGTCATCGCACAGGACGCCAGGCCCAGGGCCTGTGCCGCATGCATCAGCGTCATGGCGGCTAAGCTGGCCGAGCGCAGGGCCTCGTCGCGCACCGCCAGCGCGCTGGCGTATTGCAGGCGCGCGGCCTGCAGCCAGCCCTGCGCCATGGCGGCAGGCATGAAGCCGCCGTCCACAAAGGGCTGCAGCCGTTCGGCCAGCGCCTCGGGGTCGGCCAGCACGCCGCAGACGATGAAGCAGACGGCCGCGTCCTGCACCTTGACCTGGTCCTGTGCCACAGCGCGCAGACTGGCCTTGGCTGCGGGCGTGCGCACGGCGATGAAGCGCCAGTTTTGAAGGTTGTAGGCCGTGGGCGCTCGCGTGGCCAGCTGTACCAGCCGTTCGATCTCGGCATCCGCCAGGGTGTGGGAGGTATCGAAGCGGTTGGCCGAGATGCGCTGCTCAATGAGAGCGAGTGTGGGGTGAGGAGTGGTCATGGCATGACTGTAGATAATTCACCCTGAATTGATAATTGGCTTTTATCGAAATAAACCATTCACTGGAAGAAAAGAATCAGATGGACCGACTGACCGCCTTGCAAGTCTTTCAGCGGGTGGCCCAGCGCGGCAGCTTTGCCGAGGCGGGCCGCAGCCTGGGCCTGTCGCCGGCTGCGATCAGCAAGAACATCGCCGAGCTGGAGGCCCATGTGGGCACGCGCCTGATCCAGCGCACCACGCGGCGCATGGCACTGACGGAGGAAGGCCGCCTGTATCTGGAGCATGTCACGCGGGCGCTCGATGCGCTGGCCGATGCCGACTCCGCGCTATGCCCCTTCAAGGCCGCGCCCAGCGGCCTGCTCAAGGTCAGCGCGCCCATGACATTCACGCTGACGCAGATCTCTTGCGCCATCCCTGCCTTCCTGGAACGCTACCCCGAGCTGCAGCTGGACCTGCACCTGGACGACAGGCGCGTCGATATCGTGCGCGAGGGCTTCGATCTGGCCATACGCGGCAGCGACCGGCTCGAGGACTCCTCGCTGATCGCACGCCCGCTGACAAGCATGTCGCATGTGCTGTGCGCCGCTCCCGGCTATTTCGAAAAGCGCGGCCTTCCGCACAGGCCTGCCGAGCTCAACGGCCTGGAGCACATACGCTTCAGCCTCTCGGGCCATGCGGATGCCTGGGAATTCGAGCAAGGTGGGCACATGGAGCGCGTGGCGGTCAACGCGCGCTATTCGGTGTCCTCAAGCCTGGCGGTGCGCGACGCGCTGCGTGCGGGCTTTGGCGTCAGCCTGATCCCGCGGCCCTATGTCGAGGAAGACCTGCGCACGGGCCGGCTGCAGGCCGTCCTGGAGGACTGGAGCACGGTGAAGACCACGCTCTATGCGATCTATCCGTCGCGCCAGCATGTGACGCCCAAGCTGCGCGCGCTGCTGGACTTTCTGGTAACGCAGTTCGCCCCCGGCAACTGACCAGCCGGTCCGTTGACCGGCTGGCATTCAGCGCCGGCGCTGGCTTTGGATCTGTTCAGGCCCGGCCACCAGGGCGCCGGCACCGCGCACCTCCAGCGCAATGCTGTCCAGCACCTTGCCCGACGCATCGAGCAGCTCCAGCTTGTGGCGACCCGGCCAGGGCAGCCAACCCAGCTGGCTGCCGCGCCCCAGCTCGCGCTGCACCTCTCGCATCACGGGCTGCGCGGTCTTGTCGGCTGCCGCAGGCGCCGAATATTGTCGCGTCACCAGCCGCCAGCGCAGGCTGTTGTCGCGCCAGTCCTGCTCCGCCGCCATGCTGGCCTGCCGTGCGATCAGCTGCACGCGCTGGCGCTCGGGTGGAATATCGGGGTCCAGCGCCAGAATCGTTCCGTTGGCCGGACGCGAAATCCGCACCGCCGCCGCCTGCTCGGCCTGCGGCTTCGAAAGTTTTCCCTTGGCCGCCCTTGCGTTGTCTTCGCCAGCAGCTATGTGATCCATAGCAAACAGAGGCTGCTGGGTACCGGCCACAAACCATTCGCGGCGTGCGCTCTCGATCGGCATGCCGCCGGCCACAGCGCTGCCGAACTCCACCTGCTGCAGCAGCAGGCCCGCCGGCGGCTTGGGCGCCCGGCTGGGCGTTGTGCGATGCAGAAAGCCCATGATCTCGGCCCAGATCGGCGCGGCGCCGCTGGTGCCGCTGACCGAGTGCATGGCCTCGCCGCGCGCATTGCCCACCCAGACCCCCACGGTGTAGCGCTCGGACCAGCCCACGGCCCAGTTGTCGCGCATGTCCTTGCTCGTGCCGGTCTTGACCGCCGTCCAGAAGCGTGTGGCCAGCACGCTGTCGGTGCCGAAGGTGGGCGCGCGCGCCATATTGTCTGAAAGCACGTCGCCCACGATGAACGCGGCTCTCGCATCCAGCACCGGCTGCTGCTTGTCGCCGGCCGGATCGCCGGGCTTGCCACCGGCCTTGCGGCCGGCGGCCGGCAGGGCCCAGCTCACGGGCCGGTACAGGCCGCCGTTGCCCAGCGCGCGATAGGCATTGCTGAGATTCAGCAGCGAAACCTCGGCACTGCCCAGTGCCAGGCTGAAGCCGTAATAGCCGCCGCTTTCGCGCAGCGGCAGGCCCAGGCGCTTGAGCTGCTCGAAGAAGGCGTCGGTCGTGACCATGACCAGGGTGCGCACCGCAGGCACGTTGAGCGAGGAGGCCAGCGCCGTACGCACCGAGACCCAGCCCTTGAAGCGGCGGTCGTAGTTCTGCGGGATGTACAGGCCGTTCGGGGTCGGAATATGTGCGGAAGAATCCTCGATCAGCGAGGCCGCGGTGAGGCGCTGCTCGGCTATCGCCTGTGCATAGAGAAAAGGCTTGAGCGTGGAGCCGGGCTGGCGCAGCGCGGTGACGCCGTCGACCTCGGCGGCCTGGCTCAGCGTGCCCGAGGAGCCCACCCAGGCCAGTATCTCGCCCGTGGCGTTGTCCAGCACCACGGCCGCGCCATCCTCCACATTGCGGCCCTGCAGCTCGCGCAGATGCTGCTGCAGGCTGCCGACCGCAAAGCGCTGCACGGAGGCGCTGAGCGTGGAGCGGACCCGCTCCTGGCCCTTGTTCTGCGGCAGGGCCAGCCAGCGCCGCGCGAAATGCGGCGCAATGCCCTCGCTGGGCTGCCACTGGCGCCGCTGCAGCACGCTGGCCGTGTACAGCTGCATGGCCGTGCCGTCCCCGGCGCAATTGCGCGCCGCCGCATCGTCGGGCGCCATGCTCTGCAGCACGCCACAGGCGCGCTGGGCCACGCGCTCGGGCGAGGCATTGGGCGCACGCACCAGCGCCGCGGCAATCGCCGCTTCGCGCGCATCCAGCCCATGGGGCGCCTTGCCGAAAAGGCTTTGCGCGAGCGCGTCTATGCCCACGATCTCGCCGCGGAACGGCACCATGTTCAGATAGGCCTCGAGAATCTGATCCTTGCGCCAGCGCCGGTCCAGCACCTGGGCCGCCACGGCCTGGCCCAGTTTCTGCACCACGCTGCGCCCGCCCGCACCCTGGCGCCAGTCGCCGTCGAGCAGGCCCGCGAGCTGCATGGTGATGGTGCTGGCGCCGCGCGTGCGGCTGTTCCAGAGATTGCCCCAGGCCGCCGAGGTCACGGCCGCCCAGTCCACGCCGCTGTGCTCGTAAAAGCGCTTGTCCTCGCTGAGCACCAGGGCCGTGCGCAGCGCCGGCGAGATATCGGCCAGCACCACCCAGGGGCCGCGCCGCACCGTGCTGTCGGTGCGCAGGCGCTGCAGCTCCTCGCCTTCGCGCGACAGCAGCAGGGTTTCCGAAGAACGGTGCTCGCCGCGCACCTCGTCAAAGCTCGGCAAGGCATGGCCGGTACCCGCCAGACCCAGCAGCAGAGCGCCAGCCAGTGCGGCCTGGCGCCAGGGTTTTCCAACGGTTGCTGCTATGAATGGGCTCTGCTTGCCTGGTTCCATGTCTGTCATCTGCTGATTGGCCGTGGACGCCATTGTCCCAAGGTCCGGACCGGCGGCGGGCCGCGGAGATGAAAAAAGCGGCTCCGCGAGCCGCTTGCTGGCTGCCGCGCCGGCCTCAGGCCGCGCGCAGATGGCTGATGCTGCGGATCCTGAAGGCCAGGATCACGATCAGGAGGCCGAACACCACCGCATAGCTGGCCAGCACCCAGAGCATGGCCATCATGCCCGCGCCCGGCTGCGCGAGCACGAAAGCGCCGAACAGCAGCGAGATCAGGCCGCCCAGGACCAGCAGCCACTCGCCTTCGATCTCCTTGCGCAGGCGGATGGCGGCGATGATTTCCATCACGCCGGTGATCAGCGCCCAGACGCCGATATAGAGGGTCAGCACCAGGGCCGTGACCGCGGGATTGATCACCGTGAGCACGCCCACGACCACGCCCGTCAGCCCCCAGAGCAGGATCACCCACCAATGACGCGATTCATGGCGGCTCTTGATCGCGGTATAGCTGCCCAGCAGGCCGTCGACAAACACATAGGCGCCAAAGACCAGCAGCAAGGCAGCCGCCGAGGCCGCGGGCTGCAGCCAGGTCAGCACGCCGAAAACAATGGCCGCGGCACCGCGCAACAGCAGCACCCACCAGCTACGGTGCAGCATCAGAGAGATGGACGGAATTTCTGCCGGCATGGGGACTCCCTAGAAAAACATGTTGAAACACTGATCCATAGCCCACGGACTGTCTGTAGGACTCCGGCCTGAACGTTCAGAATCAGCCCAGCGTCAGCATCACGGGCTGGTGGTCGGAGGCCTGGGTGGCACTGTCCACCTGCCATGCTCGCACATGGGCGCTCAGGCTGTCGTTGATCCAGATGAAGTCGCAGGCCGAGGGCTCGGGGCCCCAGGTGCGATCCACCAGCCTGAAGGTGGGCGGTTGCGGCGCGCCGGGATGCAGCACGCTCCAGCTGTTGAGCCAGC
The DNA here is from genome assembly GCF_041079535.1 of Comamonas guangdongensis. Lineage (NCBI taxonomy): Bacteria > Pseudomonadati > Pseudomonadota > Betaproteobacteria > Burkholderiales > Comamonadaceae > Comamonas > Comamonas guangdongensis. The sequence goes on along the minus strand of NZ_JBFYGN010000001.1, from coordinate 37,811 downwards.
GGCCGGGCTTCAGCCCCGGCAGCTCATGCTCGGCCCAGGGCGCGGCGAGCTCGGCGTACTCGGGGTCCTGGGGCTCGAAATTGAAGTCCCCGCAGAGCACCGCATGGCGCGTATGCGGCTTGGTCTGGTAGGGAGAGCCATCGCTGGCCGCCTGGGGCGGCGTATCGGCCAGGGCGCAGGCCTGCATATGCAGAGCGCGCAAGGCCCTGGCCTGAGCCATGCGCTGCAGCGCGGAATAGTATTCAAGGTGGGTAGTCATGATGCGCACCGGCCCCAGCATGGGGTCGCTCACCGTCAGCACCGAGCACATGCGCTGCATGCAGCGCATCTGGGCCTCGGCCGGAAACGGCAGCGGATAGTGCTGGACCTGCAGCACCGGCAGGCGCGTGGCGATCACATTGCCGAAGCGCTGGCGCCCTTGCGGCGTGAATTCATCGACCGAGGCGCCGAAGAACAGCTGCCAGCCCGGCAGCAGCGCCCGCAGCTCGGCCGGCTGATCGCCGGGAACGCCCTCCAGATCCGGATAGTTGACGGCCACCTCCTGCAGGCACAGCACATCCAGCCCGCCGGCCGCGGCGCCCATGTCCAGCGCCTGGCGGACTATGCGCTCCACGCTGACCACGCCGTCCATGCCGCAGCACCACTGTGTATTCCAGGTCAGTATCTGCATGTTTCATCCTTCGCATCAAACCAGGGGCCAGCGCTGATGCTGCAAGCGCATCCAGCTATTGTTTTTGCAGGCTCTGCAGCTCCAGGCCAGGCCAGAAGCGCTGCCACTGCTTGGCGCTCATGCGCGCCTCATAGGTCGCGGGACTGACGCGCTCGGGATCGCTGGCGTTGTAGCGCACGCGCAGCGCCAGCAGATCGTCGAGACCCAGCGGAGCCACCAGTTGCAGCTCATCACGCGCATCAAGATAGACGCCCACGCAGGTGGCCACTTCCGGCCAGCTCGCAACAGCCTGCTCAAGCGATGCAAAAGGCGGCACCGCTTGGCCCTTCGCGCCGCGATACCAGCAATGCACGGCCGCCTGGTTCACGACCTCCCACCGCACCCATGGCAAGCGCTCCTGGAGTTGCTGCCTGGCCAATGCCTGCGCAGACTGCCAGTGACCCCGTTCTGCTTCCCGCACATCGAAATACACCACATCCATGTCGCCGAGGCAAGCCGGCGGCAACGCACCCGCGGCCCGCCCATGCAGTGCCTCCCATACCGCGCAGCGCACGGCTCCCGCACCTATGCACCACGACGCCCAACCCTGCTGCCTGGCCGCATCAAGCGCCTGCATCAGCCAGGGCGTGTGTCGTACAAAGTGCTTGAGCTGCCCTGCTTGCGCCGCGCCAGGCGCGATGTCATGCATGGCCCGCCGTCCATTCGCGCAGCTGGAACACATTGCCTTCGCAGTCCATGGCATTGCAGACCGCAAAACCCGGGCCCTGCCAGCGCTCGTCGAACACCTGGCCACCCAGAGCCTCGGCGGCGCTGGCGGCTTCGGCAATGGACGCCACGGTGGCAAAGAACTTGAGCGCCACGTTCTCGCGCCGCGCCGGCGGCGAGGCAATGCTCACCTGGCTGGCAATGGCTTCGGGAATGGCGTGGACGACCAGCTGCAGCTGCGGCGACGCCATCACCGTCAGATGCTCGTCGCGATGCAGCTGCTGCATGCCCAGCACCCGGCCGTAGAAGTTCGCGAGCGCATCGCGGTGTTTGGCGTAGATCAGCACGCCTGCTGCAGCGGGTCCGGACATGGCAAGTACTCCATTACACAAGAGCGCCACTGTACCCCGCCGCCCGCCTGCGGATCACTTGATGCCGGCACGCATGAAGCTTTGCACGAACTGGCGCTGGAACAGCAGAAAGGCCAGCAGCAGCGGGCCCGAGGTCATCAGTGTGGCCGCACAGATGGTGGACCACTCCACGCCAGACTCCACGCTGGAGAACACCTGCAGCCCCACGGTGAGCGGACGCGATTCCACGCTGTTGGTGATGATCAGCGGCCACAGGAAGTTGTTCCAGTGAAAGCTCACCGACACCAGCGCAAACGCCGTGTACACGGGCCGGGCCAGCGGCACGTAGACGCGCCAGAGGATCTGCAGCGTGCTGGCGCCTTCCACGCGCGCGGCCTCGTCCAGTTCCTTGGGGATGCTCATGAAGGTCTGGCGCAGCAGAAAGATCGCAAAGGCCGAGGCGAAATACGGCAGGCCTATGCCCAGCAGCGTATCGACGGCACCCAGCTGCGACATGGTCTGGTAATTGGCCACCAGCAGGATGTCCGGCATGATCATCAGCTGCACCAGCACCAGCGCGAAAGCCACGTTGCTGCCGCGAAAGCGATAGCGTGCGAACGCAAAGGCCGCCAGCGTGCTCAGCACCAGCTGCGCTGCCAGGATCAGCGCCACCAGGATCATCGTGTTGAGGAAGTAGCGCGCAAACGGCGCGGCCTCCCAGGCGTGGCGGAAGTTCTGCAGCGTCCAGGGTGCGGACAGGTCCAGGCGCGTGGACACATCGGCAGAATGGAAGGCCGTCCAGCACGCATAGGCCAGCGGCAGTATCCACAGCAGGGCCAGCAGCCAGGCGGCCACCGTGTCCAGCCACGATGCCGCGTAGAAATTCGCCCCCGGGCGCTGGCGCTGCGAGGAAAGGCTGGCGGCACTCATTGGTAATGCACCTTTTTGTCGAGCACGAAGAACTGCAGCAGCGCCACGCTGGCCAGCACCACCACCAGCACCACGGTGATGGCCGCGGCATAGCCGGTGTCCCAGAACTTGAAGCCCACTTCGTACAGGTGGTAGAGCAGCAGCGTGGAGGCATTGTCCGGCCCGCCGCGCGTGAGGATGAAGATATGGTCCACCAGGCGGAAGGCATTGATCACCGCATTGACCAGCACGAACAGCGTGGTGGGCATGAGCAGCGGCCACTGCACGCGGCGAAAGAAATACCAGCGCGATGCGCCCTCGATGGCCGCCGCCTCCTTGAGGCTGGGGTTCAGCGTCTGCAGCGCGGCCAGGTAGAAGATCATGAAGAAACCCGCCTCCTTCCACACGGCCACCAGGGTCACGCAGGCCAGCGCCGTGGACGGATCGCCCAGCCAGTTGTGCGCGCCCAGCCCGAAAGCACCGCGGATCTGCTCGAGCAGACCGTACTGCGGCGTGTAGAAGAACAGCCAGATATTGGCCACGGCGATCATGGGCAGCACCGTGGGCGTGAAATACGCCATGCGCAGAAAGGCCCGCCCGGCCAGTTTTTCGTTGACCCACAGCGCCATCAGCAGCGCCAGCCCCATGGACAGCGGGATCGTCGCCGAGGCAAACCACAGATTGTTGCGCACGGCCTGCCAGAACACGGGGTCGTCGACCATGACCACATAGTTCTCCAGGCCCGCCCACTCGCCGCTCTGCCCGCCGCGCCCCGTGGCATGCAGGCTGTCCCAGAACGTGGCCAGCGCGGGCCAGTGCGTGAAGCTCAGCAGCAGCACCAGGGCGGGCAACAGCAGCAGCCAAGCATGGACGGCCTCGCGGCGGGCCGCAGCGGCGGCCAGGGCCCCTGCCACAGGCCGCAGGCCGCCCCGCGCGTTGTCGGTCGCTGTGGCGCTCATTACTTGTAGCGACGCAGGATGCGGTCGGATTCCTTCTGCGCCTCTTCCATGGCCTGGGCCGGGGTCTTGCTGCCGTTCAGGGCCGCCTGGATGGCGTCGTTGAGCACCTTGGTCACGCGCTGATTCTCATGCGTGGAGTATTCGGCCACCGACACGGGCAGCTGGTCGCGCGCCACCAGGGCCGGCGGGAATTCCTGGCCGTACTTCTTGAGCTCGGGCGTCTCGTAGGCTGCGGGTGAGACCGCCACATAGCCACTGTCCATGCTCCACTGCGCGGCATGCTCGGGCTGGGTGATCCACTTGGCGAACTCGAAGGCGGCTTGCTGCTGCTCCTTGGAGGCCTTCTTGAAGATGTAGAAATTGCCGCCGCCCGTGGGCGAGCCCTTGCGGATATTGCCGGCGATCTGGCCCACGCCGAAATCGAACTTGGCATTGGCCTTGATATTGGTCAGATTGCCGGTCGTGGTCACGATGATGGCGGCCTTCTTTTCCATGAAGTCCTTGGGCGTCGTGCCCCACTCCACCACGCCGGCCGGATGCACGCCTTCCTTGACCAGGCTGACCCAGAAGTCCAGCGCTTCGATGACCTTGGGATGGTTCAGCGTGACCTTGGTGCCGGCCTCGTTGGCCAGCAGCGCGTCGTTGGGCGTGGTCAGCGTCTGCAGCATCCAGTAGGCAAAGCCCGTGGACGGAATCTGGATGCCGTACTGCACGACCTTGCCGCTGGCATCCTTCTTGGTCAGCTTGTGCGCGGCTTCCTTGAGCTCCTTCCAGTTCTGGGGAGGCTTGCTGGGGTCCAGGCCGGCTTCCTTGAAGGCCTGCTTGTTGTAGTACATGACCACGGTGGAGCGCTGGAACGGGATGCCCCAGGTCTTGCCGCCGGCCTGGCTGTTGGCCATGAAGGCCGGATAGAAGCCCTTGAGCCAGGCCTTGTCGGCATCGGTCTTCACGAAGTCGTCGATGGGCGCGATGGCGTCCTCGTCCATCAGCGTGAACATGTCGGTGGACAGCAGCACCGAGGTCGCGGGCGCCTTGCCGGCCTTGTGGGCCGTCAGCGCCTTGACGATGGTCTCCTGGTAGGTGCCCGCATAAACCGGCGTGAGCTTGTACTGGGGGTGGGCCTTGTTGAATTCGGCCGCATAGCCGTCGATCACCTTGGTGATGGGGCCGCCCACGGCCACGGGGTAGTAGAACGGCACTTCCAGCGGTGTCTGGGCCTGGGCCAGGCCCGCAAAGCCCAGGGCGGTCAAAGTGGCTGCGCCTGCGGTCAGGCTGCGGATGAAGGTGTGGCGACGCATGGAAACTCCTCCTCAAAACTGCGGAAACAAAAAGCCTGGATCTGAAGCCGGCCCATGGACCGGCGGTGCGGCTCAGGCCGCGGCAAACAGCAGCGGATCGGCCTCGGCGGCCTGTGCCGGAAGATGGATGCGCAGGCCCTGGGCGTCGAACCAATGCGCTTCGGACTGCGGCCAGCTCAGGAAAACGCCCTGGCCCGGCTGCAGATCCGCATGGGTATTGCCCGCCGTGCGCACCGTCAGCAGTTCGCGGCCCACCTGGCAGCGCACCACCAGATCGGCACCCAGATATTCAAAGCCCTGCACCACGGCGGCGACGCCCGGTGCATTGGCGGTGATGGAGATGAGCTCGGGCCGCACGCCCAGCGCTTGCGGATAGGAGCCGCCCGGCACCAGTGCCGGAGCCACGGCACATTCGCTGCCCGCAATGCAAGCCCCTTGCAGGCCCACCAGATTCATGGCCGGCGTACCGATGAAGCGCGCCGCAAACGCGGTGGCCGGCCGCGCATAGATTTCACGCGGCCGCGCGCTTTGCTCCACACGCCCCTTGTTCAGCAGCACCACCTGATCGGCCATGCTCATGGCCTCGGCCTGGTCGTGGGTCACGTAGACCACGGTCAGGCCCAGACGCTGCTGCAGCTCGCGCAGCTCGGCGCGCATCTCCTGGCGCAGCTGCGCATCCAGATTGGACAGCGGCTCGTCCATCAGGCAGACCTTGGCCTGGGCCACCAGCGCACGGCCCAGGGCCACGCGCTGTTGCTGGCCGCCCGAGAGCTGGCCCGGCCGGCGTTCCAGCAGCGCTTCCAGACCCAGCAGCCCGGCCGCCTGCTGCAGGCGGCGCTGGCATTCGGCCTTGGGCAGCTTGCGCACCTGCAGGCCGAACTGGATGTTGTCGGCCACGCTCAGGTGCGGAAACAGCGCATAGTTCTGGAACACCATGGCAATGCAGCGCTCGGCCGGCCGCAGATGGGTGACATCGCGCCCGTCGATGCGCACGGCGCCCGAAGTCGGCACGTCAAGGCCGGCAATCATGCGCAAGGTGGTGGATTTACCGCAGCCCGAAGGGCCCAGCAGCACACAAAACGAGCCCGGTTCGATTCTCAGATTCACGGCATGCAGGGCCGTGGTGTCGCCCCAGGATTTGGCGACATGCTCCAGCTCGATCAACGACATCGCGCCAGTCTAGAAACTGAACATGACAAGCGCATGTCAGCTCGCCCGGCCCAGGACGGGCAGGCCGCTGCAGGCATGAAAAAGCCCCGGCAGCTTGCACTGACCGGGGCTTTGCAAGCAAGCGCTGTTACTTGGGCATGGACACCTTGAGCTTGGCGTTCGGCGACTCGCCGAACATCTCGGGCGCATACAGTGCTTCGACGCGGGTGGGCGGCAGAGCGAACTCGCCGGCATTGTTCAGGCGCACGGTGTACTCCAGCTTGGTGCTGCCCGCGGGCAGGTACTGGTAGTAGGCGCGGTAGGCCTCGAAGCTGCGCTCTTCGTAGGCCAGCCAGCCGGCGCCCTCCTGCTTCTCGCCCCGCGAGGCGATTTCCGAATCCCGGCCCAGGCCGCCGCCCAGGATGGTGGCACCCGTGGGCACGGGATCGGTGACCGCGACCCAGCTCATATCGGTCTTGGCCTGCACCTCCAGCGTCACGCGCAGCACATCGCCGCGCGTGTACTGGCCGCTGCCGAACAGGCTCTTGTCGGCCTGCTCCACGGGCGTGACCGTACGCTTGATGGTGTAGCCGGAGCTGAACGGTGCCTTGAGCGCCACCGCGGCCACGGACTGCACGGTCAGCCAGGGCTTGCCCGTGCCCTGCTGGGTCACGGTCAGCTGCCCCTTGCCGGCCTTGCCCCAGGGCATGAACATGGTGTTGTTCATCAGGCCGCCGGCGCGCACGGGTTCGCCGAAGAGGCTGTTGGCATGGGCCACGCCCTGCACATCCTCGGAGCTCGCACGCTTGACATCGGCCCAGTTCACCTTGGCCTCGTTGCCGTTCATGCTGGCCAGCGTGGTCCCGGCCACGGGCTCGGACTCGAACTTCTGCGAGAAGCGGCGCAGCGCCAGCGCCCCCCAGAGGTTGGCCGTGGTCGTGCTCCAGGCGCCCGACTGCTGGCGCGCAATGAAGCCGCTGACCAGGCGCGGCAGGTCGGGCGTCCAGCTCGGGTCATTGAGGGTCACGAGAATCAGGCGTGCCAGATTCACGTCGGGGCCCTGCATCAGCCACCACCAGCCGTCGTCCTGATCGGTGGAAAAGCCCGCACGCGTGCCGTTGAAGCTCAGGCGCGCACGCAGCACCTGCATGGCCTGGGCCAGGCGTTCGTCGCGCTGCGGCAGATCCTTCATGCGCTGCAGCAGCAGCGTCAGATCGATCACCGCATGCGTGGGCCACTGGTTGGGCGTGATGTTGATGCTGTCGAGCATGCGCGGCGTCGCCTTGCCGGACAGGGCCAGCGCGGCAATCGCGGCCAGCTTGCGCATCTCCAGATCCTTGCGCGGACTCCAGAAATTGCGCTGGATGCGGCCTTCCACAAACGCGATCAGCCCGTCCTCCATGCGCGCGCGCTCGGCGGCCGGAATCACATAGCGCTTGTCCACGCCCTGGGCCAGGGCCGAGAGGTTGAGCAGATGCGCAGTCAGCGTATCGCTGCCCCGGCTGGCCGAACCGTCCTGGGGTGGGAAGTAGTTGGCCAGACCGTCGCTGTCCAGATAGTTGGGCAGCTGGGCCATGGTGCTGGTCCAGAGCTCGGCATTGTTCATGCCGACTGCCTTGCTGGTGACCTGCTCCAGGCAGGAATAGGGATAGCGGGCCCACCAGTCGCGCACGCCGGGCAGACCTTCGGTCAGCTTGGGCACCAGCGACATCTGCAGACCGCCGCGACCAGGCAGCGCATCGGCGGGCGGGTTCACGGGCACGGAGAAACTGCCGTCGACCTGCACCAGCGTGGCCTGCTGCACCGACAGCGGCACGGCCGGCACGATGCGCTGGCTGATCTTGAGCGCGTCACTCGCAGCATCGGCACCGCCGCCGGTGTCGCGCGCAGAAATCTCCCACAGCAGGGCTTCGGCACGCGTGCCGGCCAGCTGGGCCGGGGCCTTCACGTCCCAGAACACCTCGCGAGCCTCACCCGCGGGAATCTCCACGCTCTGGGCCTTGAGCTCCAGCAGCGTGGCGCGCGGCGTGACCTCCACCTTCATGGCCTTGGCCGAGGTGTTGCGCAGCATGACCTGGGCGCGGAACAGATCGTCCTCGCGCACCAGCGGCGGCAGGCCGCTGATGATCTGCAGGTCCTGGGTGGTGCGGATCGCCGTCTGGCCCGTGCCGAACAGGCTGACGCCGGAATCGGCGATCGCCACCACCTGGAAGGTGCTCAACGCATCGTTGAGCGGCACCTCGATCAGGGCCTGGCCATTGGCGTCCAGCATCAGATCGGGCTTCCACAGCAGCAGGGTGTCGAGCAACTCGCGCGTGGGGCTGCGGCCACCGCCGCCACCCGCGGGCACGGCCTTCTTGCCATAGTGGCGCCGGCCTATCACCTCCATCTGGGCCGTCGCCGTCTGCACCCCCCATTCGCGGCGCGTCAGCATGGCGTCCAGCAGGTTCCAGCTGGTATTGGGCATCAGCTCCAGCAGGGCCTGGTCCACGGCGGCCACGGCCACATGGACGCCCGCCGCAGGCTTGCCGTTGGGCAGGGTGGCCTTGATGCTGACCTTGGCCTTGCCGCGCACCTTGTAGCTGGACTTGTCGGACGTCAGCTTCACGTCGATAGTGTGGTTCTTGAGGCCCACGCGGATCTCGGACATGCCGAAGCGGAAGGCCGGCTTGGACAGGTCCACCATGGAAGTCGGGGCAATGAACTCCTTGCCATCGTTCCAGAACGCATGCCACCACTCCAGCGGCGATTTGAAGCCCCAAGTGAAGAAGCTGTACCAGGGCACCTCCATGAGACGGCCGCGCAGCGCCAGCACGCTCACATAGACATTCGGCCCCCAGTTGTCCTCCACCTTGAGCTCCACCGTGGGGTTCTCGCCGGAGAGTTCCACCACTCGCGTGCTCACCACGCCTTCGCGCTCCACTGCGACCAGGGCCGTGGCACGGCGGAAGGGCATGCGCACCTGGAAGCGCGCCGTCTCGCCGGGCTCGTAGCTCTTGCGCTCGGACAGCACGTCCATGCGGTCATGGTCTTCGCCGCCGAACCAGAGCTCGCCCTGGCCCGTCACCCACACCGAGGTCGCGGCCTGGGAGCTGCGGCCTTCCTTGTCGGAAGCCCTGACGATGATTTCCACCTCGCCGGGCTGGGACAGCTGGGCCTCGCACTGGACCAGGCCATGGCTGTCACTGGTGCCGGAGCAGACCGTGCCCAGGGATTTGAGCGAGGTCTGGTTGTCGTAGCTATAGAAGCCTCCCACCAGGCGCTTGCGGCTGGAGGTGGTGATGCGCGCCACGGCCTCGACCTTGATGGGCACGCCGGCCAAAGCCTTGCCCGCAGTATCCAGCGCCAGCGCCTGGAAACGCAGCTTGCGGTCCACCGACACCCAGCCCTCGGAGCGCACGCCGGCCACCACGGCCGCGGGCCAGAGCGTGCGCGTGCCGCGCAGGGTCTGGACCTCGCCATTGGGGTCGGCATATGTGGCCTCCATCAGCAGCTCGCGCGGCTCGCTGGACTTTGGCAGCTTGTCTAGCGTGACCTTGCCCAGGCCGTTCTTGTCCAGCGTCACGGGCAGCTTGTCGGCCACCACCTTGGTGTCGTCGCTGGCCGTGCTTTCCTCGTCGTCGCTATGGCCCAGATCCTGGGCGCTGCGCGGCGGATTGAAGCTGAAGCCGTCCCAGCCCTGGAAGTCCAGCGACTTGGCGCGCAGCAGAGCCGACACCTTGACCGGCAGATTCGCGGCCGCACCGCCGGAGACATAGTTGATCTGCACCTCGGCCGGCACGCTGCTGACGTTGTAGAGCGCATCCTTGCCCGCGGGGCCGACGCGGCCCTCCATCACGGGCAGGCGGAACTCCTCGACGCGGAAGATGCCGGTGTTGAAGCTGGAGCGGCCATGGTTGCCATTCGCATAGCCGAGTTCCACCAGGTATTCGCCGAGCTTGGCGTTCTTGGGCAGCGCAAACTCGTTGGCGGCGCTGGTGGTCTCGATGTTCCAGTTGATGGGCTGCGTATAGCGCTGGCCACTGCCCAGATGGGTGATGATCAGCCGGTCCGGATAGGCGGAGGGCAGCGCAAAACCATTGGAGTGCTTGCCCGGTCCCGTCAGGCCGCGGATGTAGTGGCGCATGGACACGGTTTCACCCGCGCGAAACAGCATGCGGTCGAACACCGTGTGCGCGACCTCGTCACGCATGCCGCTGGAGCTGGTGGGCACGTTGAAGCGCCAGGACTCTATGCCCTTGTTCCAGTTGCTCCAGACAAAAGCCAGTTCCTCGCCGGCGCTGGTATCGGCCCGGGCGCTCACGAAATAGGAGCCGCTGCGGTAGTAGCCGTCCTCGCCGCTGCAGGACGAGGGATTGGGGTTGAGACCGTCGAAGCTCGCGATGCCCTGCTCGTCGGTGACGGCCGCGGCAATCGCCTGGCCTCTGCAGTCCGAGACCTGCACCTTGGCGCCGGCCACCGCCTTGCCCTTGTCCAGCGTGGTCACCCAGGCCACGGAATTCTCGCGGCCCAGCTTGAAATGCACGGCCAGATTGGTCACCAGCGCCGAAGTGCGCACATACATGGTGCGGCCCGCGCCATAGCCTTCGTCGAGCAGCGATTTGCCCAGCAGGGGCGAGGCGATTTCCACCACCTGGAAGCCCGGGCTCAGCGGAATGCCGACCACCTCGAAGGGACGCGGATCGCCCTTGGCGGCCTTGGGCAGCTCCAGCGTCTTGACCTGGCTCTGCCCGTCGAGCAGGGACAGCATGCGCGTCTGCACCCAGTTCTTATCGTCGTTGATGACTGGAGGCAGAACCTTCACGTCGCGCCCAGCACGCTTGCGCTCCACGCTATAGCCATCATAGCGCTCGAGCTTGTTCAGCCAGGCGATGATGTCGGCGTCGGAGCCGCCCTTCTTGGTTCGCACCACGCTGGCATCCAGCGACTTGGCGGTCAGATCGGGCTCCACATTGCGCAGCGTCACGGGCAGCAGGGCTGGGCCGCTCGGGCCTTCGGCAAAGCGCTCCACGATGCCGAAGGGCGAGGCCGCGAACTTCACCAGCGGCGGCATATTGCCCGTGGCCGTGGCCAGCGGGAACAGATTGGCATTGCTCAGCGTGCGGCCCGCCGCATCCTTGAACTGGGGCGGCAGCTCGATCACATACTTGGCATTGGCCGTCATCGTGGCCGGGAAGCTCACGCTGTCGATCAGCGAATCCTCGGCCAGCTTGTCGCCATGCTGCTCGACGATGGGTGCGACCGCCGAAGCACCGCTCTTGAGGCGTATGCCTTCGATGAGCTTGCGCGGCACGGGCGCGCTGAAGGACAGGCGCATGGGACGGATGGGCAGACAGGCGGCGTTGGCGTTTTCACGCTCGCAGCTGAAGTCCGCGCTGAAGGGCTCGCGCACCTGGTATTCGTAGCGCTGCTCGTCCTTGCTGACCAGGCCGTTGGCCATGGCCACGCCCTTGCCATAGACCAGGGTCATCTTGCTGCCCGAGCTCAGGCGACGGTTGCAGGCCAGCACCGCATAGTTCTGCGGCCGCTTGGCGGCATCCTTGTCCCAGTGCTGCTGCTTGAGCACGGCATCGCGCTCCTTGCCGCCGATCAGCTGCACGGGAATGCGCTCGCCCACGCCTTCGGAGGTGCACCAGACGCGCTTTTGCAGGCTGTCCGCAGTGGCCGCGCCGGTGAGGCGCAGCGCGAAGTACTGCTGCTCGTCGATCTGCTCGTAGGTCTCGGGCGCGATATCGCCGACCTGGGGTCCGCCGGTCTGGAACTGATAGCTGGCAGCGCCCGTCAGCGCCGAGCCGGCCACGGTCTTGAACTGGGAATTGAGCTGCGCCGTGCAGCGCACGCCTGCGGGCAGGTTCTGCGCAAAGTCGAAAACCCATTCCTTCTCGCTGTTCCAGCGGCCCGTGCCCTTGGCCGCCTGGGCGTCCGAGCATTGCAGCGTGACGGGCGCCGCGGCCTTGGGATCGCCAAAGCGCACGCCGGCACCATCGAGCTGCACGACCACCTGGCCGACCTTGGTCACATCGCCCTGGGGACTGAACTGGCGAATACCGACCGCATGCGCCGCCGTCACCGCCATCCCCCACAGGGCCGCAATCCGCAGCCCCGCTCCCATTTGCTGGCGCCAGATCTGCGGCGACAGCCCTCTCTCCCTCGTGCTCGGCACGCTCATAACAGTCATCCCCTCTGGGGCTCAAACCTTGTGGTCAGGCCCAATGCTGTGAATGTAATGTCGGTCTTTGCGCAGTGCGAAGCCGGAAGCAGCCAACAAAAAAGCCCTGCTCCCTCTAGGCGGAGCAGGGCTTTAAGGCATTTGCTGCACGCGCGAGCTTCTACTGCGGCTGAAAACCGCTGCGCCGAATGATACCGGTCCAAACGCGGGTATAGGCGCCTTCGCGGGCCGCGAGCTGGGCGGGATTCATGTATCCAACTGTAAGCCCAAGCGCCGTCAGCTGAGCGTAGACGTCGCGCTGCTTGAGCACATTGGCGATGGCGATGGAGAAACGCTGCACAAACGACTGGCTCACGCCCTTGGGCGCATAAATGCCGTAATAAGGCGTGTCCTCGAAGCCTCTGATGCCCTGCTCCTGCAGGGTCGGCACATCGGGCATGGAGGCCTGGCGCTTGGCGCCGAGCACGCCGATCACGCGCAGCTTGCCGGCCTTGTGGTTCTCGATGAAGTCGGGCACCGAGCCTATGCCTGCGGGAATCTGGTTGCCCAGCATGTCGCCCAGCATGGGTGCACTGCCGCGATAGGGCGCGGCCACCAGATCGAGCTTGTAGTGCTCGGCCAGGATCTTGACCAGGAACTCGGGCGTCGAAGCCGGTGCCGGAATGCCTATGGAGCCGCGCTTGGCGCCGGCCTTCACCCATTCCACATACTCGGCCAGATTCCTGGCCGGGGTGTTGCTGGAGACCGCCAGGGCATTCACAAAGGTCGCAATCCCGGCCACGGGAGTGAAGTCCTGCTGCGGATCGAAGCCGGGCTTCTTCACCACCTGCGGCAGGATGGAGATGGTGTGGTCGTGGGTCAGAAACAGGGTGTGGCCGTCGGCGGCCGCGGCCTTGAGCTGCTGCGCGGCGATCTGGCCGCCCGCCCCCGGGCGGTTGTCCACCACCACCGTCACCCCGAGCTCATCCTTGAGCTTTTCCGCCAGCAAACGCGCTATGGCGTCCGATCCGCCGCCGGGCGGAAAGCCCACCAGGATGCGGACGGGCTGGCCCGTATGGGGCTGGCCGGACTGGGCCCAGGCCAAAGGAGCCAGAGCGGAAGCTGCGGCCACGCAGGCGGTGGTGCGCAGCAGCTGACGACGGGTTTGCGTCATGGGTTTTCTCCTCAAGATTTTTTAGACTAACCAAAACAAAAGCGCCCGGTAAAGGGCGCTTTCCCGGCGTGATGACTACGCCACGGTGTTCGGCCTGATCAGGCCAGACGTGCCAGGTGCTTGGCCAGTTGCGCACGCACCTGGGCCGGCGCCGTGCCGCCCAGGGTGTTGCGGGCGTTGAGCGAGCCTTCCAGGCTCAGGGCCTCGAACACATCGGCCTCGATATTGGGGTTGAAGGCCTGCAGCTCGGCCAGCGGCAGCTCGGTCAGATCCACGCCCTTCACGGTGGCCAGCTTCACGGCGTGAGCCACGGTTTCGTGGGCATCGCGGAAGGGCAGGCCCTTCTTGACCAGATAGTCGGCCAGGTCGGTGGCCGTGGCATAGCCCTTGAGCGCCGCGGCGCGCATGTTCTCGGCGTTGACCGTGATGCCGCCTTCCTTGGCGCCGGCAGCGGGGTTGAGCTGGCCGCCGATCATCTCGGCGAAGATGCGCAGCGTGTCCTTCAAGGTGTCCACCGTGTCGAACAGCGGCTCCTTGTCTTCCTGGTTGTCCTTGTTGTAGGCCAGGGGCTGGCCCTTCATCAGGGTGATCAGGCCCATCAGGTGGCCGACCACGCGGCCGGTCTTGCCGCGTGCCAGCTCGGGCACGTCGGGGTTCTTCTTCTGGGGCATGATGGACGAGCCGGTGGTGAAGCGGTCGGCAATCTTGATGAAGCCGAAGTTCTGACTCATCCAGATGATCAGCTCTTCCGACAGGCGGCTCACGTGCACCATGCACAGCGAAGCGGCTGCCGTGAACTCGATCGCGAAGTCGCGGTCGCTCACGCCGTCCAGCGAGTTCTGGCTCACGCCTTCCATGCCCAGGGTCTTGGCCACGCGCTCGCGGTCCAGCGGGTAGGTGGTGCCGGCCAGAGCCGCCGAACCCAGGGGCAGCACGTTGACGCGCTTGCGCACGTCCAGCATGCGCTCGGCGTCGCGCTTGAACATTTCCACATAGGCCAGCATATGGTGGCCGAAGCTCACGGGCTGGGCCACCTGCAGGTGGGTGAAGCCGGGCAGGATCACGTCCACATTCTTCTCGGCCACTTCGACCAGCGAGCGCTGCAGCTCCTTGAGCAGGCCTTCGATCAGATCGATCTCGCCGCGCAGCCACAGGCGCACGTCGGTGGCCACCTGGTCGTTGCGGCTACGGCCCGTGTGCAGGCGCTTGCCCGCATCGCCGACCAGCTGGGTCAGGCGCGCCTCGATATTCAGGTGCACATCTTCGAGGTCCAGCTTCCAGTCGAAGCTGCCGGCCTCGATCTCGGCCGTGATCTGTGCCATGCCCTTCTGGATGGCGGCGAAATCCTCGGCCGCAATGATCTTCTGGGCCGAGAGCATCTCGGCGTGGGCGAGGCTGCCCTGAATGTCGGCCTGCCACATGCGCTTGTCGAAGAACACGCTGGAGGTATAGCGCTTGACCAGGTCGCTCATGGGTTCGGAGAACAGGGCAGACCAGGCTTCGGCCTTGGTGTCGAGCTGGTTGTGCGAAGGAGCAGATGTAGACATGTGAGGACAGCAATCCCGTAAAACCACAGGCCTGGCCACCATCCGGGCGATGGCGTTGCGGCTGTGCAAAGCAGAAGCTGGGATTTTATCGGTCTGCCTAGGCCACGGCCCCAATCCGGCCCATAGCCATTGCCTGCAACTGCGGCAAAGCAGCCATCACCGCCGGAAAGCTCTGTTTTTCATAGCAGCGTGTGCTTGATGACAGAGCGATGTACGACGTTTCTCGTGGAAAGCAGGCTTCTCTGGCCCGCACACCGGTTTTTGTGCAGCGCGCAAAATCACGCCCTATCACCCGTACGCTTCGCTTTCTCCCAGGTCGCAGCTCCCAAGGCCCGCGCACCGCCCCGGCATGAATTCCCGCTCCTCTCTGTTATCCGGCTTCGGCTTCGCCCTGGCTGCCTGCGCGCTATGGGGCGCTATTTTTCTGGTCCCCGCGCTGTTGCCCGAGTTCTCGCCGCTGCAGGTCACGTTCGGCCGCTTCGTGCTCTATGGCCTGGTGGCGCTATGCATTTTTCTGCCCCAGGCCGGCCGCCTGCTGCCCAGGCTGCAGAAAGCCGATATCCGGCATCTGGTCTGGCTGGCCTTCACCGGCAATGTGGTGTATTTCGCGCTGGTCGCAACCTCGGTGCAATGGATAGGCATGGCCATGACCTCGCTGATCGTGGGGCTGGTGCCCATCATGATGCCCTTGCTGGGCCGCAAGACCTCGGGCGCCATTCCCGTGCAGCGCATGCTGGCCCCTATGGCTCTGATTCTGGCCGGCATTGTGCTCATCAATGCCCATGCGCTGACGGGCGGTGCGGCGGACAAGCCCGCCCGCCATCTGCTGGGCGTGCTGCTGGCCGTGCTGGCCATGCTGTCCTGGAGCCGCTATGCACTGGACAACACCCGCTATCTCGCGCAAAGCCGCTTCAACGGCACCGAATGGTCCACGCTCTGGGGCCTGGCCGTGGGACTGATCAGCGCCCTGCTCTGGGCCCTGCTGTGGCTGCTGGCCCCGGCCTCCGGCGCGCCCCCGATTCCCGCGGCCCGCTGGCAGTTGTTCTGGCTGCTCAACCTCGGGGTGGCGGTGTTCTCCTCCTGGCTCGGCAACTGGATGTGGAATGCCGCCAGCCAGCGCCTGCCCATCACGCTCGTGGGCCAGTTGCTGGTGTTCGAGACCCTGTTTGCGCTGACCTACCACTTCATCTACGAGCAGCGCCTGCCCCAGGCCAGCGAGCTGGCCCCCATGCTGCTGATACTGGCCGGCATTGCCTGGTCGCTGCGGCGCTTTGCCCACAGCCGCAGCGCCCGCGGCTCTTGAGCCGCCTCAAGGCCGAGGCAACAAACTGACAGCCATCTGGCGTCCGCTGTGCGCAGGCCCGCAGACTGCCCATAATTCCGGGTCTGCCATCCCTGCCCGCCACACCGTGCCACTGCGTTTTTTTGCCGCCCCGACCGATGCGCCGCGCCCCGTCCAGGTCTTCGATGCCTGCAATGCGGGCGTGGTGCTGCGCGCCGTGCTGTTTGTGCAGCTCGTGGTGGCCACGGCCGCCATCTATGGCGCGGAAACGCCCCTGGAGTGGCTGGGCTCCATGGCCTTGCTCACCGGTGCCAGCCTGCCCGGCACGCTGGTCTGGCTGATTGCGGCCTGCAGCCTCAAGCAACCGCTGCAGCGCCTGAGCACGCCCGGCCAGTATCTGGCCGGAGTGCTGCTGGGGGCGCTGGCCGGGCTCTACGCCTGCGGCATGTGGTCCTGGATCGGCATGGACAGAACGCCCTGGCTGGCCAGCGCCGTCACGGGCGGCCTGCTGGCCGCCCTGCTGGTGACGGCGCTGGTGCTGCGCGCGCGCGGCAGTGCCCCGGCCCAGACCCAGGCCCGCCTGACCGAGCTGCAGTCGCGCATACGCCCGCACTTTCTGTTCAACACGCTCAACAGCGCCATTGCCCTGGTGCGCGCCGAGCCTGCCAAGGCCGAGTCCCTGCTGGAGGACCTCAGCGACCTGTTCCGCTATGCGCTGGCCGAACCCCACACCACGACCACGCTGGCCCAGGAGATAGAGCTGGCCCAGCGCTATCTGTCGATCGAACAGGTGCGTTTCGGCGCCCGCCTGCAGATCCAGTGGCAGCTCGATGAAAGCGTGCATGCGGCGCTGCTGCCGCCCCTGCTGCTGCAGCCGCTGGTGGAGAACGCCATACGCCACGGCGTGGAGCCCAATCCGCGCGGTGGCAAGCTGCAGGTGCGCACCGAAAAGCGCGGCAACCAGGCCTTGATCCACATCATCAACACCCTGCCCGATACCGAGGCCACACCTGCCAGCCGGGGCCAGGGCATGGCGCTGGACAATGTCAAGGCCAGGCTCTCGCTGCTGCACGACCTCCAGGGCAGCTTTCGCACCAAGCTGCGCCACGGCCTGTACATCGTGCGGCTCAGTGTTCCCCTGGCCGCAGACCCCATGCCCGCCAAGAAAGCCCGCGATGCATATTTTGATCGTCGATGACGAAGCCCTGGCTCGCGCCCGCCTGCGCACCCTGCTGGCCGATTGCAGCCACGGCCCCCACCATGTGCAGGAGGCCGAATCCGCCGAACAGGCCCTGCAGCGGCTGGGCGCGGAGCAAGCCGCGCCCGTGCAGCTGGTGCTGCTGGATATTCATATGCCGGGCCGGGACGGCCTAAGCCTGGCGCGCGCGCTGGCCTCCATGCACTGCCCTCCGGCCGTGGCCTTTGTGACGGCCCATGCCAACCATGCAGTCCAGGCTTTCGAGCTGGATGCGATCGACTATCTGACCAAGCCGGTACGTCTCGAGCGTCTGCAGCAGTCGCTACAAAAAGCGGAGCGCGCACTCAATGCCCGCACCGTGGTGGAAAGCGGTCCCGTGCTGCTGATCCAGGAACGCGGCAGCACCCTGCGGCTGCCGCTGAGCGAGGTGCGCTACCTCAAGGCCGAGCAGAAATACATCACCGTGCGCACCGTGCAGCGCAACTACATTCTCGACGGCGCGCTGGCCGAACTCGAAGCCCGCCACAGCGAGCAGCTGCTGCGCGTGCACCGCAATGCGCTGGTGGCCCGATCGGCGCTGTGCAGCCTGGAGCGCTATGACGACCCCGAGGAAGGCGAGGGCTGGGGCCTGCGCCTGCAAGGCATTCCCGAGCTGCTGGCCGTCTCGCGCCGCCAGCTGGCGGCCGTCAAGGCCGTGCTGCGCGGCGAGGCGGAACCCGGCTGAAAGGCATCAGAGGCAGGGCGCTGGCCCGGGTCAATGCATGTGCGGATGGGTGTGGGCCGCGCCGCTCATCACCGTCACCAGCAGTATGCCCAGCAGCAGCCAGAACACCTGGGCCGCCGTCTCCCTGGCGCTCAAACGCTTTTGCAACTGGGGAATCAGATCGGCCAGCGCCACATAGATAAAGCTGCTGGAGGCCACGGTCAGGAAATAGGGCAGCAGATCATGCAGCCGGCCGACGAGGAAGTAGCCCGCCACCCCGCCCAGCGTGGTCACCGCGCCGGCCATGGAGACCTTGATCAGCGCCACCCGGCGGTTGGTGCTGGCCTGACGCAGCACCACGATGTCGCCCATGTGGTGAGGCACCTCATGGGCGAGCACGGAAAGCGCGGCAATCATGCCCAGACGGATGTCGGCCATGAAGGCCGAGGCGATCAGCACGCCGTCGCCAAAGCAGTGCACGCTGTCGCCGGTCAGGACCGCCCAGCCGCCCTTGCCGTGAGCATGCCCATGCGCGTGTTCATGATGCTCATGCTCATGCTCATGTTCGTGGACATGGCTGTGCGAATGCTCGTGGCCGTGGTGCCAGAGCTCCGCCTTGGACAGCAGAAAAAAGAACACCAGTCCGATCAACAGGGTGATGAACAGGTCATGGGCCTCGCCATGGCTTTCGAAAGCCTCGGGCAGCAAATGCATGAAGGCAGTGGCCAGCAGCGCACCCGCGGCCAGACTCAACAGCCGCTGGGGCATGACGCCCGGCGCACGCGACCCTCCCAGACCCATCAACAATGCGGCCACCCAGACACTGCCGATACCAGCAGCCAGGGTGGCCAAGATAATTGCTACCAATGTCATAGCGATTTATGGCTTAACCGTATGCCCAGGAACCATATTCCTTGAGGCGAATGGCGGGGATTCTCGCAGAATGCGCGGTCTCGGGCCGCGGCTCGGCGCTATCCCCATATCGCCAGCTCCGGATGGCTGGCTTCATTTCACCTTAGCAAAGCTGTCAAGCCCCCTGCGCGCCCTCTCACGCCACGCCGTGATGCCGGAACCAGGCCAGCATTTGCACCCAGCCGTCCTGAGCGGCCTGTTCGCGATAGCTGGGGCGGTAATCCGCATGAAACGCATGCGGAGCTTCGGGGTAGATCACGAATTTCGAGGCCCTGGCCGCGGCCGAGCCGGTCTGGAGCGCGGCCTTCATGGCATCCACCGACTGCAGCGGAATACCTGCGTCCTGGCCGCCATACAGGCCCAGCACCGGCGCCTTGAGCTGTGCCACCAGGTCGATGGGATGGCTGGGCTGCAAGTCGTTCTTGCCGCCCTGCAGCCGCCCGTACCAGGCCACGCCGGCCTTGACCGGGCCATGGGCCGCATACAGCCAGGCGATGCGCCCGCCCCAGCAGAAGCCGGTAATCGCCAGCTTGGCGGTGTCGCCGCCATTGGCAGCAGCCCAGCGGACCGTCGCATCCAGATCCCCCATCACCTGCGCATCGGGCACCTTGGCGATCACCTCGCTCATGAGCTTGGCCGTCTCGGCATAGGCCATGGGATCGCCCTGGCGCACGAACAGGTCGGGAGCAATCGCCATATAGCCCGCGCGCGCCAGGCGACGGCAGGTATCGGCGATGTATTCATGCACACCGAAAATCTCGGAAATCACCAGCACCACGGGCAGATTCGTCCTGCCCACCGGCGCGGCGCGGTAGGCGGGCAGATTGAAGCCCTGGACATCAATGCCGATCTCTCCCGCGCTCAGCCCCTCCGCCGAGGTCTTGATGGCCGTCTGCGCCATCACCGGACCAGCGGCGCAGGCATAGCCTATGCCCAGCCCCCCGCCCAAGGCCAGGCGCAATGCATCGCGGCGGCTGGTGCCATTGTGGTTGCCCGCCTGACCCAGCAACGCACTCAGGTCCTGCTTGATGTCCTCGTATTTCATGATGTCTCCTTGGCTGTTGCCATCCCTCCGAATATCAATGAAAAGTCATGCGCCGCTGCAAGCCAGCGGCGCATGACCACGCTTTCAACGGCCTGCTTCAGGAACTCGAAGCCTCGTGCTGCACCGCCGGAGCGGCGCGACTGCTGCGCGGCCGGTCGTCCGCCGGCAGGTTGTCCAGCCAGTTGGCAACGCTTTTCCAGTTGCTGAGCCAGTTCTCCGCAAATGCCTGGCTGGCCTTGGACGATAGCAGCGAAGGCTCCTGTCCCAGTTCGCGAATCAGGGCCTGGGTGTCTTCCCGCAGGGCCACCGCATGCAAGGCACTGGCGACGCGCTCGCGCTGCTCGGCCCGCATCTGACTCGAGACAAACCAGGCCGCCCAGCTGGCCGTGAGCATGGGCAGCCGCCATTGCATGAAGGTGGGCGTGCCCTTGTAGGCGCCGTCTCCCGTCGAAAGCAGCACATGGACCTTGTCCGCCACCGCGGACGTGTCCTTGGCGGACAGTCGCCTTTGCAGCTCCGGACAGGTCTCCAGCAGCAGATCCTGCTGGCCGGAGGCCAGGCTCGCCAGGCCCTGGGCCGAGTTGCCCGCGAAATCGGTGACGCTCCAGGAGACGCCGGTCCTGTGCTCCATGGCCTTGATCCAGACCCTGGGCAACAGGCCGTAGCTGGCCCCCATGCCCATGCGTATGGGCCGCTTCAGGCCCTGCAGCCAGGCCATGAAGCTCTCGGCGTTGCGGGGCTGCAGATCATGGCCGCTGGCCAGGCACCAGGGGCGCTGCGATATCAGCTGCACGGCCACGGCGCGCGCCTCGGAGCGTCTGGCCAGTTGCTCGTCGTAGATCTGCTCGTTGAGCAGCGGCGTCATCAGCACCACGGTGCGCCCCGCATTCTCGGAGCTCAGCGCGTCCCGCGCCGCCTCCATGCTCCGGCCCCTGGAGACATCCTGCAGCACCACTTTGTCCCCCAGGTACTGAGGCAGATATTTGACATAGTGCTGCACCACAGGGTCCAGCAGGGGACCGCGGCTTTCGGGCTGCACCAGATACCAGGTGCTCCCCCGGTCCTGCGCCTGCACCAGTCCGCCCACCAGGCTGCTGGCGAGCAGCGCGCCACGCAACAGCGCCAGCACCGCAGAGCGCGGGCTGCAAATCAATCCAGACGTCGAGACTGCCGATGTGGTGGCCAGAGCTGTCATGCGCCCCCCGTTGTGCGCTTGCACGACTGCAAGCGAGATCGATCAAGTTTGTAGAAAAAATCCTACAACATTCCTGAAAAACCACAAACGCCGGCTTTTGCTCCAGGCCTGTGCCCACCGGCCATGGCAAGCGCAGCGCGCCACGGTTTCTGCCTGCAGGCCGTGGCACGCGTGTTTCCGATTTCCAACAATCAGTGCGCTTTTTCCCAGTCCGGCCCGAAGCCGATCTCGGCCAGCAGCGGCACATGCAGATCGGCCACTCCGGCCATCAGGGCCGGAACTTCGCTCCTGACCCAGTCCTGCTCGGCCAGCGGCAGCTCGAACACCAGTTCGTCATGCACCTGCATGATGACCTTGATGTTCGGCCTCTCTTCATCCAGCCTGGCCTGCACGGCCACCATGGCCTTCTTGATCAGATCGGCCGCCGTGCCCTGCATGGGCGCGTTGATGGCCGCGCGTTCGGCCGCTTTTTTGCGCGGGCCGTTGCCGCCGTTGATCTCGGGCAGGTACAGGCGCCGGCCGAAGACGGTCTCCACATAGCCCTGGCTGTGGGCCAGCTCCACGGTTTCGTCCATATAGCGCTTCACGCCCGGATAGCGCTGGAAGTATTTGTCGATATAGGCGGCCGCGGCCTTGGTCTCTATGCCCAGGTTTTTGGCCAGACCGAAGCTGCTCATGCCGTAGATCAGGCCGAAGTTGATGACCTTTGCATAGCGGCGCTGCTCGCTGCTGACCTGGTCGAGCTCGACGCCGAACACCTCGGCCGCCGTGGCGCGGTGCACGTCCAGGCCCTGGCGGAAGGCCTGCAGCAGCGCCTCGTCGCCGCTGAGGTGGGCCATGATGCGCAGCTCGATCTGCGAGTAGTCGGCGCTGGCGATGAGCTTGCCCTCGGGCGCCACAAAGGCCTCGCGTATGCGCCGGCCCTCGGGCGTGCGCACGGGAATGTTCTGCAGATTCGGGTCGTTGCTGGACAGCCGGCCCGTGACGGCCACGGCCTGCGCATAGTGGGTGTGGACACGACCGTCGCTGGGCAAAGCCATCTGCGCCAGCTTGTCGGTATAGGTCCCCTTGAGCTTGGACAGCGAACGGTGTTCCAGAATCTTGGCCGGCAGCGGGTAATCCTCGGCCAGCTTCTCCAGCACCTCCTCATCGGTGCTGCGCGCACCGGTGGCGGTTTTCTTCACCACGGGCAGGCCCAGCTTGTCGAAGAAGATTTCGCCCAGCTGCTTGGGGCTGGAGAGATTGAACTGCTGGCCCGCGATCTCGTAGGCCTCGTTCTCCAGCTGCAGAATGCGCGCCCCCAGGTCGTTGCTCTGGCGCGCCAGCTCGCCCGCGTCGATGCGCACGCCGTTGCGCTCCATGCGGAACAGCGCTTCGCTGGTCTGGATCTCCAGCTCGTAGATATGCAGCAGGCCGGGATGGGCCTGGATCTGCGGCCAGAGCACGCCATGCACGTCCAGGGTCTGGTCCGAGTCCTCGCAGCTGTAGGCCGCGGCTTTCTCGACGGCCACATGGGCAAACGGAATCTGGTTCTTGCCCTTGCCGCACAGGTCCTCGTAGCTGATGCCGGTGCGGTTCACATGGCGCAGCGCGAGACTCGTCAGATTGTGCGGGCGGTGCACTTCGAGCACATAGGACTGCAGCATGGTGTCGTGCGCATAGCCGCGCACCGTGATGCCGTGGTTGGCAAACACATGCTGGTCGTACTTCACATGCTGGCCCAGCTTCTTCTTGCCAGCATCTTCCAGCCAGGGCTTGAGCTTGGCCAGCACCCGAGCCATGTCCAGCTGCTCCGGCGCCTCCAGTCCTTCGTGACGCAACGGGATATAGGCCGCCTCGCCCACCTGCACGCTGAAGGAAATGCCGACGATCTGCGCCACCATCTCGTCCAGCGAGTCGGTTTCGGTGTCCAGAGCCGTCAGCTCGGCCGCGTCGATCCTGGCCAGCCAGGCGTCCAGCTCGGCCTCGTCCAGAATGGTGTGGTAGACCACATCGCGCTGCTGGGCCGCGACAGCGATCTCGGTGGTCTCAGCGTCTTCGGCGTCGAACAGGCCGCCCTGGGCCTCTGCCGCCTTCTGGGGCGCGGCCTCGGGGCTGGCCGCTGCGGCCGTCCGTGCCAGGCCCTTGAAGCCGTATTTTTCATAGAAAGGCGCAAGCGCCGCATTGTCGGGCTCGGCCAGGGTCACGGCGTCGAGCTGCGGCAGGCCGCCGATATAGCCGGACAGATCGCAATCGGTCTTCATGGTCACCAGCTGGCGGCTCAGCGCCAGCTGACCGCTGGCGACGGCATCGCGCAGGTTCTGGCCCGCAACGCCCTTGATGCTTGCGGCATTAGCTATCAAATTATCCAGCGAACCGTATTCCTCCAACCATTTGGCGGCGGTCTTGGGGCCCACCTTGGTCACGCCCGGCACATTGTCCACGGTGTCGCCGACCAGGGCCTGGTAGTCGATCATCAGCGCCGGCGGCACGCCGAACTCCGCCGTCACCCCGGCGATGTCGCGCTTTTTGCCGTTCATGGTGTCGATGATGGTCACACGCTCACCCACCAGCTGGCTCAGGTCCTTGTCGCCGCTGGAGACGATGACATCAATGCCCTGGGCGGCCGCGGTCTGCGCCAGCGTGGCGATCACATCGTCGGCCTCCACGCCGGGCACGGCCACCACCTCCCAGCCCAGCAGCCGCACCACTTCGTGGATGGGCGCGATCTGGCTGCGCAGGTCGTCTGGCATGGGCGAGCGCGTGGCCTTGTATTCGGCGTACAGCTCGTCGCGGAAGGTCGGGCCCGAGGCATCGAACACGCAGACCGCGTAATCGGCCGGCACCTCCTTGCGCAGCGCCTGCATCATGTTCACCATGCCGCGTATGGCCCCCGTGGCCGGACTCGCCGGGTCGCCCGGAACGGCCCGCAGGTCGGGCATGGCATGGTAGGCGCGGTAGAGATAGCTGGAGCCGTCCACCAGCACCAATGTCTTGGAATTGCTCATACCAAGATTGTGCACGCGCCACTACAATCCCCTTATGCGCGCTGCACCACTTTTCATCCTCCTGAGCCTGGCCGCCGGATCCGTTCTGGCCCAGACCACCACTCCTGCCCCCGAGGCTCCTGTCGCGGTCCCCGCGCCCCAGGGCCGAGAGGACAACTCTGCGGCCACCGGCAAACACAATCAGCGGATAGAACATATCCATGTGGAAGACGCCGGCAGCCGCGTGGATGAAACCCGTGTCGGCGGCCAGACCAAGAGCATCACCGTGCAGCCCAAGGTGGGCACCATGCCCGAGTACGAGGTGCAGTCCAACGACGGCGCCCGCGCCGCGCGCAACCGCGACAATAACAACAACGACACCACGGGCACGCGTGTCTGGAACCTGATCAAGTTTTAAGGCGCCGCGCGCCAGACCATCCCTGACAGGGCAGTGCTTAGGAGCACTGCCCTGTTGCATATAGAACCCCAAACCGTTAGTCCCGGCCGGTCGCAGACCGGCTCTTTGCATCATGGCTGTTTTCACCGAAGTCTCTGAAAAAGATGCGCGCGAGCTGCTGCGCCGCATGTCCCTTGGCGCCTTGAAAGAACTGCGGGGTATTCAGGGCGGCATTGAAAACACCAATTACTTTCTGACTACCGACCAGGGTGAATGGGTGCTCACGCTATTCGAACGCCTGAGCGCCGAACAACTGCCGTTCTATTTGTATCTGATGAAGCACCTGGCCCAGGCCGGCATTCCCGTGCCCGACCCGCAGGCCGAAACCCGCAGCGGCGACATTCTGCTGCGCGTCTGCGGCAAGCCGGCGGCCATCGTCAACCGCCTGGCCGGCAGGAGCGAGCTGGCCCCCACCCCCGTGCACTGCGCCGCCGTGGGCGACATGCTGGCGCGCATGCACCTGGCCGGACAGGATTACGACCGCAGCCAGCCCAATCTACGCGGCCTGCCCTGGTGGAACGAGACCGTGCCCGTGGTCCTGCCCTATCTGGACGCCGCGGCCGCCGACCTGCTGCGTGCCGAACTCGCCTACCAGAACCATGTGGCGGCCTCGCCCGCCTATGCGGCCCTGCCGCGCGGCCCGGTGCATGCGGACCTGTTCCGCGACAACGTGATGTTCGAGGGCGACAGGCTTACCGGCTTCTTCGACTTCTACTTCGCGGGCATCGACACCTGGCTGTTCGACCTGGCCGTGTGCCTGAACGACTGGTGTATCGATCACGCAACAGGTGCCCACGACGCCGCGCGTGCCAAGGCCATGCTCGCGGCCTACCAGGCCGTGCGCCCGCTGAGCGCGGCCGAGAGAGA
Organism: Comamonas guangdongensis; assembly: GCF_041079535.1. Lineage (NCBI taxonomy): Bacteria > Pseudomonadati > Pseudomonadota > Betaproteobacteria > Burkholderiales > Comamonadaceae > Comamonas > Comamonas guangdongensis. The sequence continues at coordinate 12,277 of NZ_JBFYGN010000001.1, read as the reverse complement.
GCTGCTCAATGCCCAGCTGCGCGCCGGCGCCCTGCGTTTCTGGATTTCCCGCCTCTGGGACTTCCACCTGCCGCGCGAAGCCTCGCTGCTCCAGCCCCACGACCCCACGCACTTCGAGCGCGTGCTGAGCCAGCGCATCGCCCATCCTCTGGCACTGGACTGAGCCGCTGCCGCCGTCGCCAAGTTGCATATCTGCACGGGGCTATTGATGGCCCCGCCGGGCCGACTCGGGTACAGTGCAGAAGCGGCTTTTGCAACACTTGGCAAGAGTATTCCAGCCTCCTCAATGAAACTTCAAATCGTTCCCGCCCGTACTGGCTTGCAGTGGGTACAGCTCGGCCTGCGCACTTTCAAGAGCCAGCCGCTGGCCCTGGCTGCCCTGTTCTTTCTGGGCATGGCCAGCATGTCGCTGATCACCGCCCTGCCCCTTATCGGTCCCGTCATCGCCCTGGCCCTGCTGCCCTGCGTCTCGCTGACCATGATGGTCGCGGCCTCGGAGGCCGCCCATGGCCGCAAGCCCAGTCCGGCCTTGCTTCTGGTGGCCTTCCGCTCCGGCAGCCAGCATCTGCACTCCATGCTGATGCTGGGCGGCCTCTACGCCGCGGGCTTTCTGCTCATCATCGGCGCCTCCAGCATCATCGACGGCGGCACGTTTGCCAGCGTCTACCTGGGCCAGACCCCGATGTCGCGCGAGCTGGCCGAGGATCCCGACTTCCAGTCTGCCATGTGGCTGAGCATGTTCCTCTACCTGCCGCTGTCGCTGGCCTTCTGGCATGCGCCGGCGCTGATCCACTGGCACAACATCAGCCCCGTCAAATCGCTGTTCTTCAGCTTTGTGGCCTGCATGCGCAATATCGGCGCCTACATCGTCTTCGGCCTGTGCTGGATGGGCGTGTTTCTGGCCTGCGGCATGCTGCTGGCCATGGTCACCGGCATTCTGGCCGCGCTGATCGGCAGCGTGGCCGGCGGCATCATGGTGGCCACGGCGCTGATGCTCGCAGCCATGTTCTTTACCTCCATCGTCTTCACCTTCCGCGACTGCTTCAGCCCGCCCGACGAGGTGACCGACCAGGCCGGACCGTCGGAGCCACCGGCCCCGGAGTTCTGATTCCCAGCCCCGGCCTGCCGGGGCTTTTTCTTGGCTCAAGCCAGGACCGGATCCGGCACCCCCTATGCAAGAGCCGTTTGCTGCATGCGCAAACGGCTCTTGATCGACGGGCTCGCCAGGCAAGCCCGGGACTCAATCCACCACGGTGAGCTTGGCGATGGACAGCGCCAGCCATTTGGTGCCGTGGCGGCCAAAGCTGACCTGGGCACGCGCATCGTCGCCCGTGCCTTCGACGGCCAGCACCTTGCCCTCGCCGAATTTGTTGTGGAACACTTTGAGTCCGGCCTTGATGCCATGGGAAGGCTGGGCTTTCTGCTGGGGCACGGGCGGGCTGGCAAAGACCTCGGACTTGCCACCCCAGCCAGAGTTCGAGCCGAACTGCTCCGAACCCTTTGCTCCATAAGCGCCATAAGCACCCGAATTAGGAGCAAACGTGCCAAAACCGCTTTGCCTGGGCGTGATCCACTTGAGCGCCTCCTCGGGCAGTTCGTCGAAGAAGCGGCTCTTGACGTTGTAGCGCGTCTGACCATGCAGCATGCGGGTCTGCGAATGGCTGAGGTACAGACGCTGGCGCGCACGCGTGATGGCCACATAGGCCAGGCGACGCTCTTCCTCGAGGCCACCGCGGTCCATCATGGCGTTCTCGTGCGGAAACAGCCCCTCCTCCACGCCGCCGATGAACACGGCGTCGAACTCCAGGCCCTTGCTCGCATGCACGGTCATCAGCTGTACCGCGTCCTGCCCAGCCTGGGCCTGGTTGTCGCCGGCTTCAAGCGCCGCATGCACCAGAAAGGCCTGCAGCGGCGACAGGGTCTCGCCGGTATCGGCGTTGACCATGGAGGCCACCGTGCCCACGGGCGGCTTGAGCGCCTCGTCGAGCAGCGGCAGATTCGAGTCCAGCCCCTGGCTCACCGGCGACTGGTTCAGCAGCGATGCGCCCTGCTGCTCGTCCAGCGGCAGCGCCACGGCGTCTCGGCCAAAGCCTTCCTGGGTGACGAAGCTCTCGGCCGCCGTCACCAGCTCCTGCAGGTTCTCTATGCGGTCCGCTCCTTCTTTTTCATTGCGGTAATGCTCGATCAGCCCGCTTTGCTCTTCCACGGTCTCGATGATCTCGCGCAGCGTCCGCCCTTGGGTCTGCTCGCGCAGCACATCGATCTGCGCCACAAAGCCCTGCAGCTTGGTGCCGGCCGAGCCGCCCACGGCCGTGACGGCATCGCTGAGCGAGCAACCGCTGCTGCGCGCCGCATCCTGCAGCAGCTCGATGGTGCGCGCGCCTATGCCGCGCGCGGGGAAGTTCACCACGCGCATGAAGCTGGTGTCATCGTGCGGGTTCTCCAAGAGGCGCAGATAGGCCAGCGCATGCTTGATTTCGGCACGCTCGAAAAAGCGCAGCCCGCCATAGACGCGATAGGGAATGGCGGCATTGAACAGCGCCGATTCGATCACCCGGCTTTGCGCATTGCTGCGATAGAGCACGGCGATTTCCTGGCGCGTGAAGCCGTCGTTCTTCACCAGCTGCTTGATCTCGTCGACCATCCACGAGGCTTCGGCCAGGTCGCTGGGCGCTTCGTAGATGCGCACGGGCTCGCCCGGGCCCTGGGTGGTGCGCAGATTCTTGCCCAAGCGATTGCTGTTGTGGCTGATCAGCGCATTGGCGCAGTCCAGGATATTGCTGTAGCTGCGGTAGTTCTGCTCCAGCTTGATCTGCTGCCTGACCTCGAACTCGCGGATGAAATCAGCCATATTGCCCACGCGCGCGCCGCGGAAGGCATAGATGCTCTGGTCGTCGTCGCCCACGGCAATCACGCTGGAGCTGGACGCATAGCGGCCGCCGACCTCGTTGCCCGCCAGCTGCTTGAGCCACTGGTACTGCAGCTTGTTGGTGTCCTGGAACTCGTCCACCAAAATATGCTGGAAGCGGCGCTGGTAATGCTGGCGCAGATGCACATCGTCACGCAGCAGCTCGTAGCTGCGCAGCATCAGCTCGCCGAAGTCCACCACGCCTTCGCGCCGGCACTGCTCCTCGTAAAGCTGGTAGATCTCGACCTTCTTCTTCGTGTCGGGGTCTATGGCCTCGATATCGCCGGGGCGCTTGCCCTCCTCCTTGCAACCGGCGATGAAATACATCAGCTGCTTGGGCGGAAAACGCTCGTCGTCCACATTGAACTGCTTGCACAGCCGCTTGATGGCCGAGAGCTGGTCCTGGGTGTCGAGAATCTGGAAGGCCTGCGGCAGCCCGGCCGCCTGGTAATGGGCGCGCAGCATGCGGTTGCACAGGCCGTGGAACGTGCCTATCCACATGCCGCGCACGTTATAGGGCAGCATGGCCGACAGGCGCGCCAGCATCTCCTTGGCAGCCTTGTTGGTGAAGGTCACGGCCATGATGGAGCCCGGCGTGGCCTGGCCGGTCTGCAGCAGCCAGGCGATGCGCGTGGTCAGCACCCGGGTCTTGCCCGAGCCCGCACCGGCCAGGATGAGCGCGTGCCCCGCCGGCAGGGTGACGGCCGCCAACTGTTCTTCATTCAAATGGGCCAGCAAGGGAGAAGCATGTGCGGCGTCAGGCACCGGCGCACTGCCGGAAAGCAGGTCTAGAGGGAACATCCTTACATTGTAGAAACTAGGCCTGCTTGCGCAGTTTGTGTGGTTAGGAATTACCATAGGCCTCTGGCCTTTCTCCTTGCTGCATCGCAGACGCATTGCTCGGGTGGCGACAGGACGGGGATCGGGCAGGGTGGATTCGCCATGTCACTCTCGCAGAGGATCGCCATGTCCAGAGCCGACAGCCATGCCATTCCCGCAGCGGCGGCCGCGCCCGCCAGCCTGCGGCTGGGCCTTGCAGCCGCCGTGCTGCTCGGCGGCTGCGCGGTCGGACCCGACTTCACATCGCCCGAGCTGCCGGCCGCAGTGACCGACAATTCCTACACGCCCACGCCGGTGGTGCAAGAGACCGTGTCGGCGCCGGGCACCGGGGGCGCAGCGCAGCGCCTGCTGCCGGGACGGGACATTCCGGCACAGTGGTGGTCGCTGTTCCATTCGGACGCGCTGGACCAGTTGATCCGTGCGGCGCTTGCGCAAAGCCCGAACCTCGCAGCCGCGCAGGCGGCATTGCGCCAAGCTCAGGAAACGCTCAATGCCCAGACCGGCGCGCTGCAATACCCGAACGTCGGGCTGCAACTGGGCGCGCAGCGGGAGCGCGCGAACACCAACACCAGCGCAGGCGTGGCCGACTTCAACCTGTACAACGCCTCGGTCAATGTGGGCTACACGCTGGACCTGTTCGGCGGCAACCGACGCGCGCTCGAAGGCCTGGCGGCCGCCGTCGACTACCAGCGCTTCCAGGTCGAGGCAAGCTATCTGGCGCTGACATCCAACCTTGTCACCACGGCGATCCGCGAGGCCTCGCTGCGCGCGCAGCTGCAGGCCACGCGCGAGGTGCTGGCGCTGCAGGAAAAGCAGCTCTCGGTGGTGAACCTGCAGTTCAACGCCGGCGCCGTGGCGCGCTCGGCGGTACTGGCGCAGCGCACCCAGGTCACGCAGACGCGCGCGACCGTCCCGCCGCTCGAAAAAGCGCTGGCACAGACGCGGCACCAGCTATCGGTCTACGCCGGCAAGCCGCCGAGCGAGCTGGGCCTGCCCGAATTCGAGCTCGACTCGCTGCAGCTGCCGCAGGAGCTGCCGCTCAGCCTGCCGTCCTCGCTGGTGCGCCAGCGCCCCGATATCCGCGCCAACGAGGCGCTGCTGCACGAAGCCAGCGCGCAGGTCGGCGTGGCGACCGCGGCGCAATACCCGCAACTCAACCTGAGCGCCGGCTACGGCACCAGCAGCAGCCTAGCCAGCCAACTGTTCACGGGGGCGGCCACGATCTGGAGCCTGGCCGCGGGCCTGACCCAGCCCATCTTCAACGGCGGCGCGCTGAGCGCCAAGAAGCGGGCGGCCGTGGCCGCCTACGACCAGGCCCAGGCCCAATACCAGGCGACGGTGCTGGGCGCCTTCCAAAACGTGGCCGATGCGCTGCGCGCGATCGAGTCCGATGCCCAGGCGCTGAGCACCCAGGCACAGACCGAAGCGCTGGCGCGCGAAGCGCTGGCGTTGACGAACGAGCAATACAAGCTGGGTGCGGCGAGCTACCTGCAACTGCTCGACGCCCAGCGCACCTACCAGCAAACCCGGATCGGCCTGGTGCAGGCCCAGGCGGCGCGCTACGCCGACACGGCCGCACTGTTCCAGGCGCTGGGCGGCGGCTGGTGGAACGCGCCGGCCCTGGCCGACACCTCGCAACCCGGCACGGCGGCCGTCACGCAGCGCCCTGCCCTGGCGCCGGTGCGCTGACGGAGCAAACAACCCAATAACGCAACAGGGGATCTCATGACCAAGCGGATGCTCATCATGATCGGGGGCCTGCTGGTGCTGGTGGCCGTGCTGGCGCTGGGCTTTTTCCTGCACATCCGCGGCCTCATCGCCAGCTCGCCCAAGCCGGGGCCGCAGACCGTCTCGACCATCAAGGCCCAAACGCTGGAATGGCAGCCCCAGATCGCCTCGGTCGGCACCCTGGTCGCGGTGCGCGGTGTCGACGTGACGACCGAGATCGCAGGCCTGGTGCGCAGCCTGCACTTCAGGTCGGGTCAGGATGTGAAGGCCGGAGATCTGCTGGTGCAGCTCAACGCCGACTCCGACCTGGCCCAGCTCAATTCGCTGCAGGCCGCGGCCGAGCTGTCGGCCCTCACGCTCAAGCGTGATCAGGCGCAGCTCGCGGGCCAGGCCATCAGCCAGGCCCAGGTCGACAACGACCTGGCCGATCTCAAGAGCCGCCGCGCGCTGGTGGCCCAGCAGCAAGCACTCGTGGCCAAGAAAACCATACGCGCACCGTTCTCGGGGCGGCTGGGTATCACCACGGTCAATCCTGGCCAATACCTGAACCCGGGCGACACCATCGTCACGCTGCAGACTATAGACCCGATCTACGCCAACTTCTCGGCCCCGCAAAAGCAGATCGCCGGACTCTCCGCAGGCCAGGTCGTGAACGTGGCGACCGATGCCTTCGCCGATGAAGTGTTCGCCGGCAAGATCACATCCATCAACCCCAAGGTCGACCCGAGCACACGCAACGTGCTGCTCCAGGCCACGATCGCCAACCCGCAGCTCCGGCTGCTGCCCGGAATGTTCGCGCGCGCCAGCGTCGACGTCGGCGAAAAGCAGCGCCACCTCACGCTGCCGCAGACCGCGATCACCTACAACCCCTACGGCGCGACCGTGTTCATCTTGAAGCCGGCCGAGGCCCAGCCCGCGCCGGGCGGCAAGGAGGAGAAGAGCGCCCCGCCCGCAGGCGCGCTGGTGGCGCAGCAGGTGTTCGTGACCACCGGAGAGACGCGCGGCGACCAGGTCGCCATCCTGAAGGGCATAGAGGAAGGCCAGGAGGTCGTCACCAGCGGCCAGCTCAAGCTCAAGAACGGCACGCCGGTCGTGGTCGACAACAAGGTGCAGCCGGCCAACAGCGCCAACCCCAGCCCGCAGGAACGGTGAAGGCCCGACCATGAAATTCACCGACATCTTCATTCGCCGGCCGGTACTGGCCATGGTGGTCAGCCTGCTGCTGGTGGTGCTGGGGCTGCGCTCGCTCTTTGGCCTGCCGGTCAACCAGTTCCCGAGAACGCAGAATGCGGTGGTCACGATCTCCACCACCTACTACGGCGCCGACGCCCAGACCGTGGCCGGCTTCATCACCCAGCCGCTGGAATCGGCGATCGCCCAGGCCCAAGGCATAGACTACCTGGCGTCGTCGAGCGCCAGCGGCGTCTCGGTCATCACCGCCACGCTGCGCCTGAACTACGACGGCAACCGCGCGCTGACCGAGATCAGCAGCCAGGTCAACTCGGTCAAGAACCAGCTGCCCGCGCAGGCGCAGACCCCCGTGCTGACGGTCGCCACCGGCCAGACCACCGACGCGATGTACATGGGCTTCTACAGCGACACGCTGCCGACCAACAACGTCACCGACTTCCTGTCGCGCGCGGTCAAACCCAAGCTCGACTCCATCCAGGGCGTGCAGACCGCCGAACTGCTCGGCGCACGCCAGTTTGCACTGCGCGCCTGGCTCGATGCCGGCAAGCTTGCCGCGCATGGCGTCACCGCTGCCGACGTGAGCCAGGCGCTGGCCGCCAACAACTTCCTGGCTGCACTGGGCGCGACCAAGGGCCAGATGGTGACGGTGCCGCTGACCGCCGGCACCGACCTGCATTCGGTGGACGAATTCAAGAAGCTCGCGGTCAAGCAAAACGGCGATGCGATCGTGCGGCTCGAGGACGTGGCCACCGTCACGCTGGGCTCCGAGAACTACGACTTCAACGTGGCATTCAGCGGCGTGCGCTCGGTCTTCATCGGCATCAAGGTCGCGCCCGAGGCCAACATCCTCGACGTGGCCAAGCGCGTGCGCGAGGCGTTCCCGGACATCCGCTCCCAGCTGCCGACCGGCCTGGTCGGCGAGATCGTCTACGACTCGACCGATTTCATCAACACCTCGATCTTCGAAGTGGTGAAGACGCTGGCCGAGGCGCTGGCGATCGTCACGGTGGTGATCTTCCTGTTCCTAGGCAGCCTGCGCGCCGTGGTGGTACCGGTGATCGCCATGCCCCTGTCGCTGATCGGCACCTTCTTCATGATGCTGATGCTGGGCTACTCGATCAACCTGCTGACCCTGCTCGCCCTGGTGCTGGCCATCGGGCTGGTGGTGGACGATGCGATCATCGTGGTCGAAAACGTGGACCGCCACATGAAGGAGGAAGGCCGGCCACCGCTGGAGGCGGCGCTGCTGGCGGCGCGCGAGCTCGGCAGCCCCATCCTGGCGATGACGGTGGTGCTGATCGCGGTGTACGTGCCTATAGGCTTTCAGGGCGGACTGACCGGCGCGCTGTTCACCGAATTCGCGTTCACGCTGGCCTCGGCGGTGGCGGTGTCGGGCGTGGTCGCGCTGACGCTGTCGCCCATGATGTGCTCGCGCTTCTTCAGGCCCTCGCAGGACAGCGGCCGCTTGGCACAGGCCATAGACCGGATTTTCGAGAAGCTGCGCCACGGCTACCAGCGCCTGCTGCACAGCCTGCTCCTGACCTACCCGGTGCTGATCGTGATGGCCTTCATCCTGTTTTGCCTGCTGGGCGTGATGTTCAAGATGTCCAAGTCCGAACTGGCGCCCGAGGAGGACCAGGGCCTGGTTCTGGCGCAGATCGTCGGCCCGCCCACGGCCACCGCCGACCAGATGCAGACCTATGCCGAGCATGCCTTCAAGGTCGGGAAATCCCTCCCTGAATACAAACAGATGTTCCAGATCACCGGCGTGCCGACGGTGAATCAGGGCATAGGCGGCGTGCTGCTGAAAACCTGGGACCAGCGCAGCCGCAGCGCCCATCAGATCCAGCAGGACCTGCAGGCGCAGTGGAACCAGATCGCCGGCGCGCGCGTGGCAGCGTTCCAGTTCCCGGCGTTGCCGGGGTCATCCGGCCTGCCGGTGCAGTTCATCGTCACCACCACCGAGCCGTTCGAAAACCTCAACTCGGTGGTGCAGCAGGTGCTGGACAAGGCGCGGGCGTCGAACATGTTCTACTTCGTCGATGCCGACCTCAAGATCGACAAGCCACAGGCCACCGTGGTGGTCGATCGCGACAAGATCGCCGCGCTGGGCATGACGCAGCAGGATGTGGGCGCCGCCCTCGGCGCGGCGCTGGGCGGCGGCTATGTCAACTACTTCTCCATCGCCGGCCGCTCGTACAAGGTGATTCCGCAGGTGCTGCAGGTGGACCGACTCAACCCGGCGGAAGTGCTCAATTTCTATATCCGCACGCCCAGCGGCAGCATGATCCCGGCGAACACCGTGGCCAGCATCCGCTACGACGTGGTTCCCGAGTCCATCACACGCTTCCAGCAGCTCAACTCGGCCACGATATCGGGAGTGTCGGGCGCCTCGCAGGGCGAGGTGCTGGAGTTCATGCGCAACACCGTGAAGGAAGTGGCTCCTAGCGGCTACACCGTCGACTACGCAGGCCAGTCGCGCCAGTTCATGCAGGAATCGGGCGGCTTTCTGGTGACGATGATGTTTGCGGTGATCATCGTGTTCCTGGCGCTGGCCGCGCAGTTCGAGAGCTTCCGCGATCCCACGGTGATCCTGGTGTCGGTGCCGCTGGCGCTGTTCGGCGCGTTGATCTTCATCTTCCTCGGCTTTGCGTCGATGAACATCTACACCGAGGTCGGGCTGGTGACCTTGATGGGCCTGATCAGCAAGCACGGCATCCTGATCGTCGAGGTTGCCAACCAGGCGCGCAAGCGCGGCCTGGGCAAGCTCGAGGCCATCCAGCAAGCCACGTCGCTGCGCCTGCGGCCTATCCTGATGACGACCGCCGCCATGGTGTTCGGCGTGGTGCCGCTGGTGATCGCCTCGGGCGCCGGTGCGGCCGGCCGCCAGGCGATGGGCCTGGTCATTTTCACGGGCCTGTCGATAGGCACCCTGTTCACCCTGTTCGTGGTGCCGGCCATGTACATGCTGCTGGCCAGCGAGCACCAGGCCGAGCCCGCCGAACCAGCGCTGCCGGCTGCCGCGGCACATGGCGGCCCTGAATCCATTTAGGTACCCCTGCCGCAATCACCCTGCTGGGTAGCAGGATTGCGGCAGGGGTACAATCAATCACCGGGCCCAAGTTTTTTGAGGTCCGGTTTTTTTTGCCCGCTGCCAGCCAGCGCTGCAAAAAGCCGGTCTCCAAGCCAAGCGCCTATCCTCGAAAATTGAGGCGGGTGAGATTCCCGCCGTGACCTTTCCGGAGCTTGGAACCATGGAAATCTTCGACTACGACAACATTCTTTTGCTGCCCCGCAAGTGCCGCGTGGAAAGCCGCTCGGAATGTGACACCAGCGTGCAGCTGGGCGGCCGCAGCTTCAAACTGCCGGTCGTTCCCGCCAACATGAAAACGGTGGTGGACGAGAAGATCTGTACCTATCTCGCACAGAACGGCTACTTCTATGTGATGCACCGTTTCGACATCGACAACGTGGCTTTCACCAAGGAGATGCAGTCCAAGGGACTGTACGCCTCGATCTCGCTGGGCGTGAAAAAGCCTGACTACGAAATCGTGGACCGCTTTGTGGCCGACGGCATCTGCCCCGAATACATCACCATCGACATCGCCCACGGCCATGCCGACAGCGTCAAGAACATGATCGAGTATCTGAAGGCCAAGATCCCTGCTGCCTTCGTGATCGCCGGCAACGTGGGCACACCCGAAGCCGTGATTGATCTGGAAAACTGGGGCGCCGACGCGACCAAGGTCGGTATCGGCCCGGGCAAGGTCTGCATCACCAAGCTCAAGACCGGCTTCGGCACGGGCGGCTGGCAGCTGTCGGCGCTCAAGTGGTGCGCTCGCGTGGCCACCAAGCCCATCATTGCCGACGGGGGCATACGCAGCCATGGCGACATCGCCAAGAGCGTGCGCTTCGGCGCCACCATGGTGATGATAGGTTCGCTGTTCGCGGGCCACGAGGAATCGCCGGGCCAGACCGTGGAAGTGGACGGCCAGCTGTACAAGGAGTACTACGGCTCGGCCTCGGACTTCAACAAGGGCGAGTACAAGCATGTGGAAGGCAAGCGCATCCTGGAGCCCGTCAAGGGCACGCTGGCCGAAACCCTGATCGAGATGCAGCAGGACGTGCAGTCCTCCATCAGCTACTCGGGCGGCAAGAAGCTCATGGACATCCGCAAGGTCAACTACGTGATCCTGGGCGGCGAAAACCAGGGCGAACACCTGCTGATGTAAGCGCGCAAAGCGCTCTCACCGGCGCGAAGGTGAACCTCCAAAAAAAGCATCAAGGGCAGCTTAGGCTGCCCTTGCTGTTTCCGACTCCGGTTCCGTCCGCTTCAGGCACAACTGATCTGTGCCCCAGCCTGCGATTGCGGCCGGCAATAGGCCTTAGCATGTGTGCATTCATACAAGAGATCCAAGGAAGGCAAGGCAATGAGCACTGGAATGAAAATCGCGGTTCTGGGCACCGGCATGATGGGCCTGCCCATGGCGCGCCGCCTGGCCCAGGCCGGCCATGAAGTCCACGCCTGGAACCGCACGCGCGCCAAGGCCGAGCCCCTGGCCGCCGACGGCGTCACCATCCACGACCAGGCCGCCGACGCGGTGTGCGGCGTGGACTTTGCGGTAAGCCTGCTCGAGAACGGCGCCATCGTGGGCGAGGTGCTGTTCAAGCTGGGCGTGGCCGCCGCCATGCCCAAGGGCTCGCTGTTCATCGACATGGCCTCGATCCAGCCGCGCGAGGCGCGCGAGCATGCGGATCGGCTGCTGGCGCTGGGCGTGCAGCATCTCGACGCGCCCGTCTCGGGCGGTACCTTGGGTGCCGAGGCCGGCACGCTGGCCATCATGGCCGGCGGCGAGGCTGCCGACTTCGCGCGCGCCCTGCCCTTGTTCGCGGCCCTGGGCCGCGCCACCCATGTGGGGCCACATGGCACGGGCCAGCTGACCAAGCTCGCCAATCAGATGATCGTGGGCATCACCATAGGCGCCGTGGCCGAGGCCCTGCTGCTGGCCGAGCGCGGCGGCGCCGACCCGGCCAAGGTGCGCGAAGCCATCTCGGGCGGCTTTGCCGACAGCCGCATCCTGCAGGTGCATGGCCAGCGCATGGTGCAACACGACTTTGCGCCGCGCGGCCGCATGACGGTGCAGCTCAAGGACATGCGCAATGCCATGGCGACCGCCGGGGAAATCGGCTTTGACGCGCCCATTACCGCCCTGCTGGGGCAGCTGTATGCGGACGGCGTCGAGCACGGGCTCGGGGATCTGGATCAGGCGGGCCTGTTCGTGGAACTGCAGCGCCGCAACACATCGAACTGAAAAAATCCCGTGTTTTGCTGCGAGGCATTCAGAAATGACGCATAATTGCGGTCTCGCTTGCAGCGCATGCGTGGTGTGGGGCTCTTAGCTCAGCTGGTAGAGCAGCGGACTCTTAATCCGTTGGTCGAGTGTTCGAATCACTCAGGGCCCACCAAAATTTTCTTCGCTCCGATCGCTTCGGAGCCATCCTCCGGTTTACTCCGGCGGGCTCTTAGCTCAGTTGGTAGAGCAGCGGACTCTTAATCCGTTGGTCGAGTGTTCGAATCACTCAGGGCCCACCAAAATTTTCTTCGCTCCG